>JAZDLC010000037.1:0-8183 GCA_043802345.1 Planctomycetota bacterium | reverse complement strand
CTCCTCCTCGTCGCCGATGAAACACTCCTTTACGAGAACCCGGGCCAGCGCACGCATGCGGTTGTTCGGCGTGAGCTCGAACGACAGCCGGAAGAAATCGGAATACTCTCCCTGCTTCACGTCCTGGCTCTGCCCGTCGATGGTGAGGTTCGCCACGCGACGGTTGAAGTCAGGCCGCACCTCCATCTCGGTCGTCTTGTACCGCTCGTACTGGCTCCAGGTCCGCTCCTCGCTCTTGGCCTTGTCCAGTTCCTTCTGGAGTTCGCCTCGCTTCTTCTGGTCGAGACCCTCGCTCTCGAGCCGCGCGGTCAGCGCGTCCTTTCTGTCCTGGAAGCCGTACTTCTTCACGAAGTCTTCCGGCCCCTTGAGCTTCGCCCGAATGACGCCGTCGTCATCCTCCCAGAGCTTGAACACCGTTCCGCCGGATCTTGTGCGTTCCTCATTCATGCTCCACTCGTCGTTGGTGTAGATGTACCAGGAGCCGATTCCGCCGGCGATGTCAGGCGTGTTCAGGCCGCCCAGGATGCTGACGTTCGAATGGGCAGAGCACGGGAAGGCCGCTGGAATATCGATCCCCTTGACCCGGATTCCGGCCTTGCCCAGCGCGTCCCAGAATCTCTCGCCCAGCATCTCGTTCTCCGAGACGGGGTACTTCGTGGGCAATCCACTCACATACACATGCCCGCCATACGTGCCGCCGGCGGCCACCAGCAGGCCGACGCCGAGGCTCACGAAGTTGTTGAGGCGCAGCACGACCCTGAACAGCATGGTCACGATCAGCAGCAACGCGCCGAACAGCAGTCCCAGGGCCAGCAGCCGATTGAGACCGATTCCCAAAGAGAGGCGCAGCCTCTCCAGAGATGAGAGCTGCACATAGTAGTCGCCCAGCTCATCGGCGGGGACCCCTTCCTGCCGGACCTGGACCCCGGCCAGGCGCGGCATCGGGTCGCCGGAGGGGGTGAAGTCGCGCCGCACGAAGTCCCCGATATTGGTCTTTCCCGGGTTGGAGGCCGTCTCCACCAGCGCCCAGGAGACTGGCGACTGGGCGGGGTTGGCGGTCGCGAGCGGCAAGAAGGTCCCCTGCTCGGCCAGTTGCTTCAGATGGGGCAGTTCCCCATCTTCCATCCACTGCTGGGCCAGCACGTAATCGACGCCGTCGAAGCCGAGCAGCACCACCCTGGGCTTCTCGTCCGCCGCCGAGCCGCACCGGGCTTCGGAGCTCAAGCCACAGGAAAGCGCCGCAATCGACAGGGCGAGAGCGGCCGTTTGGGACAGAATCGGGCGGATGCGGCTGGCGTTTTTCATGGGAGAAACCGGGGTTGCTGGGGGGGAGGGTGACCTGCGCCTGAATACGCATCAGTCCGAAAGATCAGCCATTTCGAAGGATTGGATGAGTCCGGTGAATCAGGAAGAGGGTAGCAGCCCGAAAGCGGCCAACGCAATGCAAAGGCCAAACCGTGTGCCAGGATTCTCCCTTGACCGGAGCGAGGAATCCCGGTCTGTTTTCTCCCCCACTCGCCCATCTCCCGGAGCGCCCACATGCCCGTAACCGAACTGGCCGACATCTCCGCCGTCGATATCACGCACACCGCTGTAGGCCGGGAGGAAATCTATCAGGTTCTGGCTCATCGTCACGAGATGGCGCTCCTCGACTGCATCTGCAAGTTCGACCCCGAAGAGGGGATCATCGTCGGCTACCACGACGCCCGGGACGACGAGTTCTGGGTCAGGGGCCATATCCCCGGTCGCCCCCTGATGCCGGGCGTGCTGATGGTCGAGTCGGCCGGGCAGCTCTGCGGCTACTATTTCGACAAGGTGATGAAGAACGGTGAGAACCGTTTCTTCGGCTTCGCGGGCCTGGAGGACGTGCGCTTTCGAGGGACGGTCCTGCCTGGCCAGCGCCTGGTCCTGGTCGCGCGTCCGCGGAAGCTCCGGCAGACCTCGGGGGTCTTCGACACTCAAGGGTACGTGGATGGGAAGGTGGTCTACGACGGGGTGATCAAGGGAATGGTGATTCCCGCCTGAGCGACCGTTCTCTGGATAGAAAATTGGCCCCCCAGGTCCGACCGCTCTCGGAACGATGATGGGCACCCTTCTCGTTGAATCCGAATGGCCTGGGGAGCCAGTAATCTGTTCTTTGTTCTGTCGCTGCCAGCTTTGTGCGCCAGCACGAGACCAGAAACAAACGGCGTGCCAGTTCGAGCTCGTTGCGCGAAAACACCAACAATGCCCCGATCCCTCCCGTTATTCCCTCCCAGAAGCCGAGTTCCATTCGTCCACAAAGTGCCTAGGATGCTCCGAGACCCACGGAAGTCCACTCCTGGTGTGCTGATCCGGCACGTCCTGTTTGGAAAGCGTACATGTATCCGATACTTGGTGAGCCGTTCGGCATTCCGATCCGGTCCTTCGGCGTCATGGTGGCGCTTGCTTTCCTTGCGGCCATGGTGGTCGCCACGCGGGAAGCCAGAAGATCCAAACTGGTCGCGCCGGAGAGAATCGGCGACCTGCTGATCTGGATCATGGCCGGTGGCATCCTCGGCGCTCGCGCCCTGTACGTCATCGTTCACTGGAAGAAGGACTTCTCCCACGATCCGATGCTGGTCTTCTACATCTGGAAGGGCGGCCTGGTCTATTACGGAGGCTTCCTGGGGGCGTTCCTGGCCGGCTTCCTGTTCACGAAGCGCCACCGCATCGACTTCATCACTCTGGGCGATATCTGCCTCCCCGCGGCCATGCTGGGCCAGGCGATCGGCAGGATCGGCTGCTTCCTCGTGGGAGACGACTACGGCCGGGTGGCCCCCGATCTCCCCTGGGCGGTGACCTTTCCGGACATCAAGGAGTCACTGCTGCCCGAGCCGCTCCGGGGGCAACCGCTCCACCCGACCCAGCTGTACATGCTGCTCCAGGCATTCCTGATCTTCGTCATACTGAGCATCGTCGCCCGGCATCGCCGCTTCCGCGGCCAGGTCTTCTTCCTGGCATTGATCCTCTATCCCGTAGGCCGGTCGATCTGCGAGATGTTCCGGGGCGACTACGTGGAGCGAGGCATGTACTTCGGCGTGTCGACGTCGCAGTGGATCTCGATCCCGATCCTGATCGTGGGGCTGGTCGGTTTTACGCGCGCGTACCGCCGCTATTCGATGGGTGCGGTTTCCTGAGCCGATCGAGCAGCCTGCGCAGGGTTCCGTACAGCTCGACGGCGTCCAGCGGCGTCCCGAGGAGGGCAAACAGATGCAGGCGGCTCCTGTCGGCGCGGTGGACGGAAAGTCCCGTTCTGGGAGTGAGCCCCACCAGCTCGATCCTCGGCGTCACCGCCAGCAACGCCTCCCACAACGCTTTCGATTCCTTCGACTCCGAGCGCAGGGTCGTGAGCGCCAGATCGTACCGCCGGCGCCTGAGCAGCAGGCGCCCCTGCTCCACATCCACAATATCCGGCTCGACGTCCGGGAAGGCGCGCACGGCCGTGCCGACGGCGTCTCGAATCCTGGCGTCATCAACCGCGACCAGACAGCGCAAGCGCGAGCTCCTTTGGACAGGCCCCCACGGTTCCGTTCGGAAGGGAACGCACGCGACTTGAGGATAAACCGGTGATTCTCGCCGGAATCGACGAGGCGGGCTACGGCCCCGTGCTGGGTCCGCTGGTGGTCGGCCTGGCTTCCTTCCGGACCTCCCCGGAGGAAGGAAATGACCTCTGGCAGAGGCTCGCCGGCGCCGTGGAAAGCCGGATCGCCGCTTCCGGGCCGGAGGCGGGTGGGCTGCCGGTGCTCGACTCCAAGCAGTTGTACAAGAGTGGCCAGGACCTCGCGCCGCTGGAAACCGTGGCTCTCTCATTCTCGTGCTTCGCCTCGGGCGGGCTCCCCCGGACCGCTGGCGACTTCCTGGGGCTTCATTGCGACCGTGAGGGTCTCCAACTGGAGCGGTACCCCTGGTACGCGGAATCACTCCCTTCCCTGCCCCTCCCGCTCAGGGCCGGGACCGACGCGATCCTGCGGGCCGCGGAGCGGCTCCGCCTGCGGGCGGACTCGGCGGGGGTCGAGCCGGTGCTGCTGCGGCTCCGGCCGCTCCTGACCGGGGAGTTCAACCGATTGACGCGACGCGCCGGTTCCAAGGCCAAGGTACTGTTCGATCAGAACGCGTCATTGATCGAGGATCTGGTGCGGCGGCACCGGCCGGTCCGGATTCTCTGCGATCGCCATGGCGGACGCAGGCGGTACGGAGCCCTGATCGAGGCTGCTTTCCCGATGGCCCGCGTGAAGATCCTGAGCGAGGAGCGGGAGCGAGCGTCCTACCAGGTCGGGGAACCGGACGGCGGCTTCAAGCTGACTTTCCAGGTCAAGGGTGAGCAGCACGGGCTGGAGGTAGCCCTGGCCTCGATCCTGGCGAAGTACACGCGGGAGCTGTTCATGGCTGCCTTCAATCACCACTTCGCGGGGATCGCTCCGGGGATTCGGCGGACGGCCGGCTACTACACGGATGGCCACCGCTTTCTCACCGACCTCGAGCAGTCGGGCGCCTTCCCGTCGGACCACCGGGAGCTGCTGGTGCGATGCAAGTAGAGGCGACTCGCTCACTTCGGGGGTAGTTTCACCGTTCCGTGCAGCTCCCGTGGGGGCTACGATCCCCCATCATGATCCGCTGGTTCATCACTCCGGGGCTATGCCTTCTGCTGGCAGCCTGCTCGACCCCACCACCCGCCGCAGAAACCGCCGGGCCAACCGGCTCGTTGAGCGCGGCGCAGGTCGGTTCCCTGAGTGTCGCGCCGGCCGAGGCTTCTACTGTGTTCCTCTACGGCTCCCTGGCCTTCGTGGGATGCGGCGCGGACGGCGTTCGGATCGTGGATGTCTCCGATCCCTCCCAGCCGGAGGTGGTGGCGACCCTGGATGACCTGCCTGCCGGCGCCCTGTGCGTGGACGACGACCTGCTGTATGTGCTGGACGTTCCGGAGGGCTGGTTCGCCGGCCCTGCCAGCGTCACCTCCGTCGACGTGATCGACCCGAGGGAGCCGGGTGTGCGGCGCACGATTCGCCGGAGCATCGGAGAGCCGGGTGATCTCTCGGTGGCGGGCGACAGCCTCGCCCTGGCCGGCGGGGACGAGGGCCTCTTCCTCGGCCGGGGCATGAGCGACTCGCTGGTCGATCTGAGCCATCACCTGGATTCGGACCGCGCCCTCTCGGTGCTCGCCGGCCGGGACCGCCTGTTTGCCTTCGGCCAGAGCGACGACTTCGACTTCTGGCTGGGCTACGGTCAAACCAGCAACGCCCTGGTGGTGCTCGAGATCCCCTCTGGCCGGCTGCTTTCGCGCACGGAGTTTCCGGGAGAGGGAGGAGCCGATCTGGCTTTCACGGGTGACCTGCTGTTGCTGGCCCACGGGGACTTCGTGCGGGTCATCACCGTCGGTCCGACAGGCGAGCCGTCCCGGATCATCTCGCTCCACGTGGATTCCGTGAGGGCAGTCTCCTGCGATGGCAGCGTGGCCGCTGCGGTGGGCGAAGGGGTGACCCTCATCGACCTGTCTGAACCGGACCTTCCCGTGCTGGCGGCCCGGGTCGCGATCGAGGGAACCGCCAGGGACGTGGCGGTTCAGGGCCGGCTGGTGGCGGTGGCCGCGGGAGGAGGGGGCCTTCAGCTGTTCGAGGTCCATTCCGAATGAAGTCACTTCGGTGGCTGCTGCCCCTGTTCCTGATCGCGCTGGCCATCCGCACTCACGGCGCCACCTGGTTGCCCCCGACCGCCGCGGAGGCCTCGGGCGACTTCCAGTCGCTGCTGCTGCCGCTCGCGGAGTTTCGTTATTCCCGGATCGTCTGCGCCCTGTGCGGATCGCTCGCCGCCAGCATCGTCTGCGGCGCCTTCTTCGCGCGCGTCTCCCGGCCGACCCTTGTCGCCGGCGCCGCGGTCGCTTTGTCCGACCCGCTCTCGATCGCCGCCTCGCGCGAGGCGGGACCGGGCGGGCCGCTGGCCCTCGCCGGCGCGCTGCTCACGCTGCTCCTGATCGCCCCACCCATGGGGCGAAAGGCCCGGCTCCTGGTGGGAGCTCTCGCGGCCGTCGTGCTGGCGTTCGCCATCCCCGCCGACCGCACTGCCATCGCCGCCTTCCCCAGGGACGCCACGCTGACAGCCTGGGACTCCGTGTGCGGTTCCTGGTTCGGCCCTGCTTGCCTGCTGATCCACCATGTCGGCTACGCGGCAGCGCCCCTCGCCCTGATCGGCCTCTCCCACCGGACGGGCCGGAGGCTCGCCATCCTCCTGCCGTTCGCGATCCTGGCCGCCCTCTGGGTCGACGGCGGTCAACTCCATCGTCTTTCGGTCCTCGCCGCGGTTTCACCCGTCGCGGTGGCTCTCCTGTTCCTCACGCTCGACCGCGTGGCCCGCGCCGACCGGCTGTCCTCGCGCTCCGCGCTCGGCGTGCTGGGAATGGCGGGCCTCGTCATCGCGGTCAACCTGCCGGTGCTGGTTTCCGATCTGAAGAGCGGACAGCGCTTTCCCTGGCCGCCGGCGCTCCAGGGACTCGCTGCGCTCGATCCGGTCCTGCCGCCCGAGACCCCCGTCTACACCTCCACTCCCACGCCCCTGGAGTGGCTCTCGAATCGTCCGATCCGAATGCTCCCTCCCGACCTGGAACAGGTGGAAGCTCTCCTCGGCGGCCCCAGACCGCTGGTCTTCCTGCTGCCGGTCGAGGGCGGGGAGGTTCACGGCGTGGACGACCCCGGCGTCTTGCGGCTGCTGGAAGGAAGGTCCCTCCCTGCCTTCGAGATCCGGGTCAAGCGCTTCGACCTCTACCGCTACGAGGTGCGCGCGTTCGTCTTTCGCTGAGCTGCTATCCGCCGGCCAGGCGGAGCAGCGCCTCGACCCGGGGGGCACCCGGTGCGGCCGCGCGGGCGGCCTTCGCGATCCGGGCCAACTCCTGGCGTGTCTTGCCATCAACCAGGGCGAGGAACTCATTCTCCAGACCGGGGGCTTCTGGATGGTCCCTGACGGCGACCGCGAGAATCGCCGCCGCCCGGTCGAACTCCCCCAGTTCCTGAAGACGCCGCGCCGCATGGACATCCAGGGTCAGATCGAACAGCCGCTCGGAATGGGCCAGGTCCCGGGCCGGCACCGGCAGCGGGACCGCCAGCAGGAAGCCACCGCAGCAGGCGCAGGTGACGGCCGCGCGCAGCCAGGCCGCCCGGCTCACCCCCCTTCGCCGCTCCCTCCGCAGCAGGTCCGCGAGCCCCACCCCCGCCGCGACCGCCAGAAAAGGCACCATCGGCAGCCGATACCGCTCGGTCACATAGAAGGCCAGCAGCAGGAGGAAGGTGACCGCCACGGGCAGGCCCACGGCTCCCCACGCGGACCAGGGACGCAACCAGAACGACCCCAGGCCGAGCAAGACGAGCAGCGAGAAAGGCAGGCGGAACCAGGTCAGCATGCCGTATCGCTCCCGTTCCCGCACCAACGAGTAGTTGTCATTCACGGAATAGGAAGAGAGGGCGAAGCGCAGCTTGTTCAGCAGCAACTCCGGCACGGCCCGCGGATGCTCTCGCAGGAACTGGAACCCTTCCGCATACGAGTGGTCCCGCTGCTCGCCGGGACTCGGCTCCCTTCCCAGCTCCCTGCGCGCTCGCTCGAATTCCACCTGGCGCTCCCCCAGCACGCCGTCCGGATACCCCTCGGGAAGGTTGTAGATCCCGCGGCAGTTCGGGTTGTTCCCCACCAGGAAGGTGTGCCCCTCGCTGTAGTTCACCGGAATGAAGTCGCCGCTGGCGGACGCGTTCCAGAGGGCGACCGGAAGGACCGGGACGGCCGCTCCCAGAAGGAGCGTCGCGGCCCTGGCCCATCTCCTGCGCCCGAGCAGCACCGCGGCGGCCAGGACCGCCAGCAGCAGGTTGGCGGAGCGGCAAAGCGCCGCGACGCCGACCAGCAATCCCGCTCCGAGCGCCGCGCCCCGGCCCTTACCTCCTCTCAGCAGCGGATCGAGAGCAACGCAGGCCAGCAGGGTCAGGAAGAGCGAGAGGACGGTGTCGAGCAGCTTGGTTTCGTGGAAAGTCGCCGGCGCATACATCGCAAGGGCCAGGAAAGCGATCGCGCCCGCCAGGTCTCCGCCACGGGACCGGGCCAGCAGAAAGACCATCACCAGCGCCAGGCAGCCGAGGGCCGCCTGGATCCAGCGGACCATGGCGGCTCCCCGCGGCTCGGCCGCGCCG
>JAZDLC010000036.1:0-12246 GCA_043802345.1 Planctomycetota bacterium | reverse complement strand
ACTTCCTGTTTTGGGCGAGCAATCGTCGTTCCTGGCAAGGCGCGACGACGACCGTGTATTCGAGATACTCCGAGGAGGAGCAACACAGCCAGGGGCGGCGAGGGCCGGCCAAAACAGGGAGCTATTCCTGCGCGGGCCCTTACGTCTCACTGCCGCAGCGACCGCAGCAGTCCCCCCGCTCCGGCGTGCCGGGGGTCGACGCGGAGGGCCTGCTCGCAGGCGGCGATGGCGCGGTCGGTCTGGCCGGCGTCGCGGGCGACGGCGGCGAGGGCGAACCAGTAGTCGGCGGAGTCGGGACGGAGTGCGGTGGCCCGCTCCAGGGCGGAGAGGGCCGCGGACGGGTCGCCGGCCTGGCTTTTCGCCAGACCCAGGTTGTAGAAGGCCCGGTCGAAGTTCGGATCGACCCGGGTGGCCTCTTCGAGAGCCTCGGAGGCCTGCTCTGTCTCGCCCAGCTCGGCGTGAGCCAGTCCCAGGGAGAACCAGAACTCGGGATCCTTCGGTTCCAGCTCGCACGCTTTCTTGCAGTGGAGCAGGGCATCCCGGGGCAGGCCGAGCCGGCTCAAGGCCAGGGCCAGATTCTGGTGGGGGGCGGCGGCGTACGGTTCCCAGAGCGAGGCCTTTTCGAAGTACCGGACCGCGGCGCGCGGATCCCCCCGCTCCAGCCACAGGGAGCCGAGCATGAGCGCCCCGGACGGTTGGTCGGAGTTCAGTTGCAGATAATCCATCAGCTCGGAGCCGGCCCGGGAGGAGAGATCGATCTCGGACCGCAGGGTCCAGGCGGCGGTGATCCGAACCGCCCGGAGCGGATCGTCGAGCAGGCGCCTGAGCGCTGCTCGAGTTTCGGGGGCGGGGTATGGCAGGGCCTTGGCAGCCAGGGTGCGGACGAGCGGACTGTCATCTTCGAGCAGGCGGCCCAGGGCTTCCCGTGCAGGACGGCTCGCGGGCGCGCCGCCGAGGAGGGTCGCCGTGATCCCCCGCCAGGCCGGCTGCTCTTCCGTCGGCAGGGCGGCGACCAGCTCTTCAACGGAACCCTGCGGGTTCTTTCTCGCCCGGGCCACGCGCAGGGCCCGCTCCCGGGTGCGCCGCTGCATCTTCTCGCCATACCACTCCACGACGGCGTCCTGTGCCCACTCCACGGTCTGGTCGGTGTGGCAGCGGTTGCAAGCGTTCGGCGTGCCGGTCTCCAGCGTCAGCAAGGGATCAGGAATGGTGAGGCCATGGTCCCGGCGGGGGTGGCGCTGCATGTAGGTGGTCAGCGGCATGTGGCAGTTCACGCACTGCCCGCCCGGCTGGGTGATGTCGTGGTGGGAGTGCTCCGCCGGGTCGAGCGCGACAAGCCCCTCCGGCAGCACGTCCCGGTGACAGGTGAGGCAGAGTTCGTTGTCGGGTAGACGCAGCTTTGCTGCGTGCGGTTCATGGCAGTTGAAGCAGACGACGTTCTTGAAATGCATGCGGCTCATCAGGAACGGCGCGTACTCGTAGTTCTCTCCCCGGACCTGTCCATCGGCATAGAAGATGTCGCCCAGGTTCGGAAACTCGGGCAGAAAGGAGTCGAGCAGCGGCGCGTGGCGATCGGACTGCTCTTTGAGCTCGGAACGGAGTGAATGGCACCCGCCGCAGGTTTCGACCCAGGCCGCCGGCGGACCGGGCGGCGACATGTTTGACAGGGTCGGATCGCCGCTCTCTCCCTCGTACCGCTGCTGCCAGTCGACATGATCCGCCGCCTCACCGTGGCACGCCTCGCAACCCACGCCCATCTCCTGGAAGGTCGTGGCGTACGAGTCGGTCCGGAAGTCGTAGTGCTTCCTCAGGTCGGTGTTGTGGCAGTCGGCGCACATCGAGTTCCAGGTCATGCCCCGGTTGGCCCAGAAACCCCATTCATGCGGCCGGCGGTTCTCGTCGCCGAAGGCGTTGAACCACTCGGTCAGATGCGGGTCGAAGGAGAGGTCCGCCACTTGCTGACGGCCGTCTTTCCCCTCGATCAGGTACTGGCGCAGGGGAAACTCGCCGATCACGCGCACGACCTCGAACGGCCGGTTCTCTCCATCCAACCCCATGGTCTCGATCCGGAAAGGCCCCGGGAACGCGCCGCGATCTCTCGCCGGGTCGAGCGGCCGCTCCGCCAGGCCATGGTGGCTTTCCGCCCAGAGGACGAACGCCTCCTCGTGGCAGGAACGGCAAGACTCCGACCCGGCATAGCCGGATTTCAACGGGGGATCCTCGCCGCAGGCGGGAAGGAACAGAAAGGGGAGGAGAAGCAGGCTGAACCGGGAGACAGTCTCAGCGCGAGACGGCATCACCGGTTCTGGGAACGGTCGTCCGATTCCTGGTCGGAGCCGAAGGCGCTGCCTGTTGCATACTCCGGCTCGTCGAAGATCGGGGACAGGTCGTACCCGTCGCTGAGGGCCGACTGGTACCGATCGCGCTCGTCCCTCCGGAAGAAGGCGATCGGCGTGACCGTCACGCCGAGCCCGGTGCCGATTCCGGAGCCGCCGGAGCCGATGCCGAACTCGAACATCCAGTCATGGGTTCTTCGCCGCAGCAGCAGCCGCGACTGTCCTCCTCCGCCCCCGCCCATGTCGAACTGCTGCACCACCACGAATTCCCACAACCGGGTGGCCTGGTACCCGAACTCGAGCGTCAGCGCGCTCAGATCGTTCTTGCGCCGGTCGCGCGGCGCGAACCCCTCCAGCGCCAGGGTGGGCGAGACCTGACCGCGCTGCGCCCAGGAATAGGCGATGCGCGAGTAGAAATCAGGCCCCGGCTCGGTGCGGAACTCGAACCGATAGGTGTCGAGGGAACCGTCGTTCCAGTTGACGTCCGCGGAGGTCCGGAACTGGGAGTTCCGCAGCAGATACTCGTCCAGATCGGGCCGCCAGCGGGCCTGGAAGTGCAGGTCGCCGAGCAGGTCCACATTCTCACGGGCGTTGTTGAAGACGAGCGGCTGCTGGAACTCGAACTCCAGGAAGGTGACCGTCTCCGGGCCGTTGCGCGTCATCCGCTTCGTCTGGTAGCGGCTGGTGATGCCGGGAACCAGCACGTGCAGCGCGTCGAAGTGCTCCACCGAGTCGTACGGAATCAGGTCGTTCGAAGCCATGGTGGAGAGGAAGGTCCAGCGATACCGCAGGCTCGGGATCACGATGTGCCGCATGCCGTGCACGTTCCAGAACTCCGACTCCAGGTCCGGATCGGTGCGGGTGTACTGGGTGCTGGCGTTGAAGCCGACGGTCATCCCCTCACGGAAGCCGCCACCGCCGCCTCTGTCGGCGTCCCCGACCCAGACCGTGGCGCGGTTCTCGAAGTACGGATCGAAGCCGAAGTCGTCCACCTCGAACGGCATGTTCAGCCGGTCGATGTTGTCGATGCGGAACGCCGACCCCGCGGCATCCCTTTTTCCCTTGTTGCCGTCATCGCTCAGCAGTCGGTTGACATACGCCACCTCGGACCGGTGGGTCCAGTAGAGGCGGACCGGCTCCGGCTGGTCGAGCGCCCGGCCGAAATTCTCGAACTCGGCGATCGGCCGGGAGATGACGTCGTAGGTCGCCTGCGGGAGATACTCGGTCTGGCTCTGCCAGGTGTTCAAGCGATACCGCACCAACCCGGACACCGCCGTGTCGCCGTCCAGTTTCTTCAGGTAGGCCACCGTCTCCGGGGCCTTCTCTTCCTTGTACTGGTGTTCCTTGAACTCCTTCAGGAAGCCTCGATCGGAGACATAGTTCAGTTCGGCGTCGAACTGCCAGTCATCCGGGAGGAAGATCCGGTTCTGGGTCCAGAACTGTCCCCGGGGACCGGCGTAGTCCTGGTTCCTGCTGGTTTCGTCCTTGCCGGACATGTCGTTGATCCAGAAGAACTCGGTCTTGCCGAAGTACTTCTTCCGCGTCTCGTACTTGACGCCCCCGCCCAGTCCCAACCCGCGGGCCGAGTAGAGATTCACGTCGGCGAACCACTCGCCGCTGAAGTCGCCCTCGACTCCCATCTTCTGGTTGAACTCGTTCCCCAGGTCATCGAAGACGTTCCCCCAGCGGGTCTCCAGGAACAGGCCGAAGCGGCTGGAGAAGCCGGTGGAGAGGCCGATCAGCGGCACCGGGCTCTGGACGCCGGTGCGGATGGTGAAGTACGGCAGCGACAGCAGCGACACATCGCCCAGGATGAACTCGTTCCCGTAGCCGGAGATCTTGCCGCCGAGCTCAGCCGCCCGCTCCTCGTAGACGAGGCGCTCCATGGCGATGTGATACCCCGGCTTGGCGAAGGTGCTGGTGGTGACCGTCGCCCGGTCCGCCTCGAACAGCCCCTCGGAGACCCCCCGGATCTCGGCCGCCCGGATCACGATCGGGGCCGGCCGGTTCTTCTCGTTCTCCGCCTGCTGCTTCTCCTCGTCCTGCTGCTGGCCCGGGTCGAGCGACAGCGACGACATGTTCGTGCGAATCTCGGCGTTGACGATCAGCGAGCGGTTCTCGATCACGTTGAAGTACGCCTTGTCCCCCTGGAAGATCATGTTCTTCCCCTGGGTGATGTAGACGTCCCCCTCCGCGTACACCTCCCGCACCTTGCCGGCGGTCACGTTCGGCGGCAGCCCCTCGAGAGTACTGGTGGCCGCGAAGGCCGACTCGAGTTCCGGCCGATCTTCCAGCGGCGAGGACACCTTGTGGGGGAAGTCGTCCGACTCCTCCGGCTCGGCCAGACCGTGGCCGTTGGAGAGCGACTCCGGGTCGACCCAGATCAGGATGTTCTGGGCGGTCAGGAAGTAGTCATCGAACCAGAGCTTGGCGCCGCCCGCCACGGCCAGCACGACCGGCGCATCCTCCACCGCCGGATCGCCGTCACGGATCAGATAGCGGCTGGCCCCCTCGTAGTTGAGCCGGAACTTCCGCGGCGCAGCCGCCGGCGGCGGCACGGTGGCCTCCTTGCCGGTTGCCGCCTGCCCCCGGGCCTCTTCCAGGAAAGCCAGCAGCACCAGACCCACGAGCAGACCGCCCACGATCCGTTTCGTGTCTCGAAGATTCGCCAACCGCCAGAAGCCCAGGATCAACGCTGACTGACTTCCTGCAGGAGGACGGTGCGTCCGTTCTCCGCCTGCACTTCGTTTGAGTTTCTATAGAGCCGGAACCAGTCCGCCTCGTCGCGTACGTTCTTGTCACCCAGCAGCCCGACCACCCAGCACTGGGGATTGGTGCCGCTCAGGAACATCACCTCATCATCGGTGCCGCGAATCCACACCAGTTTTTGCCCCTCGGCGATCAAATCTTTCGGCGCGATCTGCTCCAGGTGGACCCGGCCGTCGGCGACGATGCGGTCGAAACCGCCCGCTCTGTCGCCGATTCCGGAAGTCTGCTCCTCATCCACGGTGCTGTCGGAGAAGAATACCGTGGCGACGTCGCACCAGAGAGCCCGGATTTCGGAGTCATCCTCCTCGAAGCCGATCACCACCTCCTGGTGGAGGACCAGCCGGTCCTGGAAGTACCGGATCTGTCCCTTCGAGCGGGCGGTGATCTTCTGGGCCTTGCCGCCTCCTTCCTGGCCGGGGCTGAGCATCGTCACGATGCCGCGATCCGGACAGGTCAGGGTGCCGGTCTCCTTTTCCAGCAGCAGGAGGGGGCCGGAGATCGAGACCGTGCGGGGTGGGGCAGCCGCTTCCTGGGAAGGGTCGGCCATGTTCTTGGGTGTGGCTGAGCGAGTCAGGGTCGCCGGCTTCCATTCGTTGCCGTACAGCCGGGCCACGCCCAGGGATTCTTCGTAGTACAGGCGGTGGCAGGTGGCGCTGATGTCCCGGCTCGGATCGTCGAACGCCACGTTGCCGGTGGCGTCGACCACCGGCGGGGCGCCTTCCTCCCCGGAGAGGACCGACAGGTCGTCGCACAGCAGCAAACCCTGGCCTTCACTCGGGGCCCCTTCTTCCCTGGCCGCGCCGAAGTCCGAGGCGAAATCGAGCCCGGCGAAGTGCGCCTCCACCTGATCGGGAGCCTGACCCGTGGCGTGGAGGGTTCCGGTCTTCGGGTCGAAGTCGATCAGCAGGCCGGAGATCACCTTCCGGTCTTCCCCCTCCGCGCCCGCCGTGGCGACCGCCCGGTCGCCCGGGATCCCGGCGAGCTGCAGGCGATACCCGCCCTCCTCGACCGGGAAGAGGGTCATCTTGTCACCGGTGCCGTGGACGTTCTGGCTCTGGTTCTCCAGGACCACCTCCCCCTCCGCCACCAGGCTCGAGAAGCCGCCCTTCCCTCCCTCTTCGTCGGCGACGCCGAGCAGGATGGTGAGCTGCCGGTTCGACGTCAGTTTGGTCGTGACGACTCCGTCCTCCTTGACCTCCAGCTCGGTCTCGCCCCTGAAGACCGCCTTGGTTTCCTGCCCGGGGGCGGCCGGCGTGTACGTCAGGTCGGTCAGGTTGCTCAGCGACTGGATGGTGACGTCCGTGGGGACGCCCCCCGCTTCGGCCGCGGAGTTCATCACGACCCGCGGATATCCGGTGGCCAGGAGCTGGCGCAGGTCGTAGCCGCTCTTCGCTTCCGGGTCGGACGCGTCCGGAGGCAAGCGGGCGAACTCCAGGTCGCACTTCTGCCCCTCGATCCGGAAGTTGTCACCCTCCCCCTCGCTTTCGGTCTGCAGGTAGGCGTCCTCGATCAGCTCGAGCACGATCGACTCCTCGGCCGGAGCCGTTGCTGCTTCCCCTTCTGGCGGCGCTTCGGGAGCCGGGGCCGGCCGGAAACGGATCTGGCTCTTCGCCCCGGCCGAGAAGACCGAGCCGCCGTCTCCCGACTCCGAGCCGCCCATGCGAGCGTTCAGGATTCGCGGCTCCCCCTCGAGCGTGATCACCTGGCCCGCGTCGGTCTTGACCAGCGTGACCGTCTCCCCGAGCAGCGTCCCTTCCGGGGCGGTCATGGTCGCCGGCCTGTTGACCGAGCCGGTGGCGAGAACGTGGGACACCTCGAGCTTCTTCTTGCCGCCCGCCTCTGCCGCGGGCAAGGAGGCGAGGGTGATCTCCAGCGTGTCGCAGGACAGCTCGGTCTCCCCCTGGGCGCCGACCACGTTTTCCCGGAAGGTCAGCAGGCCGCCCCCGAGCTGGGCCACCTGGGTGTCGTCCGGGGCGGCCACCGTGACCTCTTCCGCCTCTTCCGCCGCCTCCTCCGGCACGAAGGTGAAGCGACCGTCGCAAGTGATCGTCTTGAGCGCGGCGGTCCCGTCCTCGCCGGCGGGGTCGAGCAGCTCCACTCCGGAATCCGCCTTGCCGGAGTCGGGCGAGGGGAGGGCGAAGCGCGTCCCTTCCACCACGACGTTCCGCTCCAGCGAGAACGATCCGTCGCTCTTCAGGTAGGTCAGCTCATCCCCCTCGACCCGGAGCCCCTCCTGGAGGATCACGGCGTGACCCTCCACGTAGAAGCGCTCATCGCTCAGATCGAGAGTCTCCGAATGGAGTTCGGAGAGGGAAACGCCGTCCTTGTCGAGGTACTCCACCACGACGTTCTTCATCAGCGTCATGGAGGTGATGGCGGCGCCCTTGAATCCGTTCGCCGCATCCGGGGCGGAATCGAAGTAGATCAGCGCCTCGTCGCCATGGATGAGAGCGATCCGGCGCTCTTCCGGCGGGGCCTTGCCGTTGAAGATGTCCACCGCCACCTCTTCGGCGTGCATCCTCTTCGAGTTGCCGCTTGCGGTGTAGCCGATGCGGACGGTGTACTTCCTCACCATCACGCCCGGCTCGTCGCTCAGCTCTTCCCGGACCGGAATCAGCGCGCCGGTCACGGCCACGTCGGAGTCGGGGTCGCGGCGTGCCTTCGCCGCCGCCGCCGCCTCTTCCTCGCTGACCTTGACCCGCTCGCTCTTCCTGCCCAGCAGACCCTCATCGGAGTCGATGCCGAAGATCCAGACCAGGATCAGGCCGACTCCCAGCACCAGCAGGAATCTGGTCAGCACGCGGCTCTTCATTGGACGACCTCTTCCTGCTCGAGGAACGAGTCCCGCCCGGTTCCAAGGATGGCGTCCGCCACCTCCCGGACAGCTCCCTGGCCACCTCCAGAACGGGTGACGTAGCGCACGAACGAGAGCACGTCGGGATGCGCGTCGGCCACCGCGATCGGCACCCCGACCTTCGCCAGGGCCGGCAGGTCGTTGACGTCGTCCGCGAGGTAGGCCGACTGGGATGGCTGCAGATTGCGCTCTCTCAGCAGGCGCTCGACCACCCGGCCCTTGCGCCCCTCGCCGAGGACGACGATCGCGATGCCCAGCTCCTCGGCGCGCCTTCTGACCGACAGTTCGTCCCGCCCTGAAATGATGCCGGTCTCGATCCCTGCCTGGTGCAGAAGTGCGATCCCGAGGCCGTCCCGCACATGAAACGCCTTCGTGGTCGTGCTGTCGTTGTTGTAGTAGAGCTTGCCGTCGGTCAGCACGCCGTCCACGTCGAGCAGGAGCAGCTTGACCTGCTCCACGGCGGCGGGGTGGATCAGTGGGGGGCTCATCCGAGGATCCTCACGTCGAGCAGATCCTGCACGTCGATCAACCCGATCGGCCGCCGGTCTCCGTCGATGACCGGGACTTGATCGATCTTCATCTCGCTCAGGAGGCGCACCGCCTCGGCCACCAGTTGATCGGCGCGGATCGTCCGCGGATTCGCGGTCATGAAGCGCGAGACCGGCTGCTGGAAGAGGGCGCGCGCGTCGGTGGTGGCGTCGTCCCGCACGATCTGCTCCATGTCGCGCCGGAAATCGCCGTCAGTATAGAACCCGGCCAGGATGCCGTCTTCATCGACCAGGCTGATGGCGCCTGGGCGCCCCTCGGTGGAGGTCATCCTCTGAACGATCCGGATCAGCGGCTCTTCCTGGCCGGCCACCGGATTCCGCTCGCCGCGGCGCATGACCTCTTCCACCCGCATCAGGCTGCGGCCGAGGGCGCCGCCCGGATGGAAGCGGGCGAACTCGGCCGGAGAGAGCTGCCGCCGGGAGAGGACCGCCATGGCGAGCGCGTCTCCCAACGCCAGCATGCAGGTGGTGGAGGTGGTGGGCGCCAGCCCGAGGTGGCCCGCTTCGGCCTGGCGGCCGAAGCAGAGACAGATGTCCGCCGCCCGGCCGAGCGTCGACTCCTTGACTGCCGTGATCGCCAGCAGCCGGGCGCCGATGGAACGGAGCGGCTGGATCAAGCGGGCGACCTCGTCGCTCCCGCCGCTGTTGCTGAGCGCCAGCACGATGTCCTGCGGATCCACCCGCCCCAGATCGCCATGGAGCGCATCGGTGGGGTGGAGGTAAATCGATGGTGTTCCAGTACTTGCGAAGGTGGCGGAGATCTTCGAAGCGATCTTCCCCGCCTTGCCGATGCCGGTCAGCACCAGCTTGCCGGACGACCCCAGGATGGCATCCACGGCCTGAACGAAGCTGTCGTCGAGCTGCCCGGCGAGGCGCGCCAGGCCGCGGGAGCCGGCCTCGAGGACGGCCCGGCCCTCCGCGAGGGTCCGCAGGGCCACCTCTTCCTTTTGCGGCTCTCGTTGCAACTCGTTGTTTTCCAATGAACTAGCCGTGGAACACCTGGAATTTCGGGACCCGATGCAAGCCTACGAGAAGTGATCTCGGATCTCAACGGGGCGGACTACACTTGTGGTCCGCAGGATCCCCCAGGAGAGGTTTGAGGATGCCGGAATTCGAGTTCAGCTCGCGCCTGCTCGGCGAGGTCGGAGTCCTGTTGTTGGCGGTCTCCCTGCACGAATCGGCCCACGCGTTCATGGCCAACTGGCTGGGGGACCGGACGGGAAAGGAACTGGGGCGTGTGACGCTGAATCCCCTGCCGCACCTGCATCCGCTGCTGTCGGTGCTGCTTCCGGCCTACCTGATCCTGAGCAAGTCACACTACCTCTTCGCCGCCGGTCGGCCGGTGCCGGTCTCGGTCGACCAGTTGAAGAAGCCGGGCCGGGACTTCGCCCTGGTCGCGCTCGCCGGGCCGGCCACGAACGTCTTGCTCGCGCTGCTGCTCTCGGGCGCATGGATCTTCCTGGCCGGAGGGGACGACCCGATCCTGTCTCATCGGGCTGAGGGTTTCTACTGGGTACGCTTCGGCATCAAGATCAACGTCTTGCTGGCCTGCTTCAACTTGATCCCGATTCCGCCCCTCGATGGCTCCCGATTGCTGGCATTCTTTCTTCCCGGGCCGCTCCGCCGCGCGTTTTACGCTCTGGATGCATTAGGATTCCTGCTCATTCTGGCGCTCGTGATCACCGGCGTGATGAACACGATCGTGCTGCACACGTATCAGCCGGTCTTCGACTGGTGGTACGACCTCTGCCTGAGTTGGTTGTGACATGACCTATACGGTCAGCCTCGAGAACTTCAGCGGCCCCCTGGACCTCTTGCTCTACCTCGTCAAACAGGAAGAGGTGGAGATCCACGAGATCCCGATCTCGGTCGTTTGCGACCGGTATCTCGAGTATCTGACCAATCTCGAGAACCTCGACGTCGACCTGGCTTCGGAGTTCCTGGTGATGGCCTCGACGCTGATGCTGATCAAGTCGAGATCTCTGCTGCCGGCGGGGGAAGAGATCGACCTCGAGGAGGAGCTCGATCCGGAAGACGAGCTGATCCAGCAGCTTCTGGAGTACAAGCAGTTCAAGATGGCCTCCCGCGATCTGGAGCAACTGGCCGCCTGGCGGTCCCAGGTCTTCCCGTACACCGCCCCCAGGCTGCCCGAGGAAGAGACCGAGGTGGAGCTGGAGGAGATCGATCTGTGGGACCTGGTGCGCGCCTTCGCCACCATGCTTCAGGAGACCGGCATCCAACGAGCCCCCCGGGTGATCGTCGACGAAAAGCCGCTCCGGGAGTACATCGAGGAGGTCTTCGGCTCGGTCCGGACCCGGGGACGGATCACCTTCCTTGGGCTATTCGAGGGGCAGAGGGACCGGACGACGGTCATAGGTCGATTCCTGGCGCTCCTCGAGCTCATCAAGCGGAAGCTGGTCCGGTCCGAGCAGGCCGGCAGTTTTGACTCGATCGAGATCGTGCTCCAGGATGACCGCGACCTTTCGCTGGACGAGATCCTGAACATGGAGGCGGAGCTGCTGGCTCCTGCCTCCGAGGAAGAGCTGGAGTTTATGGATCAGCTCGACGAGAATGATCTGGCGAACGGGGATCAAAACACACAGGATTCAACAGGCGAGCGTCTCCCGAGCAGCTCCAGCGAGGTCTCGGCGGAAGATGCGGAGGTAAGCCATGGCTCTGAATGTTCTTGAGGTCACAGACGACACGTTTCAGGCGGAGGTGCTGGAGTCGAAACAGCCGGTTCTGGTCGACTTCTGGGCCCCCTGGTGCGGGCCGTGCAGGCAGCTTTCACCGACGGTGGAGCGGTTTGCGGCCGATGTGAACGGCATCGTCAAGGTGGCCAAGCACAACACCCAGGACCATCCCGAGATCGCCGTGAAGTACCGGGTGACGGCGATCCCGACGCTGATCCTGTTCAAGAACGGCGAGGAGGTCCACCGGCTGATCGGTGGCGGCCGCACCGTGGACGAGCTGAAGAAGATCAGCAACGAGCAGCTCGGCGTGGAAGTCTGATCCGGACGCAGGCAAGCCCTATCAGCCAGGAGACGACGGCGGCCCCTTCCTCGGGGTGCCGCCGCGTTCCATCATGAAGATCGTCTTTCTCGGAACCTCGAGCTTCGCCGTGCCGGTTCTCGACATGCTGGCCGGGACGGCCCATGAGATCCCGCTGGTGGTGGCCGCGCCCGACCGGCCGCAGGGACGGGGCAGGAAGCTCGTTTCCACGCCGGTGGCGGTGCGCGCGAGGGGGCTGGGTCTGCCCCTGTTCCAGCCGGATCGGATCAATGCCCCCGCGGCGGTCGAGCGATTGCGAGAGCTGGAGCCCGACCTGATCGTGGTGGTCGCCTACGGGCAGATTCTCGGGCGGCATGTGCTCGAACTGGGAAAGAAGGGGATCGTCAACCTCCACGGCTCGCTCCTGCCGGCCTGGCGCGGCGCGGCGCCGATCGCCCGGGGGATCCAGGCCGGGGATCGCACCGGCGGGGTCAGCCTGCAGTTCGTGGTGCAGGAGGTCGATGCGGGTGATGTCATCGACCAGCAGCCGATGGACTTCCTGCCGCACGAGAACGCCGGGGAGGCCTCGGAGAGGCTCTCGCTGGTGGCGGCGGAACTCCTGGCGCGGAATCTGGAGGCGCTCGAAGCGGAGACGGCGGAGAGAAGACCGCAGGATCCGGCAAAGGCGACCCACGCCGCGCAGCTCGAGAAGTCGGAAGGGAGGACCGCCTGGCACCGCCCCGCAGTC
>JAZDLC010000035.1:0-15154 GCA_043802345.1 Planctomycetota bacterium | reverse complement strand
ACTTCCTGTTTTGGGCGAGCAATCGTCGTTCCTGGCAAGGCGCGACGACGACCGTGTATTCGAGATACTCCGAGGAGGAGCAACACAGCCAGGGGCGGCGAGGGCCGGCCAAAACAGGGAGCTATTCCTGCGCGGGCCCTTGCGCCGGACGCCGGGACTCCTTCCTGGTGCTCGTGGAGGATCATCTGGCCGGCGTCACTTCCCCTTTCTCGGAACCGCCACCACCTTCCGCTCCTGGCCGGCGATCGACTCGATGACGGTCATCGGCTGCGAGAGCTGGCCCAGCTCCGAGTCGCCGGAGACCGACGAGAACGGAGTGCGCGGCCGGAGGTCCGGCGTGACCGTGTCGGGGTCCTCGTTCGGTTGGCCGGAGCGCGGCACGCAGGTGATCTCGGCGTTCAGGGCCAGGGCTTCCGTGAGCGGCGCTACCTCGTCCGGATCGACCGCCAGCACCACCTCCGTGATCGGCCGCTCCTGGATCTGGGTCCCCCTCACCATCGACCGGGAGGCCATCGATCCGATGCGCGCCTCTACCGGCTGCACCACCATCCCGTTCTGGACGATGACCCGCACGGTCGCCTGCTTCTTCCAGTTCGTCGCGCCCGCCTCCATGGCCAGCTGATCCGCGTACACTCCGCCGACCTCGAAGTCCCCCAGCTCCTTCGGGTCGAGCGGCAATGTCACCACCAGATCGAACGTGTCGCGGATCTTCAGTCCGAAGATCCCCTCGATCCGTGTCGACTCGACCCGCATGGCGCGCTTCCCGTTCGGGATGCCGGCGACGATTCCCTCTCGAGTCCCCGGTGGATACAGATGGTCGAGAGTGACGGCGTCTCCGGCCCTCACGTCGTCGGTCAGCACCCGGTCCAGCAGAACCGCCCAGTTCTCGCCGCTCACCAGCGGCTCCTTGACAGCCCTGCCCGTCCGGTAGTGGACCGCCAGGTCGGTGGCCCGGAGCTTCGTGTACGCGGGGAGCGGGCGAGCGGCGATCATGATCCCCACCTGGCCGCTCCGATCCGGAACCATGTCCTCCGGCCGCTCCTTGGCGAAGGCGGAGGGCGGCGGCAGGAACGCCAGCTCCAGGAAGCCGAGCGCCCAGAGCACGGACAGAATGCCGAGCAGGCCGATCAAGGCCGAGGAGACAACGCCTGGTGTGAACCAGCCCTTGCGTGAACGGCGGAAGCGGGTCACTCTCGGTTTCATCGTCGGCGGTCCTCTCTCACTGCAAAAACTTCGCGGCGGAAGACCGCCTGCGCGGAGATCAGTTTGCGAAACGGGCGCAGGGTCCTGATGATGGCCAGCTGCCGCCCCAGGCCATACGGACCGGCGTAGGTCCCGGCGGGAGCGTCGTTCGCCAGCACCGCCGCGCCATCCAGCGGCGCGTTCAGCGCCACCACCTGGCTGTCCCGGGCCTCGATGTAGTTTGCCATGTTCTTCTCGAACGGCCCCTCCGGGCTGGCCCGGAAGCCGCTCAACGCGGCGGCCTGATATGGATAGTTCACCCGCAGCGCGACCACGCCGCGCGGCAGGTCGAGATCGGAGGCAGGCAGGATGCTGAACGGCCCTTCCGAGTGGCCGGACGGCTTGACCTCCTCCACCACCGGGATCCAGAGGATGGTCTCGGCGCCGTCCCCATCCCGGCTGACCACCCGCGGAATCTGGACCGTGAAGCCGGTCGCCGAGCCGGGGTCGGCCAGGAGCGCTCCCGGATACCGGAGCAGCCGCCTCGCCACACCTCCCCCATCATCCGCGTACGCGTCGACGATCATCAGCGGCCGGAGCATCTGGTTCACCACCGGCAGGGTCGCGAAGAAGTCGTCCAGGTCTCCCGGCAGTCCATCCAGGTCGAGCACCAGGTAGTCGGAGTCGTAGACCTGGGACTTCACCCGCGGGTCGAGCAGCGCCTGCTCGAAGGTCGCCTCGGGCGGGAGCGGAACCAGTGCCAGCTCCCGGGCGGCCACCCGGGCCGCGTCCTGGACCAACTGTCCCCCGAAGATCGCCCGCCCCAGCTCCAGGGCGCCGAACAGCGTGACGTACAGCACCAGCAGCACCAGCGCGAATTCCAGCAGGATCGCGCCGGTCTCGCCTCTCGATGCAGGATGGTCAGGTCGTGGCCGCATGCCCAGCATCCGGATTCAGCAGCAGGAAGACAAAGAAGCCCAGCGCGATCGCCGGGCCGTACGCCAGTTCTCTCTGGCCCCTGATCAGGGCGATGACAGAGAGTACCCCGCCCGCGAGGCCGATGTAGAGAAGTGAGAGGAAAAACGCCTTCGCGCCGAGCAGGGCACCCAGCCCGATCAGCAGCTTGACATCCCCGCCGCCGAAGCCGCCGGTCCTGAACAGGGCCAATCCCAGCACCAGGGCGAGCGCGAGCCCGATTCCAGCGGAGACCCAACCGACCCCGGTCCGGCCGGAGGCGCAGGCCAGAGCCGCCAGGAGCAGCAGGGCGGCCGGAAACAGGTCCGGAATCTCCCTGGTCCTCAGGTCAAAGATCGTGGCGCCCACCACGACCACGAGTCCCGCCCAGAACATGCTCCTCTCCCAGACAGACCGCGAATAGCTACGGCCGCAACAACCATCCTCGGTGGAGGAATGGCGGCCACGGCCGGAAAAACGCGGGAACAGGGACTCCGAACGAGGATCAGTCCTCGACGACCAGGTCGACGATGTCGGCCCCGATGCCAAGGTTGTTCCCGAGACGTTCGGTATTGCTGTTCGCCAGAATGCCGTCGGCGCTCGACACGTCGAGGGCGATGTTGCCGTCCGCGTTCGGGGCGAACTCGACCAGTTCACCGCCGGCGATCGGGTTGTTGTCGTCCGGGTGCGCACCTGGAAGCACCGCCGCCATGGCCGCGACGATGTCGTTGGTCTTGTTTCCCAGTACGGACACGGTGGCGGTCAGCACCAGGGCCACACCACCCACAAGCAGCCCATATTCGACCATCGCCGCGCCCTTGCGGTTGCGCAGCAGCCGTCCAAGAAACCTCATTTCTCTCTCCTGTTCTGACTTTCGAACGGACCCGTTCATCTTATTTCAGTGCATCGAGGCTAACACCAAAAGCAACGCAAGCGGGTGAGATTCGCGAACCTTTTGGCTCGAGTCTCACTCTTCCGCCTCGGACTCGACCTCACCCTGGGGCAGAACCTCCACCCAGTCACCCTCGGGGTACCAGCCGAGCATGACCGCGCGATCCTCGAAGGCCCAGAGCGAGACCTCCGGACACACGTCCCGGATCACCGTGGGGTTGACGACAATTACCAGGTCCATCTCCTCGTCCGAGAGGCGGAAGCGCTGGAACAGCCAGCCGAGCAGCGGCACGTCCTGGAACCAGGGCATGAACGAGGCGCTGTTGGTCGAACTCTTTGACACCAGGCCACCGATGAGCATCCCCTGCCCGTCCTTCAACCGGGCGGTGGTCCTCAGCGATTTCCCCTCGAAGGCGGTGGTGGGCAGTACGTTGCCGCTGGTCTGCCGGATGGAGGTGGTCAGGTCCGCGTCAGGGAAGAGGGTCCGGGGAACCACATCCAGCGTGATGGTCCCGTCATCGCTGACCATCGGCCGCACCGCCAGGGAGACTCCGAAGTCGAGCGACTCGATCGACGTAAACACTCCAGGCGCAATCACCTCAGCGCTTCCGCCGAAGGCGGGTGCATACGCCACCTGCACCGGGATGGTGCCCCCGACCTGGATGGCTGCCAGCTCACCCGAGAGCACCGTGATCGACGGGCGGGCCAGGGTCCGGGCGATCCCTTCGGTTTCCATCAGGTTCAAGGCCATGTCGATGGCCAGCTTGCCGTCGGCGATCTGGAGGTGATTCGTGAACCCGTCCGCCAGGAAGGACATTACATTCTGTACGTCCGTGGAGCCGATCGAGCCGACCTGGGCCGCATTCCCTCCCTGGACCGCCACCGCTCTCGGGCCCGGCAGGAAGGCGCCCTGTTGGAAGTCGGAGTTGATCAGGGTCAGGTTCGGGTTGAAGGAGCGCAGGCGGGTGCGGTTGACCTCGTAGAGCCGGATGTCCACCCGCACCTGGGGCAGATCCTCCACCTCGACAAACGAGAGCAGCCTGCCGTCCCCGAGCTGAACCGCCTTGGCCCGGGCAAGGTTGTTCCCTACCAGGTTGAACAGCCCGCTGGAGGAGCCGGAGGTGCCGAATCCGCCCGAACCGGAGGAGGCGCGAAGCACCGCGGTCAGGAGGTCGTCCACCGCCCCCTGGGTCGAGGACATACCGCTCTCCTCCACCGCGATCTGCGCCCCGCTTTCGTCCGCGATCACCTTGATCTGGTCAGCGACTTCCTCGTCGCCGAACATCACCCGCGCGGCGGCGCTCAGGACCCGGATCAGGTCGATCTGGTTCCTGACCACGCCACTCATGACGAAGACGTCCGTCTCGTCCACGGGAAGATCCCCGCGGACGACCCGCTTGATCTGAACGCGCTCCCCTCCCAGACCGGAGATGATGTCGAGAATCTGCTCCTCCAGGGCCGGCGGGAGGTGCTCGACCCGGATCAGGTTGATGACCGCGCCGGCGGCCAGCTCCGCCACGGGGGCCCGGGGCTGACGCTTCTCATCCTCTGCCGACTCCGACGCAACCAGCGGATTCACGTCGCCGGATCGGTTCCTTTCTTCGGCGGTGACGTACGCCCGGGCCGCGGCCTCGGCCGCGATGGAATACGACTTGTTCGGCACCACGCCCCTCAGCACGACCGCGTCCCGATCCGGGGCGATCTCGGCAACGATCGCCGGATAGATGTCTCGCAGGGCCGACCGCAGGGTTTCCAGATCCCGCTCGATGCTGAACACGAGATGCTGGAGGGTTCCGTCGTCGAACCAGACGATCAGACTGGTCCGCCCCACCTCCTTGCCGAGCAGGAGCAGTTCCCGATTCGAGAGCGGCTCGTGGCCCATCACCTTCTCGTCCCCCACGGCCACCCGGCGCACATCGCGTTCGAAGATCATGCGCATGTGGCTGCCCTTGATGATCACCGAGGGCTTCCCCTCGGGCAGCGCGACTTCCTGGGCCAGCGCGGGCCGCTCGGACCACGGCAGGAGGAGGAGCACCAGGAACAGCAGCAGCGTCCGGCCCTTCCTCGGGGCATCGCATCCGTCGGAATGTCTCATCAGCTTTCTTCCACTCTCTCGACCTCAGAACAGATCCGGCGACGCCCTCCGGGCGCAGCGAGGATAGCGGTCCGCTTGCGCGATTGTGGGACGATTCATGGACATTCCCGGGGATCGGCGCCTCTCGCCGCGGCTAGTGGACGGCGATCTCGACCCCGTTGGTGCAAGACAGCGAGCAAACTCCGGCCGGAATCGCCACACCGGCCTGAAGCACCAGGTTCACCGGCTTGTACCGCTTGACGTCGATGGTGCCGACGCCTTCGCCGTCGAGTTGGAACGGTCCGACCAGGAACAGGGCGAGGGGATCCACGTACAGAGTGCATGCGCTCGGACCGCCGAAGGCCGCCATCGGGAGCCCGGTCTGCCGCTGGCCCACGAACAGCCAGTACGTTGCGCCCGGAAGTTCGTGGGAAACCTGGATCTGCATCTGTCCCCTGATTCCGGGCGTGCCGGTCACGTGCAACCATGCCGGGGCGTACACACCTCCGGACGGATCGCACGGCACGCCAAAATGCAGGATCGATCCCTCTTCGGAGGTGTAGATGGTGATCTGCCCCGCGTTGGCCAGGGACGTCGGCAGATTGAAGTCGTGTTCCGGCGCGCCGATGAGGAGCCGGGCCATGCCATAGTTGGCGGGGTGGCCTGAGCCGCTCACCTCGAACCCGAGCTGACTCCCTGCCTGCGGACCGTCGAAGGCGAGCAGCTCATCCCCTCCCTGGAGGTGGCGCTTCTGGGAGAGCTCCCAGCCGTCGAACACCCAGACCTTGCCGGCCTCGGAGCCATCGATCGGGATGGCCGGGTTGTATGCTTCCGGGTCGCCCACGGCGAGCTCGGCGAAGGTCTGGGAACGGTCCGGGTAGCGCACCGGGGTCGGATGCTTCGATCCCACCAGGTTGCCCACCATGGTGATCGAGCTACCGAACTGCTCCGAGTAGCCATCGCCGGCCAGGGTCGCCGGACCGGTCGGCTCCACGAACGGCGCGCCCTCCGGGTCGTAGGTGTTCGCGCCGGTGAAGGTGAACTCCCGGTCGGAGTGGAACAGGTAGGCGCGCCCCCTGGAGTCGACCCCCGCTCCAGGAGCGCCCACCAGCACGTCGTCGATCAGGTCGTCCTCCCCCGGGCCCGATTCCATGTCCACGTCCGTGATCCTGGACACGGACCAGCCGAAATACGAATACGACTTCACGTGGTCCGGGTTGGAGAGGACCTGGAGCAGCGGACCTCCGTCCGGAGATCCGTCTGGTGCCGGCAGGCCGGAGAGAAGATAGACCTTGCCGCTGTCCACGTAGGTGGTGCCGGATAGAGTTGCGTCCGCGCGCGGGGCGCCGACCAGCAGGTCGTTGATGAAGTCGCCGTTCTGATCGTTGATGCGCGACAGCGACCAGCCCAGCCGATCCCCGGACTCCTGTCCGAAGAAGGAGTAGATCGGAGTGCGCGTGGCGCCGGAGAAGACGAAGACCGCGCCGTTGGCGGACATGCCCGGTTGGCCGGGAAGGCTGAAGCCGCCTTCGGGCGCGCCGACCGCGAAATCGGAGCGGAAGTCGATGTCGAGATCGGTCAGGCCGGCCAAGGAGGAGCCGAAGCGCGCCCCGTTGATCGGGCCGTTGAGGGTGTCGATCAGCGCACCGTCGAGCCCGCCGAAGAGGTAGACCTTGCCTGAGTTCGCGCCGTTCACGTCGCTGGTGGGAGCGCCCACCGCGAAGTCGGGGACCAGGTCGAGATTGATGTCGCCGACCCCGGCCACGCACGCCCCGAACCGGTCGCCCGGGAACTCGCCGTACACGATGTACAGGGTGTCGAAGTTCTCTCCGGAGATCACGCGGACCATCCCGGTGAAGTCGGCGTGTCCTGGAGCGCCGGCGGCGAAATCGACCAGGCCGTCGCCATTGACGTCACCGATTCCGCGGAGCGACTCGCCGAGCCTCCCCAGCTGGAACTGGCCGTCCACCGTGTCGACCTCCGCGAAGAGGGCGGGCACGGCGGTGAGGCCTGCAATGAGGCACGAAACCACGATCCTGGGGATACTCACACACACCTCCTCGCCCTGCTTTCCTGGCGGGTTCACTCCTGGTAGGCCGGCTCCATACTCGCACCCCGGGCGGGGGTCTGTCCAGGGACTGGCTACTTCGGGGGGTCTCCGTGGGTCTTTGCGGCCGTGTAGCCGAGCTGGCGCATCCACTCCAGGATGTCGTCGTTCATGGTTTCTGAGACTGTGCTTGGAGCGACCGGCGGCCGGAATCCGGTGTTGTGGGTCGCCACCTCCGGGCGCGGCGGGCGCCCGGCCAGTACTCCCTCGCGCACGGTCTGGCGCAGCAGGCTGCCGCCATCCGGAATATCCAGATCCCTCGCCAGCGGGATTTCGAGCAGGTAGAGGACCAGGGGCGCGATCTCGAGGACTCGCCCGAGAACGAGGTCCTGGACGCCGCCGGCGCGGATGTCGGGTCCGGCCAGGAAGATGACTCCCGGCGGCCCGTCAAGATGGTGGGCGGAAACGCCAGTGGGGTCGCGCGCGTCGGTGGCATAGGCCGTGAAGCCGTGATCGGAACAGACGATCACGTTGGCGTCCTGTGGCGCCGCAGCGAGGATCTGCCCCACCATGCGGTCAGCCGCTTCATAGAAGCGGTGGATGATCTCGGAGAGAGCGGCGATCGCGCGGCCATCGATCGGGTAGTGAAACAGGTCGGGGTTCTGGTATCTCCAGAATCGGTGGCTGGCTACGTCCGGACCGCCGAGGTAGACCAGGGTCAGGTCCGGCTTCACTTCCGGTTTCTCCAGCAGATGGCGGGTGATGCCGGCGAAGGCGGCGTCGGCGGAGACGCTCCAACGGGTCTCGGCCACGAGCCGGCGC
Source organism: Planctomycetota bacterium (assembly GCA_043802345.1). GTDB lineage: Bacteria > Planctomycetota > B15-G4 > B15-G4 > JADJEK01 > JAZDLC01. Next base: position 7,184 of record JAZDLC010000035.1, on the reverse strand, counting down.
TCCTGCTCGTCCAGGAGAGAAAGGTCGACGTCACCAAAGAACGGCTGGTCGATTTCGCGGAAGCTCCGCGCTTCCAGGAGCCGTTCCACGAACGGATACACTTCGTTGATCAGATCTCTCGGCCAGGTCTGGTCTGGCAGGTCGCGGCGCAGATTCCCCTTCCAGTTCATGTCGGTCTGACCCGCGGACGAGTACGGCGCCACCATCCAGCCGTCGATCTCCTCGGCGGGCCAGGTCATCCACCAGCCGACCGAGAGGGTCTTCCTGCCGAACATGGAGGCAATGTTCCAGAGGGCACGCCCGGCTCGGGCCGAGGAGTTGAGCGGCACCCCTTTCTCGGTGATGAAACTCCTGATGCCGTGCCGCTCCGGGCGCACTCCGGTGACGACGGAGGTCCAGATGGCGGGCGACAGGGTCGGGCGCAGAGTTTGCAGTTTTCCGGCCACGCCGCGCTCCGCCAGCCGCGCCAGGTTTGGCAGCCGGCCCGACTCGAGCAGGGGTCGCATTACGGACCATTCCAGGCCGTCCACTCCGATCAGCACCACCGGGTGGGTGGGAGGAGGAAGAGGCGGCGCCTTGCCGCAGGCGGGAAGCAGGGCGAAGAGCAACAGGAGCAAGCGCAAATCCATGGGGCTTACTCTACGCGGGAATGTCGCCTCCCCGATGCCCCTTCCGCTCTGGAACGGGCGGCGGATGCGAGCTACGTTCCGGTCCATGCCGACAAGAAGGCGACGGCTTTGGTACGGATTTCTGGTGACGGCCGGTCTCTTGCTGGTGCAGGAACTGCTGCTGCGCTGGGTTTTCCCCCTTCCCGAAGCAACTCACTTCAACCGGATTCTGTACTCCACGGTCGTGGTGACAGAGGAGCTGAAGGAGGGGGTCCAGATCGCGAATCGGTCGTTCGTCTGGGCCTCCGATCCGGACGGAATCGAGTCGGTGCAGCGCCTCAACCTGTACGGCTTCCGCGATCGGACCTGGTCCGTCCGGCCCGATCCCGGCCGCACCCGGGTGATGTTCGTCGGGGACAGCTTCGTGGAGGGCCTCGCGGTTCCGGAGGACCAGACCCTGCCCAGGAGCTTCGAGCGGAAGGCGGCGGCGGCGGGCCTCGGGCTCGAGGTCATGAATCTGGGCGTGGCGGCGGCCGACCTGCACGACTACTTCCGGCTGATGCGGGATGGAGTTCCGCTGTTTCGCCCGCGGCATCTGCTGCTTTTGTTGTACGCCAACGACCTCCCGGGCCGGCCCTTCGATCGGTCCTGGCTCGAGGGCGGCCCGAGGCCCGAGTTCAGCTCTCCGATTGTTCCCCGCGCGGTGGCCGTCGTCGGCCGACTGCTGCACGGGAAGACAGTCCCGAAGAGGTGGCGGGGAGCTCCGTTTCCGTTCCTGGGAGCCGTTCCCGATCCGGGCAATCCCTGGTCGCGCCCGGAATGGGTCGAGCGGTTCGCCCCCTTTGTTTCGGAACCGATCGCGAGCGCCATGCGAGCGGGCCGATTCAACCCGCACGTGGTCAACGAGGACCTGATCTATCGGGAGCATCTGGTGAAGCCGTGCGATCCGGGCGAACACCTGGCAGCGCTTCAGAAGTTCCTCTCCGCGAACGAGGCCCGGCTCTTCCTGATCTACCTCCCTTCCAGGGGACAGGTGTCGGACCGGTACGGACCATTCCAGAGCGAATACAGCGTGACGCTGAACGTGCCGTCCCTGAAAGGCGAGCGCTTCCAGCAGCACGCGGCGGCACTTCTCCGCACCTGTGCCCATCTGAAGATCCCGTTCCTGGACCTCACCCCCTCGATGCGCTCCGCCGAGGACCAGGGAACACCCCTTTACTGGGACTACGACGAACACCTCCGCCCAGCAGGTACCGCCCACGTCAGCCAGACCATCTTCACCTGGTGGCAATCCCAATCCTGAAGCTGCGTGCCGCAACGAGTTTTCAGGATTCGCGAAATTCTCCCGCTGTCTCTTGCGGCACTCGGTGGCACTGCTAGAAAGGTGGGCTTCCGCAACGCCTTCTTCCTTAGCAAGGTGGAGACAGCCATGGCGACGCGCAGAAACCCCAAGATTACGCACCTTCAGAGCAACGAACCGATCCTGGAAGCAAACCAGAAAATCAGGCACCAGGTGATGCAGCGAGCCTACGAGCTCTCCAGCGCCTCTGGTCCGATAGAGAAGCAGACATCCGACTGGCTCCGAGCAGAGGCAGAGCTGGTCATCCGCCCGACCATGGAGCTGCTCCAGACGAAGACCGGCTGGCGTGTGGAATTGGCGCTCCCCGGGGTGTTGGCCGGCGAGATCGACATCCGCGTGGGAAACGAACGACTGGCGGTCGAGGCGAAGCGAGTCGTGAAGAGGACCGGCGAGCAGCTGGTTGTCAGCGAGTACAAGACAGACCACATCTTCCGTGAAGTTTCCATTCCATCCGAGGTCGACCGGACAAAGACCCGGGCAACCCTCCGCGACGGAATCCTGGCCATCGACCTGCTGCGAACGAAGCCGACGCCTGTAAGGAAGGTCGCGAAGACGACGAGCGAAAAGCCGACCACCAAGCGGAAAGCCAAGAAGTCCTGACCAGATTTCTGTCCCTTCCCCGGGTTTCGTCAGCAAGATAAGTGCGGGAGCCGCACTGAACCGATGAACCCGAGGTCCCTGTTCGAGATCCTGGTGCGGGAGCACGCTGACATGCTCAGCGTGTTTCTGAACTGCTCGGTGCGCTCCCCCCAACTGGCGGACGAGCTGTTTCAGGAGACGATCGTGGTCGCCTGGAAGAACATGGAGCGCTTCGACCAGGAGCGGTCATTCGGCCGCTGGCTGCGGGGCATTGCCCGGAATCTGATCCTCGCGGAGCGCCGCAAGCGCGCCCGGGGGCCGCTCCTCCTTGACGAAGCCGCCCTCGACCGCGTGGATGAACGCTGCGAACAGCTCCACCGGCGGCCGGGCGACACGCTCGACGAGAAGCTATCCGGCCTGCGCGAGTGCCTGCGCGCGCTTCCGGAGAAGTTCCGCCACGCGGTAGAACTTCGCTACCTGGAGGATGTCCGGGGAAACCGCCTGGCAAAACGGCTCGAGACCAGCGTTGAGAACGCCAAGAAGCTGCTCCAGCGGGGCCGGCAACGCCTGCTGGCCTGCCTCGAAGCGAAACTCACCCTGGAGGGGAATCCGTGAGCGGCGACACCCCCTCGATCTTCGATCACCTGGATGACGAACCTGAGGCCGCCGACCTCTCCAATTGTGATCCAGAAGAGGCGGGAGATCACCTGTTCCTGGACGGCCTCCTGCAGAGGCTCCACCACGCGGATGAGGAACGGCGAGAGGCGCGGATCAAAAGCGCTCTGGCGCGCATCGAAAAACCGCCCCTGCGGCTGCTCAGATCGCATCGGATCGCCTCCCTGGCGGCGGCGATCCTGCTCACGACGGGAGTCCTGTGGCTGCTGCTCGACGCGTCCGCACCCACCGCCCGAGCCGCCGTGGAGAAGGCGCTGAAAGCCGCCCAGGTCGCCGCCGACCGGCTCTACGACGTGGTCATCGAACGCAGCCTCCCCGGCCCCCCTCAGCTCGAGGCATCCCTCTTCGTCCATGGCGGCGAGAAATTCGTGATCGAGCTTCCCGGCATGACCGGCGGCACGATCTGGGCCGGATGCGATGGCCGGGTCACATGGTTGATTCCAGCCTGGCCTCCCCTACCGGTCCTCGTCAGCGAAGACTCCCGTCTCCTGGACGAATGGATGCGCGGGCAGGAAGTCCAGCTTCCATTCCTGCAGATCACCAGCGTGCTGGAGAGAATGCAGGCCCACTACGACCTGGAGTTCTCCGACGGCGAGAAGGACCTAGATGACCGCATCTCGATCCTCGGGAAGCGGCGGGAGGACGACCCCCTCCTCCCCCTCGAGATCCGCTTCCAGGCCGAGAGGGAATCCGGGACCGTCCAGGAGCTGCTGCTGCGATTCGACGGTACCGGCCCGCTGCCGACTCCAAGGAGCATGCGCTTCGTCCTGGTCGACGAGCTGCCCCGCCCCCCCGGCTGGTACGAACACGCGGCGCATCATGATCAAGGCCGCCGGGTCCGGCACTTCTAGCCCGGCCTTCTCCCACGATTCCCCGGACGCGAACAAGCCCCATCCCGCAGGGACCTTACATCTGGTGTACACGGTCTGGCCTCCAGGTGTACATTCCGCCAACCCAGATGCGCGGAGAGCGGCAGCCGCCACAATCGCCAGAAACCTCTCAGAAGCCACAGAACAGGCCATACGGCGGAACTATCGGTCAGACCGCTCCAAGCGCCTCTTCGATTGGCACTCCGGTTGCGATTCCTCGTCCTGAACTCGAACCAACCTCACAAGGCGAGGAGAATATGAAGAACAAGATCGCCGGCGCGACAGTGACCGTGATGCTGCTGGCAGGAATGAGCATCCCGCTAGCCCGCGCAGGACAGCAGGCCGACGCCAAGGACCCGGCCGACCCGACCCAGCAGGCGTTTCAGCTCAGAATGAGCGGCCACATCGACGAGGCCAAGAAGGCGCTCGAGGAAGAGCTGTCCGCCAACCCGGACAACAGCACCGCCTGGTTCGAACTGGCCCGGACCGAGTTCTACCGGGCCGGCCAGACCCAGGAGATGGACACCGCCCAGGTGGCGATCGAGAAGGCCCTCGAGAAGAACCCGGAGAACGTCCGCTACCTCTGCTTCGCCGGCTTCGTCGCGGTGTACAACACCATCCTCAAGGGGCACGCGCAGAAGACGGACGAGATGGCGCCACAGATGGAGAAGGCGATCCTTGCCCTGGAGAGGGCCCTCGAGGTCGATCCCGATTGCGACGAGGCGAGACTCCTCCTCGTGTCCTGCTACGGCAACAACCCGCCCGATCTCGGAGGCGACCGGAGCAAGGCGGAGCAGGATGTCGAGTATCTCGAAAAGCACTCCCCGGTCTTCGGGGCCGAGGCGCGCTGCGAGTTCTCCGAGGAGAACCAGGAAGGCATGGTCGATCTCTGGAAGGGCTTCGCGGAGAAACTCGAAAGCGACCCACGCGTCCACGAGAACCTCGCGAAGCAGTACGCTCGCGCCGGCGACGCCGAGAAGGCGATCGCGAGCGTGGACAGGACGCTCGAACTCGATCCCACACGCGGACAGGTTCTCCTCGATGTCGCGCTCTTCCTCGCCTTCGACAAGAAACTCGAGCCGGCCGAGAAGATCATCGAGCGATATCTGGCGCTCGAACCGGCCCCACCGCTCAGTCTCCAGGCATACGCCCAGTTCATCCTCGGCCAGGTCCAGAAGATGCAGGGCAAGGAGAAGGAGGCGACCGCAAACCTGAAGAAGGCGCGCGATCTCGACCCCTACTGCTGGTTCACGATGAGGCCCCCGCCGGAATTCCTCTTCGAGACCCTGTAAGCCTATCGGAGTCTCAGCCGGAAGACTGCTGCGCGAGCCGCTCGAGCCGCTCGCGCAGCGCGCGCATGACCGGCCAGTCCCTCATGGGGTCCTTCCCGAGAATGTCGACGGCACGTTCCAGGTCGAGCCCGGCTTCCACCGACTGATCGAACAGCCGGACAGCCTCCGCCTCATCGCCGAGAATCGCGGCCCTCTGCGCCTCCAGGAACAGATGACCGCACGCCTCCGGACCGCTCCTCGAGCGCGACGCGCTCAAGGAACGATCAAAGTAGTCCGCGGCCTGCTCCTTCCGACCCTGGAGCAGGTAGCACTGGGCCAACATCCAGAGCGATCCGTGCAGCTCGACCCCGGAGAAGCCCTCAATCGCGCTCACCTCTCCCATGAGTTCCAGCAGGAGCGCCTCCGCATCTTCCAGACGGTCCAGTGCTAGCATCAGTTCCGCGCATCTGAACCTGGCCCGGTTCAGGTCGGGATAGGTCCATTCGGGGTGCGCCCGCCGGTCCGCCAGGACCTGCTCGAAGAACTCCAGGGCCTCCAGCCACTCCGACTCGTCGTCCAGCAGCGACGCCAGGGAGAACCGGATCGACGTCTCCCGGCTGAGCACGCGCTCCGGCAGGGCTGCCGCGGCCTCCAGCGCCCGCCGCAGGGTCTCCTTCGCCAGGTCCGTCGCACCACGGCGCGCTTGCAGGTTCCCCAGTTGCTGCAGGTCGGCCGCGAACTGAATGTCAGCCACTTCTCCCGACTCCGCGGTCAGGTCGGTCGCCTCCTGAAGACACGACTCCGCCTCCTCGGACTTCCCCAGGTTCCCGTACGCCACACCGATCCTGGCCAGCGTGCGAATCGTGTCCGGATGCGCCCTTCCTAGGGACTCGGTCTGGATGCCCAGGGCCAGCTCGAACATCCTCACGGCCTCCGGGAAGTCGCGCTTCTTCCAGCTCAGGGAACCCAGATTCAGGTAGGCGTCGGCAAAGTCGGGATGCCCCTCCGGCAGCACCCGCTCCCGAATCTCGAGCGCACGCGAGGCCGCCCGGAACGACGCCTCCACCTCTCCCAACAGCGAAAGCGTCTTGCTCAGGTCGCTCTGGCACCAGGCGAACGCGAGATGCTCCGGGCCCAGGGTGCTCTCGAAGATGGTCGCCGCACGTTCGTAGGCGTCGCGCGCCTGCTCAAACTCCCCGATCGTCCGCAGCAGGGAGGCGTAGTGATAGAGCGTGAAGGCGAAGTCCTGGTGGTCCGCTCCCAGCAGCTTCTCTCGCATGGCGAGCGCGCGCCCGTAGTTCGCCCGCGCCTCGGCGAGCAGTCCCGCGTCCCGCTGCATGGTCGCGAGGTGGTTCAGACTGGTCGCCACCTTGACGTGCTCGCCGCCGTGGCGCCGCACATCCAGCTCGAGCGCCTCCTGGCAGAGCGGAATCGCCTCGGCCGCCCGCCCCCTGCACCGGTAGGTCCAGGCCAGCGCCCGCAGCGCCTCCGAGAGCAGCTCGCCACCCTCTTCCCCGAACCCCCGCGCGATCGCGACTCCCTCCTCCAGGAGGTTCCCGGCCCTCTCATACTCGCCCAGACTGGAATAGACATGCCCCAGCACCGACAGCAGGCGCGCCCGCACCAGCCCGCTATCATGCGCGGCCCGCACACCCTGAATCTGCGCCAGCACGTCCGAGAAGGCGCGGCCTAGCGCTTCGCCCGACATACCAGAACGTAATGATTCCGACAAACGCAGTTCTGGCAAGTCCTCCTTCACGTCGTCAAGCTGCGCGTTCAACAGCGCCAGCGCGTCGCCCAGGTTGAGGTCGCCAATCAGCGG
>JAZDLC010000034.1:0-9154 GCA_043802345.1 Planctomycetota bacterium | reverse complement strand
CACGATGGCCAGGATCACGCCGTAAGGTTCCGCGATCCGATAGAACCGCTTCGCCTCGTCGCGGTGCACCACCCCGACCGTCTGAAGGTCCTTGATGTCCTCCCACAGGTCCAGGGTGGCGAAGAGATTCTTGTCCCGCTTCGACTGAACCACGCCGATGCCGGTCTCATCCACCGCCATCCGGCCGAGGCTTTCCGCCTGCCGCGCTCCAGCCTCCACCATGGCCAGCGTGATGCGGTCGACCTGGGCCTGATTGAAATGACGGTACTTCTGCCAGGCGTCCCGGGCCCTGCGCAGGCAGTTCCGTCCCTCCTGGATCGAGGCCAGATCGTTGTCAGCGATGGCTGTCATCGTCTCGCCTGACTCAGTCGTCGGTGCCGGCGGTCATATCGGTCGGTTCGACCGGATCGAAGGCGGGCAGGATCTGCTCCACCTCGCTATGGGGCCTGGGAATCACATGGACCGAGATCAACTCACCGACCCTGCGCGCGGCGGCAGCGCCCGCGTCGGTCGCCGCCTTCACGGCACCTACCTCACCCCGGACCATGACGGTGGTGTAACCGCCGCCCACTTTCTCCTTGCCGATCAGGCGAACCCTGGCCGCCTTCACCATGGCATCGGCGGCTTCCACTGCGCCCACCAGACCGCGCGTCTCCACCATTCCGAGAGCGATATAACTCATGAAAATGACCTACAAATAAGACCCTGGAGCTCGGGCCGCTCCAGCAAGAACAGGAAGGCAGGAGTCTAGCCACTTCCCGGCCCGACTCAATACCGACGATCCAGGGAAGTTCGCTTCCCGATAACCCTAAGAACTGCGCCTGCGGTTCCGGTCAAACGGAGCCGACTCGCCGTACACCGTCTGCTCGAACGATTCGCCCGCCAGCACCGTGATCCGGTGGGCTCCGACATTCAGCACCAGCGCCAGGGCGATGTAGCTGCTGAGCATGGAAGAGCCTCCGGACGACATGAACGGCAGGGTCACCCCCGTGACCGGCAGCAGTCCGGTGGCCACGCCGGTGTTCAGGAAGACCTGGAAGCCGAAAAGCGTGGCGATGCCGACACAGATCAGCCGGCCGAACGCATCCCGGGTTCGGCGTGCAATGCCCAGGATGATCACCACCAGCAGGAAGAAGAGTCCCAGGATGATGCTGGAGCCGACGAAGCCCCATTCCTCCCCGACCACCGCGAAGATGAAATCGTTGTGCCGCTCCGGGAGGTAGTCCAGACGATTGTGAGGTCCGCGCCCGATTCCCTTGCCGAACGGTCCCCCGGACCCGATCGAAATCATGGCGTGGTACACCTGGAAGTTGCTCCCCTGTTTCATCGCCCGGAGACGACGCTCCGCCCGCACCGCCTCTGGATGGTTCCCCTCCGCTCTCAGTCTCTTGGCGAGATCGGTCTGCTCTGGAATCGATTCGAAGAAGGCGTTGATCCGGGAGCGCTGGTAGTCACGGAGGAAGGGCGAGAAGTAGATCGCCACCGCGAGCAGCAGGCCGCAGCCGAAGATCGTGAACAACAGTCTCTTCGGAGTGCCCCAGCAGAAGAGCATCGCGAACAACACCGGCAACATGATCAGCGCGGAACCCAGGTCGGGCTGACGCGCCACCAGCAGCATCGGAAACAGGGTCAGGGCGAACGGGCCCACCAGATCTCGGAGACCACTCGGCTTCGGCCGAAAGCGCAAATAGGTAGCCACGATCAGCACCACGGCGACCTTGGCGAACTCCGACGGTTGCAGCGAAAAGCCCATGGGCAACCGGATCCAGCTCCTGGTGCCGCGCACGTTGTCGGTGCTGACCACCAGCAGAAACAGCAAGAGCACGATGATGAACAGGTAGGCCGGGGCCGCCAACTTGGCCATGATCGGATACGGAAACCGCACGATGACCGCCACCAGGGGGAGCACCGCCCCGACGTACAGCAGTTGGCGCGGCACAAGCCCCGCACCATCGGTGGGAGTGTGAGTGGTGGACCAGACGAAGGTCAGTCCGATCAACGTCAGAACGAGGGCAACGCCCAGCAGGTGCCAGTCGAACTCCTCGAGCGCCCGGGAGGATCGTTTCCTCTGCCCGTACTCCTGGACCGGGGTCATCGCTTCAACTCCGGCTGCGAGAGGAGCTCTCCCAGCACCGGGGTGCCGGCAGCGCCGCCTCCCTTCCCCACATGTTCCAGGAAGACCGCAAAGGAGAATTCGGGCTGGTCGTACGGGAAGAACCCCGCGATCCAGGCGTGATCGACGCGACTGGCATCCTGCGACGTTCCGGTCTTGGCGGCCACCCGGAAGGGGCGAAGGTCATACCCTCCCCGCGGCTGCGCGGTTCCGTCCTCCTCGGTGGCGGCGATCATCCCTTTGCGCACGGTGGCCACCGTGTCGGCCTTGAGCCCGATCGAGACCGGCGCGTCTCGGGGCGCCCTGCGGCCGCCGATGGCGTCGATCAGGAAGGGGCGCACGCGCATCCCTCCGTTGGCGAACGGCGCCATCATGGTCGCGATCTGCAGTGGCGTCACGTCATCGATGGCGCCATGACCGATCAGCGTGCGCATGCCGAAGGTCACGCCGCTCCCGGTCTGGAAGGGGCAATCCAACTCACCGATCGACCGCGCCGGCGCGGGCAGTCCCAGCCGCTCGGCGTCACCGAAGCCGGAGGCCTGACCCAGTCCGAACCTCTGCGCCATGCCCAGCACCAGCTTCAACGGAAGATGACGGCTCAACTCGTAGAAGTAGATGTTGCATGACTTCTTCAGCGCGGTCACCAGGTCGATCTCGCCATGGCTACCCATGCATTTCAGGGGGGTCTGCCCGACCTGGTAGTAGTGCTGGCAGTTGAAGGTCGTTGCGGGGGTGATGACTCCCGCCTCCAGCGCTGCGGCCGTGGCGACCACCTTGAAGACCGATCCGGGAGGAGGGGCGTTGCCCGGCGGGCGATACGCGCGCTGATGGAGCGGCCAATCCGGATCCTTGAGCAGATCCGCGTAGTCCTTCCTGATCTGCTGGCGGGTCGGGTTCGGCCAGGTGGCCATGGCCCGGATCGCCCCGTCCCGCGGATCGAGCAGCACGATGGCTCCGTTCTGACCGTTCTTCGCGAGCACCCGCTCGCATGCCCGCTGCAGGTCCAGATCCAGGGTGAGACGCACGTCCTGGCCGTTCTGCGGCGGGGTCATCTCCAGCAGCCGCGTGTCCTGCTTCGCACTGTCCCGCTCCACGATGCGCCATCCCCGCTTGCCCCGCAGCACCGGCTCCAGCAGCGCCTCCAGACCCGCCCTCCCCTGCTCCTCGTCCGCCCGGTAGTCGTAGTGCCGAATCTGTTGCCTCAGCCAGTCGATGTGTTCGGCGGTCTCGCCATCGATTTCCTCGGGCGGCCTGCTGCGCAACTCCTGGTAGCGCTGTGAATCATCCTCCGCCAGACCCAGCATCTCATCCGTCGGAAATCCCACCCACCCGATGAGGGCGGGTGAGATGTCCTGCGCCCGCTCCGGGTACGATCTCCGGGTCACATCCACGACCTCGCAGCCGACGAATCTCTCCGGGACCAGATTGACCAGGAAGACCGTCTGGTATGAGACCGCTCCGGACAGAACTCGGGGCCGGCTCTCGTGGTCCTTGAAAATGGCCGCTCTCTGACTCGGCGTGGGCGCAACCGCGAACCGCTCGATCGTGCGCTGGGCCGCGTCCCGGACCTCCTGGATCGCCCGGTCCAGGAGGTCGATGAACTCGGCATGCTCCAGGTCGACGCTCGCCGCCAGATCTCGGAGTGCGCTCGCCTGCTCCTCGACTCCCACGTACACCTTCTCCAGGCAGCCCGGAACAAGCTCGAGATACGACATCCCCCGCTCCTCCGACTCCTCCATCAGGGATCGGAAAGGGGCCTCATCCATCGCAAGCAGGTTGCGCGCGTAGAACCCGTAGTCGGCAGCCTCGCGGTCCGTGAGGGCAGACAACTCCGAGGCTTCGGCCCCCAGGACGAGACGGATCCAGGCAGTGGGACGTTCGAGCACATCCCGAACACGCGGCGCCGGCCTGCCGGAGATGTCGGCGAGCAACCGACCGCCACCGATCAACTGGCCGATGACCGTCTCCTTGCGAAACTGCTGGTAGGTCATGATCAGCCGGTTGACCGTCTCCCCTTCAGCCAGCGGCCGGCCATACCGGTCGTAGATTCCGCCCCGCTGAAACGGCACTGGCTGCCCGCCAATCCGGCTGGCTCGCGCCTCGCTCTCCCAGAACTCCCGCGTGCCGAACTGAAGGTGCACCAACTGCGCCTCCACCAGGCTCATCAGAATGGCGAAGATCCAGCCCAGCACATGCAACCGCTTCAGGATCATCGCAGTCCGTCACCTCGAGTCCGCCAAGACACACTCCCTTCCGTTCTACAGATGGCGGTGATTTCCCAGAAGCGAGAATTCGATCAGGGTCCCACCCGACAGACCCTCAGCAGTCCGATCACGCCGGGCGCGACCAGCGTCGCCACGAGAGTTGACATGACAACCCGGAAGAGGCCGCCAGAGCCCTCGGCTCCGACTCCATCGAGGACCACCGAGAAGAGCAGGTGCAGCATCACGTAGAGAGCGCCGGCCGCGAACGACACCACCCACTGGGTGACCGCCCGGTCTCGAAACACCGTGCCTCTGACAAAGAGCACGGCATGGGCGATGGTCAAGTGGATCAGCAGGATCGCCCCCACCGGCTCCAGATCAATCGCGGCCCGCAGGATTCCCAGCACCAGCACGCCACCTGAGACCCACTCCCGCCGGGCGTACAAGCCGAGGTAGACCGCCAACAGCGGGCCCAGGTCGGGTGCCAGCGGCGAGGTCCGCGCCAGCAGGGCCTGGAGAAAGAGCAGCAGCAATGAGGCGACCAAGAAAGGCAGCAAGATCACGGGCCACCCCCGGACGGCCCCCACGGGGAGGAGGGAAAACCGGAGCGTCGCAGTACCTCCAGCATCGAGTCCTGATGCATTGAATGGCGGCGCACCTCGACCAGATCATCCTCGGCCCGCACGACCTGGCCGATCAGATGGCCTCTGGGCACGTGGCGGCCCCGGCCGGAGGTGAGGACCAGATCCCCGACCGCCACATTCTGGGTTCCGGACAGCACCCGGAATCGCGTCCCGTCGGACCAGGTCTTGACCGAATCCAGAAGAAGCACTCCGGTGCCCTCTTGTCCCACCACCAGCACCGGGAATCGCTGCCCCGGATCGAACACGCCCCGCACTCTGGCGACGTCGATCAGCCGCGACCGGATCGCTCCGGCGTAGCGGCCGTCCAGCTCCACCGAGCCCTGCTCCGGAAGCCCGAATCCGAGGATCGTCAGACCATGCCTCCAGGGCGAGGCCAGCCCGCACCACAAGGCCCCCACCTTTGTGGTCTCGAATCCAAGACTGGGCCGCGCGCCAATCGGACCGTCAGAGAGAACGACCACCGCGTCCAGCAGCATCAGGTCGATTTCGGGGACCACGCAGAACGCCTTGTGCCCCGTCTTCGCAAGAGTCTGGTCCTCGACCAGCCGTCCGAGCCGCAGGTCGGCGGGAAGCAGCGGGATCGAGCCTAGCTCCAGGTCTTTCACGTCCGGGACGAAGACGGACGCCCCGGGAACCAGGGCCGACTTCCGCTCCGGGTTCTCCACGGCCGCCGACCACTCCGTCCGCGAAAGGCCGGAGGTGACGAAACGGACCATCCGCCGCTCGTCCTCGACCGCGCAGGCTCCAGCGAACCGGGCGTTCGGAGTCCAGGGAGTGGTCACCACCGCGATGCCGTTCTCCTGCCGGGTCACCCGGCCGATCCCGTAAGCACCGGCCAGCACCGGCGAACCGGAAGGAACCTCGACCCCGGCTCCGAGGTCGATCAGCAGTCGCCTTCCGCGCAGATCCATCTCGACGACCCGGGCCACGATTCTGGGGCGGCCTGGCAGCAGCTTCTCCGCGCCGGTGGTGAGCAGGGCATTCCGATCGCGAATCCCCTGCCGGATCCGCAAGAGTTCCTCCCCGGAAATCACCACCCGCTCGTCACCCTCCCGGTCCCGCCGTAGCCAGACCACCAGCGCATCCAGCGGCCGGTACAGCTGGACAGCCAGCAACTCCGGCCAGCGGATCAGGGTGGGAGCCGCGGGCGTCAGGGAGACCAACGCCAGACCGATGACAACCAGCCCAGCGCGTAGACGGGACTTCACTTACCCTTCGTCGCTGGTCTCGAGAACCTTCGAGTAGAGCTCGAGCTGGTTCAGGAACTCTCCGGTCCCGCGCGCCACACAGGTGAGAGGATCCTCGGCCACCCGCACCGGCAGCTCGATCTCCTCCTCGATGGCCTGGGCCAGCCCGCGCAGCAGAGCCCCTCCACCAGCCAATGTGATCCCGTTGTGCACGAGATCTGCCGAGAGTTCTGGTGGAGTCCGTTCCAGGCAGTGGCGAATCGCCTCGATGATCCGCCGCACCGGACCCGCGAGCGCCTCTCTCACCTCCTCGGACGTGATCACCGACCTGCGGGGCAGGTTCCGCTGCATGTCCCGTCCGGCGATGTCCATCTTCTTCTCTTCCCGCAGCGGGAAGGCCGAGCCCACGCGCATCTTGATCAGCTCGGCGGTCTGCTCACCCACCAGCAGGTTCTGGTTCTTCTTCAGATAGTCGATGATCGCCTCGTCCATCTCATCGCCGGCGACCCGCACCGACTCCGAAGTCACGATGCCGAACAACGAGATCACCGCCACCTCGGTCGTGCCCCCGCCAATGTCGACGATCATGCTCGCGGTCGGCTCGGCGATCGGCAAGCCGGCGCCGATTCCAGCGGCGATCGGTTCGAGCACCAGGTAGACCACCCGGGCCCCCGCCCGCTCCGCCGAGTTGATCACCGCTCGCTTCTCCACGGCCGTGATCCCGGAGGGGATCGAGATCACGAGGCGCGGACGCACCAGAAAGCTGCGGTTGTGCACCTTCCGGATGAAGTAGCGCAACATCTTCTCGGTGATCTCGAAGTCGGCGATGACACCATTCTTCAGCGGCCGGATGGCAACGATGTTGCCCGGCGTCTTGCCGAGCATCTCCTTGGCCTGAAGGCCCACCGCCATCCCATCGAGCAGCACCTCGTTGGTCCCCTTCTTGACCGCCACCACGGAGGGGCTCCGACAGGATGATGCCCTCATCCTGCACGCAGACCAGGGTATTGGCCGTCCCCAGGTCGATACCCATGTCGATGGAGAAACGACCGATCAGCCATTCAATAGGTCGGAACATGCGCCCGCTCACGATCCGCGACACCGCTGGTTCTCTCCATCCGCAGGCGGCTGGTGCTGGAGGAAGTCTCCTCTCGGCCGCGTGCAACACGCGCGCGCCCTGACCGCCGGTCCAGGGCGCGCGCCTTGATTCGTACCGCGATCAGAAGAGGGGCCAGAAGAGTCTAGCCGGCAAACGGACCAATGCCGTAGTGGAGGCCCAGTTCCTTGAACCCGACCGCCAGTCCCGCGATGAGTGCGAGGGTCGTGGCCAGTACCAGTCCAAGTTCCAGTCCACCACCGGCCTCGGCTTCTTCTTCGCCTTCGACCTCTTCAATCTCGTCAATCGCCTGGCGCTTGGCCATCTGCTCAATCCTCCATCCGTTCGAGTTTTCGCCGATATCCGAGACTCAGAGCCTCGTGGTCGCCTTGTCCATCACCGAAATCTGACCATTCTGACGGAGGATGCGAGCCGAGCAATTGTCGGGGTAGACGTCGTCCACCACAACCTTGCCCTTGTAGGTATTGCTGTCGTAGATCTCGAAGGTCGTCCCTCGCGCGACGCCGTCATCACCGCCGACCGAAAGCACGACCAGGCCAAGAGAGTGGTTTACGTTCTGAACCACACCGTCGATCTGCGGCGCGGCCCGAACCTCGGCGATATCGAATCCGGCCTGGACGGCCGCCTCGATTTGCGCCTGGTAATCACCCCGCACAGCCTCCAACTCGTCGATCTGGGCCTTCAGCTGATCCACAGTAGCCGTCAGTGTGGCGACCCTGGCATCGGCCCGGGCCTTCTCCTCCTCCGCGGACCGCTGAGCATCGACCGCGCCGGTGCGCTCATTCATCAAGCTCTGGTTCTCGGTGATCAACTGCTGGTTGTGGGCGTGCAGCTCGTTCAAGCTCGCGGAGAACTTCTGGTAGTCAGCCTGCAGCTTGCTGACGTCATCTCGCGCCTGCTGGTTGTCGACCTTCAGGGATTCGTTGTCCGAGGTCAGATTCCTGTTGGTGACTTCGAGAGCGGTGATTTGCTCCTGCTGCCTGGCCTCCTCATTCTTGTGGCCGTTGATCTGAGCCACCTTGTCGCTCAGCTCCTGTTCCCAGTTCGTGGTCGCAGTGGTCAGTTCCACGGTCTTGGCCTCGTATTTGTCCTTGAATTCCTCGCTCTTGGCCAGGATGCCCCCGAGGACTCCCAAGATGACCAAGGAGAACAGCAGGTTCAGGACGACGAAGACTTTTCCGATCGGGCTCATGCCAATTCCTCTTGTCGTGTCGGGCCAAAGAAGGCCGGTCCAATCGACCGCCGCCCGAGATGTGTGAATTCAGCCTTTGAAACCGCGCGAGGGGCCGGAATCGCGTGGGATTGTATGACGCCGCTCGCAACGGTCAAAAAGAAAACGGAGTAGACCCTATTCTCTGTCACCTCTCCCATTACGTCGGCCCGCGCGACCGGTAACGGCGAACCGCGCGCCAGGCTCCCAGGAGGTACCACAACGCAGCGCAACTGGTCAGTATCAGGGCCAGAAGATCGCCGGTTCGGACGAACAGGGAGTCGCTGTCGAAAATCGGTACGGGAGCCACGAGATGGCCCGAGACGGCCCGATCCCGCCCATCACGGCTGGTGATTGTCTCTCGGCGGCGCCCCACGGCATCATAGACGGCGGAGATTCCCGAGTTTGTCACCCGGACCACCGAACGGCGGGCCTCGATCGCCCGAAACCTAGTGGCAGCATCCATTTGGTCGAATTCCACCGACTCCCTGAACCAGGCCTCGTTGGACAGATTCACCAGGAAATCGACCTCCTGCCGGGCGGACCGGGCGCCGTATCCGGGGTAGCAGTTCTCGTAGCAGATGGTGGTCGAGAAGCGGAATCGCCGGCCGTCTCCACAGCAGAGCGGATGGACGATCGGACCCTCCCCCGGCGCCAGCCGCGGCAGGAATCCGCCGGT
>JAZDLC010000033.1:0-2451 GCA_043802345.1 Planctomycetota bacterium | reverse complement strand
GCTCGTGAACGTGGTCGCGATCGGCATCGGCGGCAGCTACCTGGGACCGGAATTCGTGGCCGAGAGCCTGCGGACCGATCCCGGCTGTTCCCGGGCCGCGAAGGGGCGCACTCTGCGTTTCCTCGCCAATGTCGATCCCGTGGATGTTGCGAGGGCTCTCCAGCATCTGAACCCGGCCGAGACGCTGGTCGTGATCGTCAGCAAGACCTTCACCACCGCCGAGACGATGTTGAACGCCAGGACGGTTCGGAACTGGCTGGTCAAGGAACTCGGGGAGGAGGCCGTGTGGCACCAGATGATCGCGGTCAGTACCAACCGGGAGGGGGTCGAGAAGTTCGGCATCCACCCGGAGAACATGTTCGGCTTCTGGGACTGGGTGGGCGGAAGGTACTCAGTCTCGAGCGCGGTCGGCCTGCTGCCCCTGGCTCTCCACTACGGCTACGCGCCCCTGGAGAGCTTCCTGGCCGGCGCCCGCAGCATGGACCGCCACTTCTTCTCGGCGCCCCTGAAGCAGAACCTCCCGGCGTTGCTCGGATTGTTCGGGGTCTGGAACAGCACCTTCCTCGGATATCCCGCCCGGGCTCTCTTGCCGTACTGCCAGGCGCTGCACAGGCTGGCTCCCCACATCCAGCAGGTCGACATGGAATCGAACGGCAAGGGCGTGGACCTCCTGGGCAGGCGCCTGCCATACGACGCGGGTGAGGTCGACTTCGGCGAGCCGGGCACCAACGGACAGCACTCGTTCTATCAGCTCCTGCATCAGGGACGGGTCGTGCCGGCGGACTTCATCGGGTTCATGCGCAGCCAGCAACCGCTCAAGCTGCGGGGCGAGCCGGTCTCGAATCATGATGAGCTGATGTCGAACTTCTTCGCCCAGCCGGACGCCCTGGCCGTGGGCAAGACCGCCGCCGAGTGCGCGGCCGAGGGGATTCCGGAACAGTTGATTCCGCACCGGCAGTTCCCCGGCAATCGCCCCTCGAACGTGCTGCTCCTTCCCGTGCTGAACCCCTACACCACCGGCCAACTGCTGGCGCTGTACGAGCACCGGACGGCGGTGCAGGGTTTCCTGTGGGGCATCAACAGCTTCGATCAAATGGGAGTCGAGCTGGGGAAGGTGCTCGGCAAGAAGGTCCGCTCCCAGATCGCCGCGTCAAGGAAGGACGGGAAGACTCCGATCGCCGGCTTCAATCCGAGCACCCGCGCGCTGCTCGAGAAGTACCTCAAGGGCGGGTGATGGAGCGGCCTTCCCTGACGTTCCAGACCGGACCGTCTGACCGCCGGACCGGGAAGAGCCCGTACACGGACTCGTACTCAGCCAGACTCGTTCGTGGGCAAGGATCAGCCGGTCACGGGCACGAGAGACTCGGGTGAGGTCCTAGCCGTCCGTTTCGGGGCAGCAGCCGGGTGTCTTCTCTTTCTCGGAGCAGCAGTCCGAAGCCGGCACCTCGGCCGCCTTCCAGGAGACGTCGCCGATGAAGTAGCTGGTGGTTTCCATCGCCGCCAGGACGTCGGCGTACTTTACGCCTCCCTCATCGAGCGTGAGGTTCATGAACGACTCCTCCTTGCTCCCGAGAACGACGTCGATCTCCTTGGTACCCTTCACCGTCTGCACCGCCTTGGTCGCCCTGCCGGCGCAACCTCCGCAGGTCAGACCCTCTACGCTCAACGTGACGCTGCCAACCAGGCGCAGTTTCTTCTCGTCCACGGCGAAGGACGAATCCTCCAACGCCATGGCGATCTGCGAGAGTCGCACGCTCTTCTTCGGCGCCACGGTGAGCAACAACAGGCCCTTCTCGACGTCCGCCTTGGCCGAGCTCACGACCATCATCGGGCAGGCGTCGCCGCAGCTCGCATCCTTGGAGCCCTCTCCCATGGCGAAGGGGCCGCCGTCCTCGCTCGTGTCGCACTGGCTCGGGTCGACACCCACCTTCTGCATGAGCGCCGTCAGTTGGTCGGCGTTCTTGCCGGTCAGCCCGGTTACCGGAATCTGAATCGCTGTTCCCTGCGTGGCCTTCTGGCCTTCACACTGGGCGGTCTGGCCCTCGCACTGAGCGAAGAGATTGGACGGGAGAAGGGCGAGGGTGAACAAGGCAACGCAAGCGATGGGAAGTCCGGTCATGCGAAATCTCCGATGTGGCGGGTTGGCAGCTCTGCGCCTGTCTAGCGCGTAAGAACAATAGCCTGCTCACGGTTCGGTACAACCCCTCAAGTTGCAGGGTATATCTCTCTCGAGGGGGTAGGCGCGTCACCAACATGTCCTCCTTCGTGCCCGTGCCCGTATTTGTGTCACCGAGGATGACCGAGCCTCCCGCCCGGGCCAGGCCAAGCGCCGTGGCCCGGCCAATGCCCCGGTTGGCCCCGGTCACCAGGCAGGTCCGCCCCTCGAGATCCGGCAGAGCCCTTGCCATGTTCAACCCTCCGGAACCTCCTCCATGAAGACCCTGCCCGAGG
>JAZDLC010000032.1:0-6966 GCA_043802345.1 Planctomycetota bacterium | reverse complement strand
GGACTACAGCCTGCGCCGAAGCGACGGCGATTCCGATTGACGGGTGCCAGAGAGCTGCCGACAAAGCCGCGGCAAGTGAGATCCGGCGCAGCATCAACTCGAAGTGCGGCCTCCGAGGCTCTATCGTGCGCGGGGTTGGAGGACCTGATGGTCAAAAAGAACGTGAAGCGGGCTCCGGCCCTGAAAAAGCAGTCCCCGGCCCGGAAGAAGAAGGTCGTGGCCGGGAAGGCGTCTCCGGGGGAAGTCCCGGAGGCTCCCGGGGAGGCGCCGCCGCTACCCCCCGAGGTCGGACCCTTCGACGCGGACTTCTTCCGGAGTCAGTTTCCGAACCTGTTGCCTCCGGCGGAGGGGAAGCCGGTTCCGCCGCGCCCGCACCCCTACAGCGTGACCCTCGTGCTGGGGGATGGAATGGCCCAGCTCGATCTGTATCAGATCGAGGAGCTGTCCGAACAGTGGGCTCTCGTCTCTGTCCAGGAAGGGAATGGCTTCGCCGATGTGGGCGGGCCGGCCCGCTACGTGTTCGTTCCGTACGCCGCCATCGCCCGGGTGGAAGTGAGTGGATCGGAGAGCCGGCTGGCTCCCATCGGCTTCCACCGCATGCCGGCCGAGAAGAAGGTGGCCGGCAAGAAGAGTTCCGGACCCCGGAAGAAGAAGGCGGCCCCGGCGAAGCGCGGCAGGAGGAAGGCGACGGCAAGACGTGGAGAGAAGCCCGCGCAGGAGTAGAAGCCGTCCGCGGGCTTTTTCGTACTCGTACTCTGGCCGCGCCGTGCTACTTGCGTCTGGATGCTTCGCGGGGCGCGCAGAAATCGGGGAGGGGTTCGTTCCACATCGGGGTCGGAATCGGCATCGGCATCGGAAGGACTGTCGTGGGTCGACTTCACCGCCGCAATTGTCCGGAACCCGGCACCGATCTTTGTTTGCGGCCTGTGGTCCCTTCGTGTCCTTCGTGGTGAAATTCCCCCCGTGCGCATCCGGTGCGACGACAGGTCAGGAGGATTCCCATTTCAGGACGTAAGACCAGCAAGAAGATCGCGGCCAGTGAGCGGGCATCTCTCTCGCTGTTCGCCGCCTGCCTGCCGGGGTTGGAGCCGCTGCTCCTGAATGAGCTCGTGCCGCTCGGGGCCGGGAGGTCGGAGATCGTGCCGGGCGGCGTCCGCTTCGTTGGTGATCGCTCCGTGCTGTACCGGGCCAACCTCTGCACCGGCTTGGCCACCCAGATCCTGGTCAGGCTCGGCAAATTCCGCGCCGTGCATGTGGCGCAGCTTCACCAGCGCGCCGCGGAACAGCCGTGGGAGACCCTGTTCCAGAGCGGCCAGAAGTGTGCGGTCCGGGCGGTCTGCAAGAAATCAAAGCTGTACCACTCCCGCGCTGTCGCAGAGAGGGTGGCGAAGGCGATCCAGGAGCGGACCGGAGCGGAGGCGGTGCCGACCTCCGGCGCGGGCAGCGAACTGCCGCTGGTGCTGGTGAGGGTGATCCAGGACATGGTGACGCTCTCGCTGGACAGTTCGGGCGAGCCGCTTCACCGCCGGGGCTGGCGAGGACAGACCGGCAAGGCGCCGCTGCGCTCCGACCTGGCCCGGGCCCTGCTGCTGGCGGCGGGGTGGAACGGACGGACGATGCTGCTCGATCCGATGATGGGCTCCGGCACCCTGCTCATCGAGGCGGCGACCCTGGCCCGCCGCCTGGCTCCCGGAAGACTCCGTTCCTTCGCGTTCGAGAAGACGGCGCTGCTTGATTCAGACCTCTACGGGTGCGTCCTGAGCAAGGCGGCCGAGACCGCTCTTCCCCGGTCGAAGGTCTCGTTGCTCGGCAGTGACCGGGATGCCG
Organism: Planctomycetota bacterium; assembly: GCA_043802345.1. GTDB lineage: Bacteria > Planctomycetota > B15-G4 > B15-G4 > JADJEK01 > JAZDLC01. Next base: position 5,139 of record JAZDLC010000032.1, on the reverse strand, counting down.
GCGCTCTTGAGGCGGCGCGGAGCAATGCCGAGCGGGCGGGAGTGCTGGAAGATCTGCACCTCGAGTGCGCGCCACTGAGTCGCGCGCCGGTCCTGCGCGGTGAGCCCGCTCCGGATGAGGTGGGTTGCCTCGCCACCAATCCGCCGCATGGCCGGCGCGTGGGGGCTCCGGAGAAGCTGCGACCGCTCTATCAGACCCTGGGGCGATTGGGAGCGACGCTCCCTTCCGGCTGGAGCGCCGCCCTGTGCGTGGCCGATCGGAGGCTCGCCCTCTCCACCGGATGGCCGCTCCGGACGGGGTTCCTGACCTCTCACGGCGGCGTCAAGATCAGGGCGCTGGTGGGGAAGATGTCCGCTCCAGCAGATACGCCAGATGAGTCTCCTCCAGTCTTGTGACCGCGAGCAGGCCGTGCTTCTTTCCCGGTCCGCGAAGCCGCTTTTCCAGGACGGCCGAGGAGTCGGGATGTCCTCGTTTCTTGACCGTGACCGGCCCCACGTCATGTTCCGCGAGGAGTGCTCTGACCTTCTTCCGGTCGAGGGTCGAGGTTCCGAGAACCCTGAAACAGCATAGCAGGGGGGAATCGGCCGGGCGGTCGCCGCCGAGGTAGGCGATTCCCGGGGCGACCGGCCTCGTCCCGGTCCGACGACAGAGCTCTCCCAGCAGCCCGGAGTTGATCACCGCGACGTCCGGCTCCGAAAGGTACCGGATGCGGCGCGCCGCCTCCTCTTCCAGCGCTTCGACCGGCTGCTCCTCGCCAAGAAGGCGCGCGACGCCTCCTCTGCCGCGGCGCCCGAGGAGAGCGATCGCCTCTCTTTTCGGGCATGGCTCCTCCACCAGGGCGCCGGTCCAGAGCCCGACCTCGGCCAGTTCCCCGTTGACACTGACCCAACGGAACAGGGACGGGATGTCGCCGAGGAGTGACCGGTCCGGCTGGAAGGAGGGAGGGAGCTTGATCATCGCGCCCCTGTGCCGGCTTGCGAGTTGAAGCGCGACCGAGAGGGGTGGCGACCAGCGCTCCGGGTCCAGAGTCCGGTGGCCGTCGGGCCGCCGGTCAGGGTCGATCAGCAGGAAGTCGGCGCCAGTTTCGAGAGTGTCCGCCTTGGCCACGCGGCAGGAGACCGCAAACCCGAGCCGTTCCAGGTTGGCGTGGGCACAGGCCAGCACTCTCGGATCCGCGTCGGAACAGCTCACCTCGAGACCCGCCCGCGCTAGGGCGATCGCGTCGGAGCCGATCCCGCACGTGGCGTCATGGATCGTCGCCCTGCCGATCCGATCCTTCAGCAGGGACGCCCGCAGGTCAGCCACCGCCTGGGGCGTGGCCTGTTCGAGACCCCGGGAGGTGAGGTAGGCGAGGGTCCCGGGATCGAACCTTGCTTTTGCCCTGCGGCGCAACTGGAGCAGTTCCGCCGCGGCCCGCGCCGGCTCCGGTTCGAGGCGCTTTCTCAGCCAGGAGACTTCCTTGAGCTGATCCAGGCCCTCCGGGATCTCCGCCAGCGCCGCGTGCACGTCCTGCCGGAACAGGGGATCTTCCGTGGGTCGCTCCTGCTTCATGGAGACCACCCTACAGAATGCCACGCCTGACGAATGCCTGCCATTCGCCGGGGCGGCGCGTATGATCCCTGTTCGCCTCGGCCGGAGACATCTCATGATCCATGCTCGCCTGCTCTGCCGTCTCTTCCTGCTGCTCCTGGTTCAGCCTGTCGCCTTTGGTCAGGGTTTCGCAGGAACGCCGGTCCCGGACTACGGCGACCTGGCGGAGCGGGAGCGGCAGTACGACCTTCAACATGTGAAGATCGAGGCGCGGCTCGAGATCGAGCAGGGGCGGATCGAGGGGCGGGTCACCCACCGGATCGAGATGCTGCGGGACGGCCTGACCCGGCTGGTGTTCGACGCCGAGGGGCTGAACATCCAGTTCGCCGCCATCTCGGGCCGCAAGCTGCCGTTCTCGCAGGACGGGCGGGAGCTGCGGATCGACCTGGACGCACCCGCGTCGGCCGGCGACCTGCTGGAGGTGGAGATCGCGTACGACGGCGCTCCCGGGAAGGGCCTCTACTTCGTGCGGCCGGAACCTGGGTATCCGGACAGGCCGCGCGAGTGCTGGACCCAGGGCCAGGATGAGGACAATCACTTCTGGGTGCCGATCTACGACGCGCCGAACGACCGGACCTCCTTCGAGACGCTGCTGACCGTCCCGAAGGACCTGACCGCCGTCTCGAACGGCGAGCTGGTGTCGGTGGAGCCGGCGGAGGACGGCTGGCACACCTTCCACCACGTGATGAAGCAGCCGAATTCCACCTACCTGATCGCCTTCGCGGTCGGCCCGTTCGAGCGCTACTCCGACACTTGGCGGAACAAGCAGATCGAGTACTTCGTGGCGGAGGGGGTGGGGGAGGAAAAGGCGCGGCGGTCGTTCGGCATGACGCCGGAAGTGATCGAGTTCTTTTCGGCACGGACCGGAGTCGAATACCCCTGGTCGCGGTACGCCCAGGTCGCGGTGGCGCAGTTCGTGGTGGGGGGCATGGAGAATGTGAGTTGCACCCTGCAGACCGACCGCACCTTGCACGACGCCATCGCCGCGCTGGAAGAGAGCAGCCAGGGTTTGGTGGCGCACGAGGCGGCGCACCAGTGGTTCGGAGATCTCGTGACCTGCCGCACCTGGTCCGACCTGTGGCTCAACGAGGGGTTCGCCACCTACTTCGAGGAACTGTACCGGGAGCATCACGACGGGGTGGACGACTTCCGGCTCGCGGTCCTCGGGAGCCAGGAGTCGTTCATGCGCTCCGATCCGCCGGCCGAACCGTGCCCGATGGTGGCCGACTTCTTCTCCAGGAAAAGCGGCCGCAAGAGCAACCACGTCTACTCGAAGGGCGCGTCGGTCCTGCACATGCTCCGCTTCGTGCTGGGCGACGAACCCTTCTTCAAGTCGATCCAGCTCTTTCTGGAACGGCACCGCATGGGTCTGGTGGAGACCCGGGACTTCCAGATCGCGGTGGCCGACGCGACCGGCCGCAATCTGGAGTGGTTCTTCGAGCAGTGGGTGTTTCTTGCGGGATACCCGCAGTTCAAGGTGCGCTTCGACTACGACGAGCCGGCGAAGACCGGCACGATGACGGTTGAACAGACCCAGAAGACCGGAGGGCTGGTGCCGGTCTTCCGCACGCCGGTCGACGTGGAGTTCGTGGTGGACGGTGTGAGCGAGATGCGGCGCATCTTTGTCGAGGAACAGACACAGGAGTTCACGTTTCCTCTGGAGGGGCGGCCCTCGAGGGTCCGGTTCGACAAGGGGGGGTGGATCGTGAAGAGCCTCGATTTCGAGCGGTCGCTGGACGAATGGATCGAGATCGCGGAGCAGGACAAGGATGTCATCGGCCGCTTGCTGGCGGTCCGCGCGCTGAAGGAGATCAACGATCCGCGGGCCACCGGATGCCTGGCCGGGGTCCTGCTGTCGCTGGACCATGACCAGGTGCGGCAGGAGGCGGCAGACGGACTGGCTTCGGGAGAGCGAGGCGACGCGGCGGTCAGAGCCCTGCTCTCCGCGCTGGAGATCGGCCGGGCGCCGGTCCGGGCCAGGGTGGTGCGAGCCTTGCGGAACTTCAAGGGAGCGGCCTCGGTCCCGGCTCGCCTGAGGGAGATCCTCGCCACCGACCCGGCCTACGGTCCGCGGATGGAAGCGCTCCGCAGTCTGGTCAAACTGGGGGTGGAGGACGCCTTCGACATCGCCGAGCTGGGTCTGATCATCCCCTCTGATGGGGACCGGGTGGCGTGCGCGGCCCTCGCCGCGCTCGTCGATGTCGACCCCCGCCGCGCCGCCCCGTACGTCGTCACCGCGGCCACCTACGGCATCTCCATCGATCTGCGCCACGAAGCGCTGCGTCAGGTCGGCAGGATCGCCGGCGAGCTGACCGAGTCGGAACGAGAGGAAGCGGTCGAGGTGGTCCGGTCGGGCCTCCGTGACGACTACTCGAGGACCAGGTCCAGCACCATCCGGGCGCTCCAGGCACTGCAGGCAAGGGAAGCCCTCGACGACCTCGACCGCCTGGCGACCGAGGACCCGAACCGCCGAGTCCGCGCCACTGCAGAGCGGGCCGCGGAGAGGATCCGGCAGTCAGAGTGACCTGATTTCCTCTCGCCAGGATCGCCAAGGAACGACTGAATCAGACAGCCAGCCCCCGCCACTTCCCCGCCTCTGTCATTCCCTTCCCTTCTTTGCGATCTCTGCGCCTCTGCGAGAGTCATCTCTTGTCTTCCCGAACGTCCTCTTCATGCCCTTCATGCCCTTCATGCTCTTCATGAGCTCCCTCGGGTCCCTCCCAGCGCCGCAAGTCTAGCTCTCGAAAACCTCGTGCAGCGACTGCGCGGTGATCGCGCGGTCGAGGTAGTGCTGGAGGGTCTCCAGATCGGCGGCCTCCATCCGCGACTGGATACCCCCCGGGATTACGTCAAAGCGGCTTCGCAAGACGTTCGCGAGCGCTTCCTTCATCCCTTCTCGCCTTCCTTCCTGCATTCCCTCCCGCATCCCTTCCTTCCGGCCCTCCTCCAGCCCTCTCTCCTTGCCCTTCTGGATCAGCTTCTCGCCCGTGTTCATGATCAACTCCTCGGATTCGGGTCCGATCGCATCGCTCAGCACGTTCTGCAGCTCGTCGACGTCGACCTCCTCGCGGGCTGCCACGAGGAGGTATTGTACCAGGAGTTCCAGCATCTGGCGTCCACCGGCTTCAGCGTGGATTTGGCCGACAACCGGCTTCCAGGAGCGGAAGCGGCGCAGGAGCCCGGTACCGCGGATCGATTTCATGAGCAGCGTGGTCAGGGTGGTGAGCGCGGTGCCGTGAGACAGGGTGGCCCGGAGATGGACCTCCGTGATCTGGCTGAGGTCGATCAGTGTGAGCGCGAGCGTTGGCTGGCACGGACCGAGCAGCTCGCGAGTTTCCCCCTCGGCATCGCACAGATCAATCAACTGGAGCGGCTGACTCCATCGCTCTTCGCCATGATAGAAGACAATGGGCAAGATCATCGGCAGGCGGCAGTCGTCTCCGTTGTTCTTGCGATACCAGGCCCAGATCCGCGTGACGTAGATCAGGAGCTGGAGCACCAGCCAGCGGTCCTGGCTGCTCTTGTGCTCGAACAGGAGATAGACCAGGG
>JAZDLC010000031.1:0-9111 GCA_043802345.1 Planctomycetota bacterium | reverse complement strand
CACTGAGTGTTTCCCTCTGGCTTGTTGCCGTAAGTTTTGTTCTCAGCAACAATACGGAGGAGCACTCGGTGCCGCCACTTGTCTGCATTTTGGACGTGCAATGGGAGTTCCACCCATTTCGATGCGCTCGGCGAAATCGGTGGAGACGGTCTCCAGAACGCTGATCCGTCCCTCGAGTTCCCTGGCCTCTTCCGACTACCCGCCTATGTTATGTGCGAGGATAGAAACTGTTGGGCGATTTCGTGGTGACCCCGCTTCGTCCGAGAACTCGAACGCCCCGAGCCGCAGCGACTCCTGGTGGCTGGCCGTGGTGCGGACCGGTTCCTTCGCCTCCGGCCGCGCTAGCTCTCCACCAGCGCCTGCCGGTTGGTCGCCGACATCACAAGGCCGTACGCCGTGGAAACGCCAAGGAAGGCGAAAAGGAGGTCCAGCATTCCGATGCTCTCCTTGACGCCCTCGAGTAGTGAGACCTCTGCCTCCACGCTCTCTCTCCAGGAGGCGTACGCCCGATCCCGCCAGGCCTCGAACGAGGGCTTCTCTTCTTCGAACTGCCGGAGGTATGGCATCTGGCCGGCGCGGAACATCTTGATCTCGGCGTCCGAGACCTCGTCCACGGTCTCCGTATCGGTGTAGTCGTGATCGTGCAGGAAGGTTCTGATCGCATCGTCGTCCGCATCGCCTGGAAGCTGGGCGAAGTCGCCTGCGTCCTTCTGAACCTCGGCGTACTCCAGCTGGTTCCAGTCACTTTTTGCCTCGTCCAGATGGCTGCTGACCATCCAGGAGAAGGCAAACGCCTTCCCGGCCAGGATCGCCACCAGACTGAGACCGGCGCAAATGACCGCCAGATCTGCTCCGCGGCCGCCGACCTTGACGGCGGCGAAGCCCACGATGCCGCCGATTCCCCACGCCATGTAGCCAACCTCGTACCCTGTGGCCTTGGAGATGGCACCCCAGGCGACCGCGCCCACTACGGCTGCGATGCACGCAGCGATGACCGCCAGCGGGAGGTTTCTCGGCTTCAGTGGTGCCGCTTCCCTTCGGATCGAAGATGCCTCTTCCTGATCCGCCGAAGCGTCCTCCGCCCCCGATGAAAACGGAATCACAACGGACGCCTGGCAGTTGGGACACATCCCCTCCGTTCCGGCCATCTCGTCCGCGACTTCGAGGCGAAAACCGCATTTGCTGCACTCGACTTCGATCGCCATCTGGACTCCTTCCCTGGTAACCGCATGTGGAAGACTGGTTCCGACAGTGACTTGTATCGGGGGACGCCGTGCGAAAGCAAGCTCTCCCCCTCCCGTCACCTTCTGCGGCGGGGCCACTTGAACGAGCACGAGAGGAGATCATGCTGTCCCCCCTGCCCGTTCCTGGGCGTCAGTGGTGAGCCGCCGCTGCCGTCCTTGAAACGTGAACACCTCTCCTCCAGACAAGCCGGTCCAGGAATCAGCGCGTGGTTCGGTTACCCCCCCGGAAGAACCCCATAGTGCCTCTCCAACGATGTGCTGACGACCTGCGAAGGGCCCGCAAGGCCCTCGCGCCGAAGCGCAGAGAATCCGCCGCAAGTAACGACACAACAACGACTTCGTGATCAGCAGATCGCCTTGACCACAGCCCATGCCCGCCAACGTCTCCACACTCCCCGGTGGTGTCTTTCTCTCCCGGCCTATTCGGCACGGCGAGGCCGACCAAAGGAATGGCACATGTTGACCCTGTTCGAGAAGCCCGGCGATGAACAGCAGATGCGAGGCTCTGCGCGCCTGCATCAGAACTGCGAAGAAGGCCTGGAGGAGCCGGCGACCGAACCGAATCGTGCTCCGCCATTGATCACGCTGATCCTCTTTCAGACACTCGTCAGCGTGGTCGTCTGCTTCGCCGCGACGATCTTCTGGGTGTTCTGAGCGAAGAGAAGGGGTAACGTTCTTCAGCGCTCGGCGCGCAGCCGGGTCGGTTCCCCGATGGTGCGCAGCTCGACCTTCAGCTCCGGCTCATCCGAGCCGGAGAAATGGCAGGTCACTCTCGTCCGGAACGGACCCGTGGGGACTCGAAGTGCGCTCTCATCGAGCGCGAATCGGCCCAGCTCCTGCCAGGCCGCGTCGTGCAGCACCAGCTCGGATCCGCCGACCCGGCGCAGGGCCTGTCCCGGTTGCAGCGAAACCCCGAGACCGATCTCCCGGCCGGCGAGATCGATGACGATCTCCTCCGCGGCGACCTTGCCGCTGCAGCGCAGAATGAAGCCGAGCGCCTGCTCCTCGAACGGATTATCTGCTTCGAATTCAGTCGCCGTCGGCATTCCTGGTTGTTCCCGGCGCTGGTGCGTTCCCTTGAGGGAGTACACCTCGCGCAAGACCCAGCCATCGTCTTCCTCACCCAGGGTAAACTCGCGGGAGATGTCCCGCAGCACCGGCTCGAGGGATCGGGGAAACGCCCCGGCCAGACGCGCGCTCTCCCAGATGTTGATCGCCGCCAGGATCTCTTCGCCGAATCCATTCCCCGCCACGGCGTCGGGTCCGGTCACCAGGGCGAATCCGGCGTTGAAGCCGGCCGACCGCGCCATGAGCCACTCCGCGTCCTCGAGACTGGTGGCCGTGCCCATCTGGAACCAGCCGAGCATGCGGGGCATCAGGTTGCGCTCGAAATACCGCTGGTTCATCAGGCGGTATTGGGTCTGGCTCTCCCGAAAGCCCGCATACCAGGGCTCGCCCCAATTCATGCGGGTGTAGATATGCCAGAAGTAGTGCCCGGGATTGCTCGCGTCGTTGATCACCCGTCCGCGCAACTCCGGCTTCAAGGCTTTGTACCACCACTCCGCGAACAACGTGCGCCCGTATTGGCCCATGCCGGTCGACCAATTCCCCTCGAGTCCGTCGAAGGAGAGCTGGCGCAAGCCGGTCCGATTGAACAGGTCGGCGATCGTTTCGGAGACCCGCCGGCCCAGGTTCGCGTCGGTCAGGAAGGTGCGATACCCGTGGTCGATGAGCTTGTCGACCGCGGCCCCTTCAGCGTGGGCACTCGGCCTCGTTCCGAAGGCACCGCGCTTGCAATCAAGCAACCGGTTGCCGTCGACCCTGCCGTATTGAATCAACTCATCGCCGCTGCGGACGCAACGCAAGGCGCCGAGGTTCTCGAACCAGCCGCCGTCGGCGACCGCGAGCTCGGTTGCGGCGGCATCGATCGCATGCACCAACTCGCTTGTCCCGACCACGGCGAGACCTGGATCGGGGACTGGAGTGACCAGGGGATCGGTGGGTGTGATGAAGTTGCTGAGGGTGTGAACGCCGACACCCAGGCCGTGCTCGCGAGCCTTGTCGACGCATCTCTTCAGGCCCTCCCAGCCATTTGGAAATTGCGCCTTGTTGAGCGCGAAGGTTCCCCAGGTCGCGAACGGTCCGCCGTGGTAGAGGTATTCGAGGCCGGCGCGCCGGGTGAGCTCGATCGCCTCGTCGATACTATCCTCTCCGAAGCCGATGATCAGATAGGCGGCGGTCGCCCCACGGGCGGTCTTGGCCCACTCCCCATCGATCATCGGGTGGGGCAGGCCTTCCGTCAGCTCGATCGAGCCGATCGTCGCCAGTGCGTCCTCGACCGGACAGCCAAAGAGCGCGATCGCCGAACCGACGACGCCTCCGTCCTCGAAGGCAGGTGCGACGAAGCGCGGATGCCCCCAGTTCTCGATCACACGGTCAAGAGACCGGTCCCGGGTGTAGGCCTGGATCGTGCTGCCGAATTCCGTCCGAAGGGCCGCGTCACCGCGGTATAGGTCCTCCACGCCAGCCTCGACATCCTTGTGGTTTCCGCCCGCAAAGATGTTGTAGCTGGGCATCTGGTCGTGCTCGTTCGCCGCGGCCCCGCCGATCGTCTTGGCATTGAGACCCTGCAGACCGATCGCGAAGCGCTCTCCACGCACCACGCCGATGGTCTCGCCGATCGAACGGTGAATCGTGGTCGGATACGGGCCCCACATCAGAAGCTCGACCTCCTCGGAAGCTTCGATCGAGAGCACTTCGAAGCGCAGGTGGCTCGGCTTCTCCTCGACTCGCAGCGTGACGCGCACGCCGCCCGGAAACCCGAGATTCCAGTGCTCCCCTGCGCTGTTGAACGACTCGGGTTCGCGGTACACGCCTCCGACCCGGATGCGCGCAAGCGGTGCGGACTCGTCAGCCGGTCGGTAGTCCACACCGTCTCGTGGGTCGAGGAGGGCCGTGAAGTGCCCGCTGGCGTCAATCGTGGCGTGAAACGCATCGGTGCGCAGCTCGTGGGGCGGCGGGAAGGCGAGTGTGCTCAGAAGAAAGGCGATCAACATGGCCTGAAGGGTAGACGTTCAGATCGAAACCGATGGAACGAATCGACTCGAATCCTGGCGGCCGGAGGCCTCCAGACCGAGAATCCGGAGGCGGACGAGGTCCCGACCCGGGTCGAGCGTCCTGTCCTGAGGCCGTGCGCTCACAATTCCGTCAAGCGCAGGAGTTTCTCCTGCGCCCTTGCGTCGTCCTCTGTCCTGACCCAGGGAGCAAGCTGCCCGTCTACATGTGCGGTGACAGAGACTGTTGGGCGATTTTGCGGCAACCCCGCGGTATCGTCTACGACGCCCGGAACGGCATGTTCATCGGTCGAGTCGGCGAGACTGGCCTCAAGGCACTCCATCGTCTCGACACCGAATGGCCAGGGAATGCGCGGTTCGTGCCCCGGTCCTCGCAGTCCCACGAAGACCGTCGCGTGGGCGCCCACCATGTTGAGGTCGAGCAACTCCGTCGCGCGGACGCTGAATGACCAGCCTGGACCGACTCGGAGCCTCGCCCGCACAATGTCGAGAATGTCGAAGACGCGGTTCGGCAGATAGAGAAGAATGGCCATGCCGACCGATGACTCAGCTTCCGGTTCGGTAGCGGTCTTGCTCTTGTCGGGCTCCGGCTCCTGGTCTCCGCCCGTGGTGTCCGAAGAGTCCGCCGACGTGAACCGTGTGCTCTTCCTGCGCGTACGTCGGAAAAACCAGGGAAACGGTCGTTCCTCTGTTCTGCTGCAACTGGTCGGCGACGGGCACCGACAGCCCCGGTATCATCCTGAGCAATGAAGACCGCGATGCTGCTCTCGGGAGGGGTGGACAGTTCGGTCGCGCTCCGGCTACTGCTCGACGCGGGCGAGACGGATGTGACCGCCTTCTACCTGAGGATCTGGCTGGACGAGGATCTGGCCTTCCTCGGGGAATGCCCGTTCGAGGAGGACCTCCTGTATGCGCGGGCGGTCTGCGAACAGGCCCAGGTGCCGCTCGAGGTGGTGCCGCTCCAGGCCGAGTACCGCCGGGCCGTGGTGGACGAGACGCTGAGTGAACTGCGGGCCGGGAACACCCCCAGCCCCGACATCCTGTGCAATTCCAGGATCAAGTTCGGTTGCTTCCTGGAGAAGATCGACGGCTCCTTTGCCCGGGTGGCAAGCGGGCACTACGCGCGGAGCGAACGTCGAGGCGGCCTGCTCCGGTTGCTGCGGGCGCCCGATCCGGTCAAGGACCAGACGTACTTCCTGTCGCAACTCAACCAGGAGCAGCTCGCGCGGGCGCGCTTCCCCGTGGGGGACCGCACCAAGGCTGAGGTGCGCGCGCTGGCCGCCCGCTACGGTCTGCCGAACCGGGATCGTCCGGACAGCCAGGGCATCTGCTTCCTCGGGAAGATCTCCTATCCCGACTTCGTCCTCGCGCAACTGGGCAGGAAGACCGGCGACATCGTCGAACAGGAGTCGGGCCGGAAGCTGGGCGAGCACCGGGGGTACTGGTTCCACACCATCGGTCAGCGCAAGGGGCTGGGCCTCTCGGGCGGGCCCTGGTTCGTGGTCGGCAAGGATGTCGAGAAGAACGAAGTGCTGGTCTCGCATGCCGCTCACCTCGCGCGGTGCTCCCGCGACCGGTTCACGGTCCGCGACGTGCACTGGATCGCCGGACCGCCCGACACAACGAGCCTGCTGACGCGCCTGCGCCACACCCCGCACCTGGAACCCTGCGAGATCGAGTTCAGGGAAGGCGACCGCCTGGAGATCACGCTGCAGCACAAGGACCCCGGCGTGGCGCCCGGCCAGTCGGCGGTGCTCTACGACGGCGAGATCTGCCTCGGAAGGGGCGTGATCGAGTAGCCGCGCCGCGCCGAAGTGCTTGCGCCAGCAGCGGTTCCCGCCCGAGGTAGCGCGTTGCGATCCGCTTGCGGCAACGCTGCTCGAAACTCGTCGCGGCGACGATACGCAGGTAGCCGTCCTGCGTCAGCCGGGCGCGCTTCTGCTCGCCCAAGGGCGACTCGATCACGAGGTGGAAGACCCGGATCACGCGGGCATCCAGATCTTGAACCCGCCAGCCGGCCGATAGGGGCCCCGCGCGGCGCTCTCGCCTCTTTCCGGAACTTCTGCGTAACGGCCTCACCCGGTTCCGGATTCAGGGACAGCAGCCTGACTCAATGACCGCCGGAGGTACCAGCCATGAAGTCCCGAATCGCCTTTTCCCTGGCCACCGCCCTGACCCTGACCAGCGTCGCTTCTGCCGCCACCCTGAGGGTTCCCTCTCATCATGCAACCATCCAGGCGGCGATCAACGCCGCCTCCTCAGGCGACACGATCCTGATTTCACCTGGGACGTATCATGGCGAATTGAACTGCAACAAGAGCGGGCTGACCCTCAAGGGAAGCGGCAAGGTCGTGATCACGTCGAGCAGCGATACGGGGCTCAGCATTCTGAACTGCTCCTATGTAACTGTTCAGGGACTTCGCTTCAGTGATGCCCAGATCGTTGTCTTCAATGGCGCGCACACCACCATCAAGAAGTGTCGGGTCTGGGGGGGTCAGCATGGCACCTGGGTCGCAAACTCCCCGGGGGTCTTGCTCATCAAGAATCGCTTCGTCGACACCTCCAGCAACCCGATCTACGTCAATGCCGACGACTGTTTGATCAGGGAGAACATTACCCGCCAGAACGCCGACCTCCCGGGAGTCTACGTCGCGGGCGACAGGAACACGGTCGAGGGGAACCGCTTTCTCGGGGGCGTCACCGCCCTGCGGCTCGGCGACCGTGGAAGGGGATGTCGTCGGGACGCCGGCCTACATGTCGCCGGAACAGGCTCGAGGCGATCTGGCCGCGCTCGGTCCGCGCTCCGACATCTATTCAATGGGAGCGATTCTGTATCACCTCTTGGCGGACCGGATGCCGTTTGTCGCGCCGGACGGTTCCACTCCCTCCGCCGTGGTCCTCAAGTTTCTCCTGGCGGGCCCCCCCGTCCCGATCCACGAAGCGAATCCCTGCGTGCCCGCCGAGTTGGCGGCGATCTGCGAGAAGTCGATGGCCCGGGAACCGTCGGCACGCTACGAGAGCATGCTGGAGCTGGCGGACGACCTGCGCGCCTACCTCGAGGGGCACGTGGTGCGGGCGTACGAGACCGGCGCGTTCGCGGAGTTCAGGAAGTGGTTCCTGCGCAACCGCTGGCTGGCCGGTTCGCTGGCCACGGCGCTCGTGCTCCTGGTTCTCGGCTCGCTCGGGTATGCGTGGCGGCAGGCTTCCCTGCGGCGTGAGATTCAAACCCAGAGAGATCGCGCGGACGAGAGCCGGGAGCAGGCGGAGGCGAAGAAGGAAGAAGCGCTGCGCGCCCAGCGGGAGGCCGATACGGTCGCCGACTTCATGTTCGAGCTGTTCCGGTCGGCCGACCCACTGGTCGCGGGAGGAGACGCGGTCACGGCCGAGGACCTTCTGGACCGGGGCTCCGCGTCGATCGCCTCCTCGCTGGAAGAGATGCCGCTCGCGCGCGCGCGCCTGATGCTGGCGATGGGAACCTCGTACCACTCGCTCGGCCTCTTCGAGAAGGGGCTCTCCCTGGCCGAGGGTGCGCACGAGATCTACCAGGAGGAACTCGGCGACGACGAGCTCCGGACCCTCGAGGCTCTCTACCACATGGCGGCCTTCTTCATTCCGCTGGGCCGCTACCAGGAAGCGGAGCCGCTCTTTGGCAAGGCGCTCGCGGGCCTGCGCCGCGAGCTGGGGGACGAGCACCAGACCACCCTGGCCGCGGCGATCAACCTCGGCGCGCTGTACTACTCCGCGGGCCGCCTCCAGGAGGCGGAACCGCTGTTCCGGCTGGCGCTTGACGGTTGCAGGCGGACCCTCGGCGAGGACGATCGTCAGACCTTGACCGTGCTCGTCAACCTGGGGACGGTGCTGCGGGCTCTGGGCCGCTGCGACGAGGCGGAACTTCTTCTTGTGGAAGCGGTCGCCTCCCACCGGCGCGCGCTCGGGAGTGACCATCCCCAGACTCTCGGAGCGATCCTGAACCTCGCGGCTCTTTACTACTCGATGCGCGAGTACGAGGAGGCGGAGCCGATCTTCCAGGAGGCGCTCGAGGGCGCCCGGAAGAGGCTCGGGGAAGGGCACCCCCAGTTCCTGACGACCCTCCTCAACCTCGGCATGACCTACCGCTGCCTGGGACGATTCGACGCGGCGGAGCCGCTGATCAGGCAGGCCTTCGAGGGGTTCAGGCGGCAGTTCGGCAGCCGGCATGCGATGACCCCCGCGGCCGAATGCCAACTGGCCGGACTGTACGAGGAGATGGGCCGCCTGGAAGAGGCGGAGTCACTGCAACTCGAGGCGCTGGCCGCTCTGCGCTCCCTCCACGGCGATGCGCATCCGGAGACCCTGGCTTCGGTCCACTGCATGGCCGACCTCCGGGCGGCCCAGGGACGGCAGGAAGAGGCTGAAGCCTTCTACCTGGAGGCGCTCGCGGGGTTCAGGAGCCATTCCGGAGGGGGCGGCAACGCCCTCCTCGAGTGCATGCGCGACCTCGCGCAGCTCTACGAGGAGATCTTGAGGCTGGACGAGGCGGAGTCGCTGGCCCGCGACCTGGTCGCCCTTTCCCTGGAGGACGATCCGAAGCGGAAAGAAGACGTGATGCGGCTCGCCCGGATCGCCGAGTTGCGGGAGCATGAGGAGCGCTGAAGAAGACCCGATCCAGAGCGGGTCAGCCTTGCCGGCGATCGTAGATCTCGAAGTCCCAGAGGGTTGGCCCGACGGAGGCGCGGAGGACGTTCAGACGCAGCCGGCGGGCCGTGACCGGAGGGAACCGGAGCAGCGGGCCGTCGCCTCCCATCTTGCCGCCG
>JAZDLC010000030.1:0-5295 GCA_043802345.1 Planctomycetota bacterium | reverse complement strand
CCGCAGTGATGCGGGAGCAGGTCCTGGCCATGCAGAAGGGAGAGTTCAGTGACGAGGATATTGCGGTGGCCAAGGGAGTGATCCTGAATTCCCTCACGTCGCTGAACGACTCTCCCAGCCAGGCGGCCGACTTCGTGATGTCTGCCCGCGCCGTGGGCCGCTCCCCCGACGTGGATGAGGTCTCGCGCAGAATCGAGGCGGTCACTCGGGACGACCTGCTGGAGGTGGCCGCAAGGCCCGTCGAGCAGACCACCTACCTCTTGAAGGGAACGCAGGATGATCAGTCTGAAGCGCCTTGAGAATCGGTTCGGCGAGGAGGTTCTGACCGGGACCTGCCAGTCCGGTCTGCGGGTCACCCTGGTCCCCAAACCGGACTATTCGAAGACATTTGGCGTTTTCTCCACACGCTTCGGTTCCGCGGACAACGGCTTCCTGGACCGGATGAGCGGGAAGACGGTCACGGTGCCTGACGGCGTGGCGCACTTTCTGGAGCACAAGCTGTTCGAGGACGAGAAGGGGGACGTTTCCGATCGCTTCTCGGCCCTGGGGGCCTCGTGCAACGCATCGACCAGCTTCACCACGACCTCCTATATCTTCACCGCCACCCGCAACGTGGAGCAGTGCCTGGACCTGCTGCTGAACTTCGTGCAGAACCCGTACTTCACCGAGGAGTTGGTGCAGAAGGAGCAGGGGATCATCGGCCAGGAGATTCGGATGTACGACGATGACCCGTCGTGGCGGATCTTCTTCAACCTGCTGGGGGCGCTCTTCCGCGAACACCCGGTGCGGATCAACATCGCCGGCACGGAAGAGTCGATCGCCAGGATCGATCCCGCGGTGCTCCACACCTGCTACCGGGCCTTCTACCGGCCGGGGAACATGGCGTTCACCCTGGTCGGCCGGATGGACGTGGACCGTGTTGCCGGGCAGATCGAGCGGGACCAGGATTCCCGGGTGCCGGACAGGGAGGGACAGTCGAGCAGAGCTTTCGTGAACGACGGGCCGATTCGTGAGCCGGAAGCAACCCAGACCATGGACGTTGCCCTGCCCAAGCTGCTGCTTGGGTACAAGGACAGGATCGCGGGGGGCGGAGGACGGGACACGGTCAGGCGGGAGTTGCTCTCGGGGATCGCCCTGGACCTGCTGTTCGGCCGATCCTCGGAATCGCACGAGCGGCTCTATGCGGAGGGGCTGATCGATGATTCCTTCTCCGCCGAGTACACCACGGATGTGGACTTCGGATTCTGCATGCTGGGAGGCGATTCGGAACGGCCGGAGCTGATGGAGAAGCACCTGCTCAAGGAGATCGATCGGTTCCTCGAGAGCGGCTGCCGGAAGGAGGACTTCGAGCGGGTGCGGAACAAGTTCCTCGGCAAGTTCGTCAGCATGTTTGACTCGCTCGAGGCCACCGCCCATGCCTTTTGCGGAGGCGTCCTCCGGGGAGTCACTCCGTTCGAGGTGCTCGAGATCCTGAACGAGGTCAGCTCGGATGAGGTCACCGCTCGAGCCCGCAGCCTGCTGGATGCCTCGTTCCGGGCGCGTTCCCTGGTGCTGCCCCGGGCGGCCGAAACGGCGTGAGTCCAGGCGGTGTGGCTCTCGTCCTGACCGGCGCTACCGGTACGGGAAAGAAGGAGGTCGGCCTGGAGCTGGCCCGCCGCCTGGGCGCCGAGGTCATCGGGCTCGACTCGGTGAAGGTGTACCAGGGCCTGTCGGTGGGAGCGGCGACGCCTTCCGCCGCGGACGGCGCTGGCGTTCCCATTCATCTGGTGGGGGTGACCGACCCGCGGCATCCCTTCTCCCTGGGGGAGTACGTGACGGCGGCAAGCAAGGCAGTGGGGGAGATTCGCGAACGCTCCGCCTTGCCTCTCTTCGTGGGCGGCACGCCACTCTACCTCCAGGCCCTGCTTCGCGGACTGTTCCTGGGCCCACCGGCCCAGCCGGAATTGCGGCGGCGACTCTGGGACGAGGCGCAAGCAAGCGGCGTCGAGAGACTGCACGCGAAGCTGTCCGAGGTCGATCCGGAGGCAGCCGCCAGGATCCTGCCCCGGGATTTCAAGCGGATCTCGCGCGCCCTGGAGGTCCACGCGGTCACGGGCCGCCCCATCTCGGAACTCCAGAGACAGGGGACCCAGAGGCCGATCTGGGCCGACTTCCGTGTCGCTGGGCTCTTCTGCGAGGAAGGCCTGCTGCGACGGCGGCAGCGGGAGCGGGTGGCGCGGATGTTCGAGCAGGGCCTCGTGGAAGAGGTTCGCGAGCTTCATCTCGGCGGTCGGCTCCAGGGCGAGGCAGCCGTGGCGATCGGCTACCGGGAGGTCGTGGCCCATCTCGAAGGGCGGCTCACCCGCCAGGAGGCGGGGACCGAGATCGTCCGGTCCACCTGGAGGCTCACGCGCAACCAACGCAAATGGTTCCGGCGCTTTCCGGAGATCGCATGGATCGAGCGGTTCGAAGAGAGTCCGGCCGACGAGTTGCTGGGGCAGGTCCTCAGCGCCTGGCGGCTCTGAGCTGCTGCTCGATCTGGTCGAGGATGAACATGGCCCTGGGGGAGGAGGCGAGTTCCTTCCTCGCGTTCTCGATCCGGGTCAGGAGATCCTCGAGGTCATCGGGCGTGCCGCGTCCGGTGACCACCGCCTCGGCCAGCATGACCAGCGCGGGGAGCGCTGTCGGCTCGAGATCGAGCGCGACCCTGAGCCTTTCCCTGGCCGCCGCGAACCGCATCCGGTCGCCATCAGCGGCCGCGGCCGTCATGTGCAGATCGATCGCCCGGCGGTTTCCCGGCTCGAGCGCGAGCACCCGCTCGGCCTCCGCGACCGCCTGGTCAGAGAAGCTGGTTCGCTGCAGGATCGTCGCATGGACGAAGCCGAGATCGACGTTCTCAGGGTGCGCCTTCGCCGCCTCGGCCGCCACGGAACGTACCCGGTTTCCCAATCCCAACCCGACCAACTGAAGGGCGGTTTCGAGGGTCATGTCCGCACTGGCCGAGGAAGCGTAGGTCCAGTCGGACACAGCCTGGTCCGACCCGGACGGGGACGCGAGCGCCCGGCCGACGCGGCCGTGAACTTGGTGGGAGGAGCCGCTCCGCTCGGCATGGTCCAGCAGCCGGGAGAAGGTCGCCTCGGCCGTCTGCTGCTCCTCGAGCCGGAGCTCGGAAAGCCCCAGGAACCAGAGCAGCTCCTCCTGCCCCGGGTTGCGGCGCGACGACCGTTCGAGGAGATCTCGGGCCTCCTCGTTCTGCCCGGTCGCCATCTTCTCGACGGCGTTCGGGATGATCGTTCCGGGATGGTCCGGCTCCAAGGTCAGCGCGCGCTCGAAGTCCCTGCGGGCCTGGTCCAACTCGCCCTTCTCCCCGAGCATCTGCGCCCGCATGACCAGATACGACGCCTGACCCGGGTCGAGGGCGACGGCCCGTTCGACATGCTCGAGAGCCTTGTCGAGGTTCTGGCGCGAGTACTGCTGCTCCGCCAGCCGGGCGTGCTTGTCGGCTTCCGCCCTATGACTCTGAAGGCCGCACCCCATGAACAGGAGCGCGGCCCCAGAGAGTATCGCAGCCGAAAGAAGCGCGCTTCTCAGTGCTGATTCCAGTGCTCGAGGGTGTACTCGAAGTGGGGGAGGTCATACTTCGCGCGCAGGCGGGCCCGGGTATCGTCGTCGCCCAGGTCCATCTCCGGGGAGAGAGGTCCCGCGTAGATCGAGGGAAGCGCGAGCCAGCCCAGGGCGAAGTCGACCGCTTCGTACGGAGAGACATTCACATTGGCGCCCAGCCAGGCGAAGTGAAGGTTCCCGCCGACGTCGCTCCAGTGGCGGTCATGGTTGCTGAGGTAGTCAGGGCCCTCGTAGGAGAATTCATGTTCGAAAATCGTGGACGTACCCCAGACGGGGATGCGCTGGATGTCGACCCAGTAGAGGTTGAAGCCGGCCGCGAGGCCGCCCTCGACCCGGTCATCACTCCAGGTGCCCATGGACCGCTTGAGCGCGCCCCAACGCAGGCCGTGGTTCAGATAGCCACCACCAGCCTGGAGCCACTTCGTGGCGTGGGCGTTGACGAGGAAGCCGTCTCCGAGCGAGAGGTCGAACTGAACCATGTCGAACAGGTCCAGGAACCTGTCCTTCATGTAGATGCCGAGTTTCTCCGGACCGGTCCACTCGTTGATCTCCCGGGAGTACGCTTCGAATTCCGGAGAGGAGGTGAACTTGTACGACTGCTGGCAGCCGGCGGATGTGACCAGGGCGAGTGCGCCGAGACCAAGGATGATCTTCTTCATGTTAGATTCCTACCGCCTCTCTCAGTGTTGCGTTCCGTGGGTGCCGCCGTAGGCGCCTCCCACCGATACGGTGCCAGGATTTCGAACCGGCTGGTGATCCCACTCGGCTCCCTCGATCCCCTCGTGGTGGCCGAAGGTCGTGGGCCAGATGGTGGGCCAGATGGAATACGCGTTCGTGCGATAGCGACCGATCTTGTCGTCGTAGATCGACAGGCGCGTGTCATCATCCGCGACGTCCACGCCGATGTCCCAGGGCATATCGCTGGTGCTTATCCATACGGGATTCGGGAAGTTGCCAACGAACCCGAAGGCCAGGTCCAGGGCTTCGAATGGACTGAAGTTCAGGTCGAACCCAACCGCAATGACGTGCAGCGAGAGCCCGATGTCCATCCAGTGTCGGTCATTGTCGAGGTTGATGTTGTAGCCGTGGGCATCCAAGTACTTCTCCTTCAAGGGCTCGGTTCCCCAGTACGGAACACGGGCCGCATGAACGGAGTAGTTCTGAACCGGCCGGGCGGCGAACCCACCCTCGGTGCGTTCCTCACGCCAGACTCCCAAGCCGCGTCCGAGCCATCCAAACTTGTAGCCTGTCCAGCTACCAAGCCCTAACTCCGCGTATTTCGTGAAGTGTGCGTTGAACGCAACAGGCAAGGGCACGTTGAACGGAACGGGCAACGGGAACGCCCCTGCCTTGCCAGCCGCAACGTCGATGGTGAATATGTCCAAGGCATCAAGTCCGACATCCTTGGCATACATGCCAAGGTGGTGCCACCCCGACCTTCGATCGATGTCGTTGCGGAAAAACTTGTCCTGGTCAGGCGTGGACTGACATCCGCACAGGCCTAGCAAAAGCAGGCCGATTCCGAGTCGCGCAGTACGGTGCATGCGTCTTCGCTCTCCCAACTTTCTTCTCTTGACGGTCCTGGGGCGGGAGGCCCCGACAAACTTCCACTCATCCAATATCGAGAAACGGGATGATCAGGATCAGTCGATGTAAGGATCGTCCCAGTCATAGTTCATGAAGTGGCGGTCG
>JAZDLC010000029.1:0-9487 GCA_043802345.1 Planctomycetota bacterium | reverse complement strand
CTCGTGCGTCCCGCCGGCCGATCCGAAAACCCCGGTCGGGCAGCGCCCTTCCACCTGGTGGGCCGCCGCCATTCTGGTCTTCGGTCTCACCCTCGGCGGTATCGACACCCTGCTCAAACGCCAGGCAAACGACGCCGTCAGCGAAGCACTCACCGTCGAGCAACAGCGAGACAGGCTCAAGGCGGAGAGGAGCCGACTGATCGAGGAGAACGCGGAGCGCGAACGCTTGCTCGCAGCGCTGGCCGCCGCCGAGAAGCGCACCGCATCCCTCGTGATGCGCGTGCACTGCTGGCGGGAAGAGGTGCCGCGACGCGCCGGCTTCCTGCCGGAAATCCTCGACGCCCTGGTCGTGGCGGTGAACGGGTCGGTCTTCATCGATTCGGTCAAGGAGGTCCGGCCGTACGTCATCGAGATCGAGGGTGGGCGCTCACGGACCAGGCCGGACAGAAATTCACCAATGCCCTGGCGAACCGCATGGGGGGCGAGAACCTGCGCGTTCTCGAGCAATCCGTGCGCCACAGAAGCGATGAGCAGGGTGACGTCTACTCGATGCGGGTCGTGCTCGGTCCGGAAGGGGAGGTCGTCCAATGATCTTCCGCGAACTGAGCCGGCGTGAGCATGTCCTCCTGATTGCCGCCCTCCTGTCGGGAGCGACGACCTTCTACCTGGCCACCCGCTTCTCCAACCTCCGCGACCAGCGCCGGAACGCCGAGTTCCGCCAGGAGGTCGCCGCAACCACCCTCTCCGGCATCCACCTGCCGGCATCGGAGGGCGAGAGTCCCGCCGCCCTGAACCGACGCCTGCGGTCGGCCGAGGAAGGGCTCGCATTCTCCGAGTCGGCCGTCGAGAAAGAGGAGGCACGCTTTCGCGAAAGCTACCGGCCGGAGGAATTCAACGTGGCCGTCTCCCAGCTTGCCGCCGAGTGCGGGGTCTCCGTGATCCAGAACGTCCCGGTGCCGGTGCGTGAAGTGGAGAGATTCCTCGGCGCCGGCACGGCCGGAGCGGAAGAGGCGGCGCCGCTCCACTACGTCGTAGAGGCCTGTTCCCAGCCGGCGCGCTTCCGCGGGCTGGCGCTGGAGGGGCTGTTCGAGAATGTCCGGAGTTTCGTCCGCAGGCTCCACGACCTGGAACGGCCCGTGGCCGTCCTCAAGTTCGAGGTGCGGAGTCTCCGCTCCGTCGCGACCGCCAGGGGCGCGAGCGGCCTGCGCGTGGATCTCGTGCTGGGGGTTCTATGACAACGCCGCAGGATGACACCCAATTGGAACAGATGGAACAACTGGAACGCCTGATGGTCAAGAGCGTCGAGCGAGGGGCGTCCGACCTGCACCTCTCGGCGGGCCACCCTCCCTTCATCCGGTCGCATGGCGAACTCGAGCGGATCGAGGGAGAGGCCGCACTCTCCGAGAGCGAACTGGAGACCTTCGCGCGCGGCCTCATGAACGCTCGCCAGTGGCAGGCTTTTGCCGAGAAGAACACGATCGATCTCGCCCGCTCGTCGCTCTCCGGGGCGCGCTTCCGCATCAACGTCTACCAGCAGCACACCGGCATCGCGATTTCGATGCGCCGGATCGAAGCCGAAATCCAGGACCTCGACTTCTGGAACCTGCCGCAGGCGCTCGGGCGGCTGTCCCAGTATCGTGATGGCTTGGTGATCGTGACCGGTCCCACCGGCAGCGGCAAGAGCACCACCCTCGCCTCACTGCTCAGCCGGATCACGCAGCAGCGGTCCTGCCACGTCATCACCGTGGAGGACCCGATCGAGTACGTCCACCGCAGCCACCTGGCCCTGGTCCACCAGAGGGAGCTTCACACCGATGTGCAG
This sequence comes from Planctomycetota bacterium, assembly GCA_043802345.1. Classification (GTDB taxonomy): domain Bacteria; phylum Planctomycetota; class B15-G4; order B15-G4; family JADJEK01; genus JAZDLC01. Next base: position 7,665 of record JAZDLC010000029.1, on the reverse strand, counting down.
AGCTTCGCCCAGGCGGTCCGCTCGGCCATGCGGGAAGATCCCGATGTACTGCTGATCGGCGAGATGCGCGACCTGGAGACCATGCGCGCCGCCATCACGGCCGCCGAGACCGGTCATCTGGTCTTCTCGACCCTGCATACGGGAGACGCGGTCGGGGCCATCGACCGCCTGGTCGGCATGTTCCCCTCGACCGAGCAGGACTCGATCCGTCACCAGCTCTCGATGGTTCTGCGCGCGGTGGTCGCCCAGCGTCTTCTGCCCCGGACCGACGGCCTCGGCCGGCTGCCCGCCGTCGAACTGCTGGCGGTCAACACCGCCGTGGCGCACCTCGTGAGAAGCGGCCGGTCCGATCAGATCTACTCCTTGATGGAGGCGGGGGCGAGCTCCGGCATGCGCACCATGGAGCAGGATCTCGCCCGGCTGACGGCCCGGCGCCTGGTGCCGGAAGAGGAGGCCAGGAAGTCGGCCCGCAACGCGTCCGTCTTCGAGGACTGGCTCAGGAGCGAGAGGGGCGGCTATCAAGAGGAAGGGATGGCCCGGCCATGGTAATCACCGCCGACGAGTTCCTCGACGCCGCCGTTGCCGCCGGCCTGATCGACCGCGATGTCGGACGGAGCGTACTCAGCGATCCGCGCGGGGGAAGCGTGGTGGAGAAGCTCTGCCTGCGCGGCCGCTTCCCCTCGGAGGCGATCTACCGGGCCGTGGCGTCGCGAAGGGGCTTGGCCTTCGCCGACATGAACGTGCAGAAACCCTCTGTTGATCTGCTGCGGCGACTCCCCGCCGCTCTGCTGAGGAGGGCGAGGATCACGCCGATCGAGGACGAGGACGGCTCGCTCATGGTGGCGACCTCCGATCCCGACGACCGGCAGTCGCTCGACGCCGTCTGCCGGGTTCTGGGTCAGACGGCGACGGTGGCGCTGGCCGATCCGGCCGCTCTGAAGCCGGTCATCGGCCAGGCTCTATCCGGCTCTCCCGATGCGGGGCCGGTCCAGGCGAACGATCCGGTGGCGCTCCTCGATTCGATCATGGAGGATGCCTACCTGCGGCGAGCCTCGGACGTGCACCTCGAACCGCAGGAGCACGGGATGCGGGTGCGGGTGCGGGTCGACGGCAAGTTGCGCGTGGTTACGAATCTCTTGCGCGATGAACAGCGGGCGGCGCTCATTTCCCGGGTCAAGGTCCTCTCCGACCTCGATATTTCCGAACAGCGGGCGCCCCAGGACGGCGGGTTCACCTACCGCCCGCCCACCGAGCAGGCGGCGGGGCTCGACATCCGGGTCGCGACCATGCCGACCGAATGGGGCGAACGGGCCACGCTGCGCCTGCTCGGCACGGAAGACCAGAACCTCACGCTCGAGTCGCTCGGCATGGAACCGGAGGACTTGAAGAGTTTCCGGAAGGCGATCCGCGCGCCGCACGGAATCCTCCTGCTCACCGGGCCGACCGGCAGCGGCAAGACCACGACGCTCTACGCGGCGCTGCGCGAAATCAATCAAACCGACCTCAACATCATGACGGTGGAGGATCCGGTCGAGTACAGAATCCCCGGCGTCAGCCAGGTCCATGTCGGCGGCACCGACAAGGTGACGTTCGCCAGCGCCTTGCGCGCCCTGCTGCGTCACGACCCGGACGTACTGATGGTGGGCGAGGTCCGGGACCCGGAGACCGCCGACGCCGCCATGAAGGCCGCGATGACGGGCCACCTCGTCTTCAGCACCCTGCACACCAACTCCGCCTGCGCCGCCGTGAGCCGGCTGTTCGACATCGGGTGCGAACCGTTCCGGGTCGCCGCGACCGTCAGCGGCGTGATCGCTCAGCGCCTCGCCAGACGGCTCTGCCCGCGCTGCAAGGAGCCGCGCCCGGCCACGCCGGAAGAGGCGGAGTTTCTCGGCCGCGAATCGGCGGACCTGTTCCAGGCGAAGGGTTGCGCCGCCTGCGTCGGCACCGGATACCGCGGGCGCATCGGGCTGTTCGAGACTCTCTGGATCGAACGCGACCTGCGCGCCCTGATCGCGGCCGGCGCCACCGACGACCAGATCCAAGGCGCCGCCGGCAGTCGCATCCGCACGCTCCGCGACGACTGCGCGGCCAAGGTTCTGCGCGGGCTGATCACGGTCGAGGACGCCATGCGCGTCACGGTTCTGGGAGCTTGATCGATGCCGACCTTCCAGTACATCGCTGTAGACAGCAGAGGCCGCGAGGTCGCTGGCAAGGTGGAGGCGAGCGACGAACGCGCCGCCATCTCCGAGCTGCGGGACCGCTCCCTCCTGGTCATGGATGTGGGCGAGACCCTCGCCGCCTCCAGGGAAAAGCCCGAGGCCGCGTCCCTTCTGCGCGGCATCGGCCCGATTCGAGAGCGGGACCGGATCATCTTCCTGCGGCAGATGGCCCTCATGGTGCGCTCCGGCCTCACCCTCCTGCAGGCGCTCCGCGTCTGCGGAAACCAGACCCACCGCAAGGCGCTGCGGGCCTCCATCGAGCGGATGGCCAATGCGATCCAGTCGGGGCAGTGCTTCTCCAGCGCCATGGAAGAGTCGCGCGCCCACTTCCCGTCCCTGGCGGTGAAGCTGGTCGAGACCGCCGAGGCGACCGGTGAGCTCGATCCGGTGCTGGAGCGGATCGCGGCCGACCTGGAGAACCGAGCTCAGGTCAAGTCGAAGCTCCTGACCGGGATGGCGTATCCGGCCATCGTCTTCACGGTGTCGATCGGCGTGGCGGGATTCCTGGTGCTCCGGGTCATTCCGAAATTCTCGAACTTCTTCTCCCAGAGAAGCATCGAGTTGCCGGCGATGACGCGCGCCCTGCTCGACCTCTCGGCATGGATCCAGATGAGCTGGCCGTTTTTGCTGATCCTCCTCACCACGAGCCTGTTCACCGTCGCCCTTGCCTACGCGACTCCAAGAGGACGCCTCTTGCTCGACGGACTCCTGCTCAAGCTGCCCGTCATCGGCCGGCTCCTCACCCTCGCGGCCATGTCACGCTTTGCCCAGGCGCTGGCCGCCATGCTGGGGAGTGGTGTCACGATTCTGGAATCGCTCCGCATCACCCGCGGACTGATCAGCAACAACGCCATCTCGAGGAGTCTCGGCCAGGCCCGGGAGCGCGTTCTGGAAGGGAGCGACCTTTCGCGCAGCCTGGCTTCTCCCGCCATCCCGCTGCTGGTGCGGCAGGTGATCGGCGTGGGCGAACGGTCCGGCGCCCTCTCCGACGCACTTTCCGACCTCGGGAAGTTCTATCAGCGTGAACTGGAGGGGAACCTCCAGCGCATGAGCGCCATCGTCGAGCCGATGATGATCCTGATCGTCGTCAGCATGGTCGGGTTCGTCTACATCGCGTTCTTCCAGGCAATCTTCCAACTGGTCAACAGGTAGCCGTCATGATGCATCACAAATCTCTCCTTCTGGCGCTTCTTCCGGTCACGCTCTGTCTCGCTCCGCTGGCCGGCAGCCAGACGAAACAGGACGAAAAGCCGGCTTCAGAGCGCGACCCGTTTCAGCCTCCGGGAGTGATCCCGACCCGGGCCGGCTCCTCCTCACTTCCCGCACTGGTGCTGCGCGGCTACGTCGAGGACGAGAAGGGAGCGAAGCTGGCGTTGATCGAGGCGGGTCCGGACTCCCGCCACATCGTCGGCGAGGGGGAGTCGTTCCTGGTGCGGGCGGGAAACAGCAGCGTTTCGGTCGCCGTGGCCGAGATGAGCGGCCAGAACATCGTGCTCGAGGTGGGGCCTGCCAAGACCCGCCTGGAACTGCGCTAAGGGGTGAATGCCATGAAATCCTCTCCTCCTCCCCGTGCGCGCCCGAGCGGTTGGCTCCTGACCGCTCTTTTCCTGACGGCCCTGGCGGCGAACCAGACCACGGCGCAGACATCGCGCGGCATGAGCGATCTCTACCCCGGCGAGGCCCACCGGCTGCACCGCATCGAATTCCGGGATGCCCGGGTGGTCGACGCCATCCGCCTCATCTCGGAGATCTCCGGACTCAACGTCGCCTCCACGGCCGAGGCCGGGGAGAAGCAGGTCACGCTCCTCTTGCAAAACGTCGAGGCGGGCCAGGCCGTGGAGACGCTGTGCAAGGTCTCCGGCCTCTGGTACCGCCGGGACGATGCCACGCGCACCTTCCGCATCATGTCGACCTCGCAGTTTCAGCAAGACCTCGTTGTCTACCGGCAGAGCGAGACGCACGTCTTCACGCTGCAGCATCCGAATGCCGTGGCCGTCGCCATGTCGATCCGCGATCTCTACGGAGAACGGGTTCAGCTCTCACTGGGCATTGGCAACGACGAGTTAGACCAAATGGACGGCGCCGCTAGCAGTGCTCTTGGCGGCGGCGCCGGGGCACAGGGTGGATACTCGCGTGGTGGATTCGATTATCAGGCCGGCCGCTTCGCCAGGAGTACGGCAAGTTACAATCAGGGAGGGTATCGCGGTGGCTCTTCCTATTCCGGGGGAGGAATGCGGAGCGGAAATGGCCGCAGGCAAGGCGACAGAGATTCGGAAAACCTCCTGGATGAGGAACTAACTGCTGACCAGCTCTCACTGCTTCAGGACCGTTCCGAAGGAGGTGAGATAGCATCAGTATCCGATCTCGCCGGAATCTCGCGACATGATCCCACCATCTACATTACCGTCAATCGGCAGCATAATCTGATCGTGGTGCGCACCGCTGACAGCGACGCGATGGACGAGATTGCACATCTCATGGTCGAACTGGACCGCCCCACACCCCAGGTGCTGCTGGAAATGAAGATCCTCGAGCTGTCGCTCGGTGACACGTTCCACTCCGTCTTCGACTACGAGATCCTGGGCGGGACGGAAACGGCCGGTCCACCGGACAGTCAGCCGGCCAACCCCTTGCTGCCCGGCGCGGCCACGTCCCCCAAGAACGTGCTCGGCATCGGCAACTACCCGTTGGAGGGGGGCACCCTCGTCTACCAGTTCCTCTCCGACAAGATCCGCGCCCGCATTCAACTGCTGGCCGGCGACAACCGGCTCGACATTCTCGCCACGCCAATCGTGCTCGCCTCCAACAACCGTCCGGCCCGCATGTTCGTGGGCGAGGAGCGCGTGCTGACCACGGGTGTCAACGTCGATGTCGTGACACCCGACAATGGTCCCACGACCGCATTCGTCGAGCCGATCACGGAGGTCCGCGACGTCGGCAACACGCTGATCGTGGTGCCGAAGATCAACGCCGACCGCACCGTGACCCTCTTCATCAGCCAGGACTCCTCCTCCGTTCAGAGCAACGGCGCCACCATTCCGGTGGCGAACGCCGGCGGCGGCATTTCGCAATTTTCCATAGATACTGTCAACACGGCGACGCTGCAGGCGACCGTGGTCGCGAAAGACGGCATGACGCTGGCGATCGGCGGCCTCATCCGGGAATCGCTGCTCGAGTCGGTCGACAAGACGCCGCTTTTGGGAGACATTCCGTTCATCGGTTTCCTGTTCCGCCGCGAGGTCTGGGAGCGGCGGCGCACGGAGCTGGTCCTGCTGATCAAGCCGCGCGTCCTCTTCACCCCGACCGAGGCGGAGGAGGCGACCGAGCAGAGGCTTGAAGCCCTCTCCCGCCATCCCTGGAAGACAGAAAGGGACAACACCTACCGGAAGGACTTCGATGAGGTCGAGGATCAGTTGAAGGAGTACAAGGAGGAGAAGAAGTGATGCGAGCGAGAGCACGCCCGCTACCGCTCCTCGCGATCGCCCTTCTCCCTGCCTGCTCGCTGATGCCGGCGGAGGAGGTCCGGTTCACGCGCGCCGATCTGGTCCACGTCTTCCAGGAGTGGCGTGAGGCGGAGCGGCGGCGGGACGTCGATCTCGCCGAACAGGTTATCGAGTTCCAGAGCGGTGCGGACCGTATCTTCCTGGAGAACGAGTTCCGGCTGCTGGCGCCGCTCCCCGCGGGACCGGTCGTCAGTGACGTCGAAATCCACCTGGTCGGTTACCCCGACGACTTTGGCCCGGGTGACTACCTCTTTCTCGAACCGGTGGGGCGCAGCTACATCTCTTCCCGTGCCCGCATCGCCAGCCGGGATGGCAAGCCGGTGATCGTGTACGAGCGGCTCGGTTCGACCGTGGAGGAACAGAGCCGGCTCTCGCCCGAGGCGCTTCGGCGCACGGTCCTCGAGCGCCAGATCGCCCACTGGAAAAGTCTCGACGACGATCTCGAGGCGGAGGTCAACCGCATGCTCACCACGCTCCGCTACCGGCAGGCGGCGGCGGAGTACGCGAAGGAGCAGCGAATCCCCCTCACCCCGTTCGACCCCGATCCAGGGTTGCTCCTCGTCGAGTATTCCAGGCTCACGCCGGAGGAAGTCCGCGACGCGGTCATCCTCGCCTTGAGCTCGAGCCTGGTGACCACCCCCCGCTCGCCGTAGCGGGCCGGGAAGTCCCTGTCCCCCTGCCTCACGGGCGCTCTTTCGTCTCCCGTACCCAGATGGGGCTGGACCAGGCCCGGGACGGATTGCCGTGCTCGTCCAGATCGACCTGCGTCACGCGCACATAGTAGTAGCCGGCGCCGTCGAACGTATCGTCCACATGTTCGAACGATACCGCCTTCCCCACGCCGCTCTTCGACATCAGGACCGACCCGTCCTTGATGACGGCAACCTCCTTGATTCGGTCCGTTCCCTCGACAGCCACCCGGAGCCGGGGCTTCCCTTCGATCTCGACCTCCTCGCCCATGAAATGCCCGTTGATCCTGAAATCCAGGAGGATCCTGGCGTTCGAGACGGCGTAGTTCCGTCTCTTGCGGAGGGCCTCGAACACCCCCTCCCGGGTCAGCTCGGTTGCATACACCGCGGTGCGGGCCGACGGCCTGCCCTCGTGGGTGTCCGAGCCGCCGACGAAGCCGGCCCTGCCGCCGCGGTCGAGAAGGTCACGCACGAGCTGTTCCATGCCTGTTTGATAGGTCTCCCCCTGATAAAGAACCGTGTCGGCGCCGATCTCCGTGTTGACGATCACCGAGCCGCTCTCCTGGGTGTAGTCCCACTGGTCCCGCCCCGCGAGACCCTGGGTGGGGTGATTGTCGTGAATCAGCCCGCCCTCCCTTTCCACCGCCGCCGCCAGCCGGTCGGGACTGTTGTACGCGGCGTCCTTCGAGCGGAAGATGTCGGTCACTGGAGAGGGAAAGTAGACGTTCTTGTGATTGTAGAACCTGGGCGAGCCCTCGAAGATCGCCTCGCGGTTCCCCTCCGCGTCGACGTGGTCCCAGTACTTCGGCTGCGAGGTCCACTCGTAGCCGGCGATGGCGATGAATCTGCCGTCCTCGGTGTTCTCATCCGCTGTGGTCTGGGTTTCCGTCCAGGTCTCCTGGGACATCCGCCAGGGCGCCGCGTTGCCGAAGTCGTGGTCGGTCACGATGGCGAAGTCCAGCGCGGACACGTCGCGGGCGTGGGCGAAGTAGTCCTGCACGCTCCCTTTGCCGTCGGAAAGCTCCGTGTGGCCGTGCATGTCGCCGAAGTAGAGGTGATACGGCTCGACCCCGGCGCAACCAGACAGAAGCACGGTGGCAAGAACCAAAGCGCGAAACGGATGCTCCAATCCAGCGATCACGATCCAGTTCTCCTCGGGTCTGGCAGAATGCGCAATCTGCCGCCAGAAAAGGGGACTGTCCCCATTTCTCGCCATTCGCGTCTGATATTGTGCCCGCGACGCGTGGGGGACCG
>JAZDLC010000028.1:0-16305 GCA_043802345.1 Planctomycetota bacterium | reverse complement strand
GCGACGGCGGAAACGATCACCTGGCAACCACCGGGAGAAGAACCAGGTGAAGCGGTCTCTGTTGGTGCTCTCGGCGTGGGCCAAGGTGTGGAGGTGTTCGGCGGGGGCGATTCGCTCGAGCAGCGCGGGAAGTGGCTCTACCTTCAAAGGACAGTGGCCAGTTTGCCGGGGAGCGACACAGTCGACGATGTCAGCCTGGATTTCGTCCCAGGTGCCATCCTCGCGCGCATCACGGGCGCCGAAGCTGCCGCGGGCATCACGTTGTATCGGCCCTTTGGCTTCCGCAACATCAATATCGGAGACGGTTGCGAAGGGGTGAGGCTCTATTGCGCGGACCCCTTCCGCGGGGCCGCACAGACCACGCTGGCCGCGAGCATGGGTGTCGGCGCGGACACGCTCGAGGCGTCCAGCCTGGCGAAATGGGGCCCGTGCGGATGGGTTTACAACGTGACGAAGGGCGATGGCCGCTACTTCTACGATCGCTCGGGCGATAAGGCCATGGTGTTGAACCCGGGCGGCGGGCAGCGCGGCTTTGTCGCGGCGGCATGGGATGCGGGCGACCTGGTGGAACCGTACCCGTGGGTTGATCTCGGGCTCGACGCCCCCGACGGGGGGAACCATTTCGAGAATCCCGCCACCCGGGAGACCGCCCCGGCCGGGGTGGCATTCTCATGCCCCCGCTCTGCCGGCGGCGGGGCCTGGGTCGGGACGTTGGCGGCTCAAGCGTATTCCGCGGCCTGGCTGCGGTTGGAGATTCCCGCGGGTGCCCGCCCCCTCGAAAGGGGGTTGGTCGACGTCCGCGTCTATTACGAGGTCCCTGTATAGGAGGGCAACACAATGGCAGGCGTACGGGCATCGGTTCAGAATGGCGAGGTTGCGACTGGAACATTGGTCAAGACCATGCTGCAACTCGTTGCGGCGGCCAATCACCGCGTGAAGGTGTTCGAGTGGTCGGTGGCGTTCAAGGGGGTCTCGTCGACCGCCTCGCCGATCCTGGTCCAGCTCATCCGGCAGACCACGGCCGGGACCATGAGCGCGGCGACTCCTGTGAAGCTCAACTCTGGCGACGATGAGTCGTTGCAGACGACTGCGCAGAAGACCGCGACGGCCGAGCCGACGGGGTCGGAAGTCATCGACAGCATCGAAGTGCACCCCCAAGCCGGCTACACGTGGCAGGCGCCGTTTGGCGCCGAGCTGTGCGTCAAGGGCGGCGAGCGGCTCGGCCTGGTCGTGACGGCCGCGGCCGATGTGAACTGCAACTGCAAGTTCTTCTTCGAAGAGTAATCCCGGCCGTGCGGGCCGACCCTCAGGGAGGGGCGTGCAATGGCGGGTGTCTTCTTCACGGTGTCAACCGGTCCGGTGACGCTGTCGCGCTCACCTCAAACCGTGTTGCAGATTCGTCCCCCTCCGGATCACCGCATCAAGGTCTGGCACTGGTCGCTGTCGTTCACCGGGATCGACCCCACGGCGGCGCCGGTGCTGGTGGAGCTGATCCGACCGACGGCCTTTGTCAGCGCAACGACCCTGCTGACGCCGGTCAAGGTGAACGCCGGCGATGATGAGGCCTGGCAAACGACCTGTCGCTACCTGCACCCCTCAGAGCCGGCGGGGACGACGGTGCTGGCCAGCTTCGAGGTGCACCCGCAATACGGCGTCGGCTGGACCGCGCCGGCCTTCGGTGTCGGCCTCATGGTCATGGGCGGCGACTACTTGAGTTTTCGCGTCTCGGGCGGCTCGGGGCTCGGGGTCAATGCACGGGTGCTCTATGAAGAGTGATGGCTCATGAGCGGCGTGTTGTACACCGTGGCGACCGGGGAACGGGCGATGGTGCGGTCTCCGGAAACCGTGCTGCAGATCTGGGCAGACCTGGACCGGCGCTTGCGGGTGTGGCAGTGGACCGTCGCCTTCAAAGGGGGCAACCCCCATGCCTCCCCGGTGCTGGTGGAATTGCTGCGCCCGACGGGCTGGATCGGGGACGTGACGCCGGCGGTGCCAGTGCACATCAACAGCGGCGACGATGAACAAACTGTGTCGGTGGGCTGGTGGAATCTACCGACGGAGCCACCCGGAACAACGGTGATCGAGAGCCATGAAGTGCACCCGCAGCATGGGATCGTCTGGACGGCGAGCTGCTTCGAGCCCGACGCGCTGATCATTCCGGGCAACGGGTACTTGAGTTTTCGCGTGTCGGGTGGGGTCGGCCTCTCGGCGTTGGTGCGGGTCTTGTTTGAGGACTAGGTCTTTCGATGGTGCAAACCCTTCGTCCTAACTCGGATGTCAGCGGCTCGGGCTGGAACAAGTTCGGCGCCGCGACGTTCTATGAGTGTGTGGACGAGGGGCTGCCGGGCAACGACACGACGGACTTTGTTCACGCCATTATCGGCAACGCGGTGCGGCTGTTCGGGATTGAAGCGGGCACCAACCCCGGCGCGAGCATACCGCACATCATCCGCGTGCGAGCTGCACATCAGGCCATTCCCGACCCGACGATTCGCGTGCGCCTGCTCGAGGGGGGGGTCGAGCGGGCCGCGCATACCTTCACGGTGAACGTCGGCACGTTCCAAACCGAAGAGTACACGCTGTCGACTGCCGAAGCGGACAGCATCAGCGACTACACCAACCTAACCCTCGAGCTGAAGAACCTGGTCCCCGGCTATCTTCCGGGCGGCAGCATGTTCGTCACCCTCCTCGAACTCGAGATCGTCGACCCGCCGCGGATGGTGCCCCTACGGCGGTCCCGGAAGAACCCCTTCCCTGACTGGCTCAGGAACAAGCTCTGGCTGCCGAAGGCGCGCGTGGTCGCCGTGCCGGAGGAACCGCGGCCGGGGATTGCGGGCACGAAGCGCCGGCGAGTGGATCGACGCACGTTGGTGCAGGGCCGCGGCCTGTTGCGGTCGATCGTAATCCCGGATCCTCCGGCGGGACCCTACACGCGCGACGTTATCACAATTCGCAAGGCGCGCGCGGCACCCTCGTATCCCGATTGGATGGGGCCGCGGCGCTTGCGGTGGGGCCGCGTCGATGCGGAACCGCCTCCCGGTTTTCAGCACGAGCTGGCGTTGAAGCTGGCCCTCGACATCCTGGCAACGGAAACGTACCGGGTGATTGCGCGCAACCTCGCCACAGGCGCTGAGACAGTCCTGGGTGAGGGGACCACGATTCTTGGGGTCGCGATCGCCGACGGGGACTACATGCTGCGGGTGGAGACCGATGGCCACTTCTGGAGGCAAGGGCGGTTTCTTCAGGAATGGCCACTGTCGATCGTGGGCGGCGAGATCGCGGGAGCGCTGCCGGAGATCCTCGGGCTGCTGGCCCAGACGGTGGAGTCGAGCGTGGAGGTGACGTTCAACGCTGACCCGGCGATGGGCACCACTACCCCGGATGATTTTGGGGTCTGGGTGGGGGCCAGTTCGCCAGTCTCGACCGCTGGTGCCCCGGATGCGACGACCACCTATCGCGGCCCGGGCGGCTACTTGGTCGAGCTGGTCGCCGCCCCGACGCTGCTCTATGTCGCCGTCGCGGCGAGAAGCGGCGCCACGGTCGGCCCGGTGGCCGAGGCGGCCGTTGCGGGCGTGGAAACGGTGCTCGATGCTCCGGACAATCAGAGTGCCCGTCAGCCTGACGGCGACTGGACCCAGACTGAGAACCTCTAGGAGATCAAATGAACGGCTTGAGACGTGAAAAAACGGGTGCACTCTGGGGAGTCGGTCGGGTTTTTGCCGTCTCGAGGAGTTGGCCCCGGAGCGTTTTCAAGGGGTTTGTGATGGCAGAGAGCCGAAAGGGCGTGCAGGGATGAGCGACGAAGAACGGCAGGGCCGGATCGAATCCACCTTGCAGGAGGTGAGTTCGAAGTTGGCGGGGCTGACAGCCTCGGTGAACATCCATGTTGCCGATGAGCGGGGCCAGCTCGACCGGATCGAGGCGAGCGTCGACCGGCTGAAGGTGCTTCATACGCGGGTGGCCCTGCTCGAGGATCGCGAGGGGCGGCAGGCCTGGTGGAATCGCACGTTCATCGTGGGGATCCTCGGCCTGGTGTCGGCCTGGGTAGCGGCCCGGTTGAAGTGAGAGGTCGGCTGGAGGAGTGCGAGCGCGATCAACAGCACGGTTTCGTGTGCCCCTATTTGTGCCCTTCGCAACCGAACATCCAGTGATGCACAGTGGCGTCCGGTGGCGTCGGCCTCAGTGACCTGCTCTGGCGTAAGCTCTGGTGCGTTCGCGTAATACGTTGCGAAATAGAGTGGTGCGAGAGGGGGGACTCGAACCCCCACGCCTTTCGGCACCAGATCCTAAATCTGGCGCGTCTGCCATTCCGCCACCCTCGCAGGTCCTGCGGCACTTCCGGGGAGGGTAGGATGGAGGGCGGTGGATGTCCACCGGGCAGTCCGGACTCCGGGCCGCGGATTGGAGAGGCGCCGGATGACGGACGGGTGGACGCGGATCAGCGTGGCTGCGCCGGAAGGGCTGGAGGAGCTGCTGGCGGAGGCGCTGCTGCGGCCGCCTCTCACCGGGGTCGAGCAGGAGGAGTCGCTGCTGCGGCTCTTCCTCGCGGCCGAGTTCGACACGCCGGAGTTTCGCGAGCAGTTCGAGGTAGACGTCCGGTCCCTGGGCGGGGGAGAGGTCCGCTTCGAGCGGATGGACCCCGTGGACTGGGAGGAGCGCTGGCGGACGGCATGGCGCCCCTTCCGGGTCGGCCGCTTCTGCATCGGGGCGCCCGAGGCGCGGCTGGAGCGGCGGCGGGACGATTTGCCCCTGCGCCTCCTGCCCGGCGCCGCTTTTGGCACCGGCCGCCACGCCACGACCCGGGGCGCGCTGCTGGGCCTGCTGCGGTTCGACCCGCGAGGAGCGCGGATCCTGGACGCCGGCTGCGGCAGCGGCATCCTGGCCGTGGCGGCGGCGCTGCTCGGGGCCCGCGAGGTGGTCGGGATCGACATCGACCCGAACTCTCCCGCCGCCGCCCGCACCCTGGCGCGGCAGAACGGCGTCCAGCAGGTTTGTTCCTTCTCCCAGGGGGACCTGAGCGATCTAGCCGCTGTAGAGGGCGCCTTCGGCGGCCTCGTGGCCAACCTCTACTATGACCTGATCCAGACCCGGGCGGAGCCGCTCTCCCGGCGGCTCCTGCCGGGGGCGTTCTTCGTTTTTTCCGGCTGCCGGGACACGGAGCGGGAGCGGACGCGGAAGCGGATCTGCGCGGCGGGGCTCTTGATCGACTGGGAGATCCGGCGGGGCCGGTGGCTGGCGTTCGCCGGGCGGAAGAAGCGTTTGGTACCCTCTGAAGGACTCGAACCTTCGACCCGCTGATTAAGAATCAGCTGCTCTACCGACTGAGCTAAGAGGGCATCTCCAAACGAAAGCCTGTTTCTATCGGCCCGGAAGCCGAAGTCAAGCCGGAGGTGACTCTGGCCTGACCTGTGACCGAAGTTGGCACGCCCGGCAGGACTCGAACCTGCAACCCTCGGGTTCGAAGCCCGATACTCTATCCAATTGAGCTACGGGCGCACCTTGCGGTCCGGTTTCAGACGGGACGATGGGGTGAGTGACGGGATTCGAACCCGCGGCCTCCACAGCCACAGTGTGGCGCTCTAACCGACTGAGCTACACCCACCATGTGTCACTGTCCGTCCGAATTCCCCCGGCCCGACTGGACTTGTCTACGACCGAGGGGTCAGGACGATACCATAGCGCATCCTGCAATCAATGGGAGTCCCCTGGCTTGAGACGAGAGCTCGAACAGTTCTTCCTTGAGGTCCATGGAACAGGCGGGGGCGAGCCCGTCTTCTGCTTCGCGCCCGGCCGCGTGAACCTGATCGGATCGCACACCGACTACAACCTCGGGCCAGTCATGCCGATCGCCCTGGATCGCGGCACCCTGGTGGCGGTGCGCCCGCGGCGCGATGGCAGGGTGGTCCTGTCGAGCCGGGAATACGGCCGTCCCTTGGGGCAGGACGAATCGACCGGGTGGCATGTCTACCCGCTGGGATTGGTCCGGGTGCTGGAGGAGGTGTGCGGAGAGGATCTCGGCGGGTTCGACCTGGCTGTATGCGGCAACCTGCCGGTCGGCGCCGGCCTCTCCTCCTCCGCCTCGCTGCTGGTCGCCTGCGTCAGGGCGCTGAACCAGGTGTTCCGCCTGGGGCTCAGGCCGCTGGAGGAGGCCCTGCTCGCCCATCGGACGGAGACGGAGCAGGTGGGCGTCGCCTGCGGGATCATGGATCCGATGGCCTGCGCCCTGGCATCGGAGCGGGAGGCCCTCTTTCTCGACTGCCGGGACCGCAGCTACGTGCAGGTGCCGCTGCCTTCCGACGGGCTGCGGGTGGCCGTGATCGACAGCGGCACCCGGCGGGAGCTCTCCACGTCAAAGTACAACGTCCGGGTGGGAGAGTGCCGCGAGGCGGTGCGGTTGCTGGCGAGAGAGCGCCCCGGCCTGGAGTCGCTCCGTGAGGTCTCGGTGGATGATCTGAAAACTCTCGGCGGCGGCCTCGCAGAGAACGTCAGGATGCGGGCCGAGCATGTCGTCCGGGAGATCGCGCGGGTGTTCACCTTCCGGGACGCGCTGCAGCGAGGAGACGTCGAGACCTGCGGCGAGCTGATTTCGGCCTCGCATCGTTCCCTCAGGGATCTCTACCAGGCCTCGCTCGGCCCGATCGACGCGCTGGTCGAGAGGCTACTGAACCTCCCCGAGGTTCTGGGCGCCCGGTTGACCGGAGCCGGCTGGGGCGGGTGCCTGGTGGCACTCCTCCGCGAGGACGCCTCGGCCCGACTCGAGAGGGAAGTGGGGCCGTGGTACCAGGAAACCTTCGGACTCACCGCCTCCTTCTACGTGCTGGGAGGGAAAGGGGACCGGAAAGGGACGGAATCGGCGTGAAGCCAGAGGTGGGCAGAGCTCGGGGGATGGGTCGCTGGCTGGTGCTGTTGGCACTGCTGCTCCTCGCCACCTTCGGCGCCTTCTTCCCGGTGCTTCGGGCCGAGTTCACCAACTGGGACGATCCGATGTACGTGCTGGAGAACCCGCTGGTGCGGAGTCTCGACGGCGCGAACCTCGGCCGGATCTTCAGCACCGACACGACCGTCGCGGGGAACTACCACCCGCTGACGATCCTGAGCTTCGCCATCGAGCACGCGATCGCGGGGGAGCAGCCCTGGCTGTACCACCTCGACAACCTGGTGCTGCATCTCGTCAACACCGCCCTGGTCTTCCTGCTGGTGCTGCTTCTCTTCCGGGTGCCGCTCGCCGCGCTCGTCGCCGCCGCGCTGTTCGCCCTGCATCCGCAGAACGTGGAATCGGTGGCCTGGGTCTCCGAGCGGAAGGGGCTGCTGTACGTCGGCTTCTTCCTGGCGTCCCTCGCCAGCTACGTGCGCCATCTCGACCGGACCGAGCGCGGCGAACCCTTCCCTCGATACCTGATCCTGTCGCTCTTGCTGTTCCTCTGCTCGCTTCTCAGCAAGGGGACGGCCGTCCCGCTGCCGGTAGTGCTGCTCTTGATCGACTGGTACCGCGGGCGGCGGTTCTCATCGAGGCTTCTCCTGGAGAAGATCCCGTTCTTCCTGCTCTCCTTCGTCTTCGGCTTCCTGGCGCTCCACGCTCAGGAGTCGGCTGACGCCATCAAGACCGGCGGCTACTCCCTGCTCTTCAGCTTCTCCGCCGCCAACGTCGCGCTGCTGACCTACCTCGGCAGGTTCGTCGCGCCGATCCACCAGGCCTGCTTCCATCCGTATCCCGAGCTGACCGGAACCTTCGAGAAGATCGCCTTCTACGGGAGCCCGGCGCTGGTGCTGCTGATCGCGGTCCTGCTCTTCCTCTCGCTCCGGCGCACTCGCCTGCTCATGTTCGGCGCGGCCTTCTTTCTGCTGACCGTGGCGCTGGTGCTCCAGCTCCTGCCGGTGGGAAACGCCATTACCGCGGATCGGTACACCTATCTGCCGTACGTGGGACTGTTCTCGGTGATCGCGTGCGGCGCGGCCGCCTGGGTCCGCCGCTGGCCGGCCCTGAGCAGGCCGGCGCTCGTGCTGTTCCTGCTGGTCCTGGCCGCGCTCGACACGCTGACTTTCCAGAGATGCCAGGTCTGGCGCACCACGGAGGCTCTCTGGACGGACGTGATCGCCAGGCAACCGGGGAGCGCGATCGCGTTCAACAGCCGGGGCGTGGCCCGCCTCGCCAAGGGGGATTTCAACCTGGCGCTTCAGGACTTCGATCAGGCGATCCGCATCAATCCGGCGTTTCTCGACCCGTACAACAATCGCGGCGCGGTCCGGATGGCTCTTCAGCAGTACGAGCAGGCTTTCCTGGACTTCGACCTGTGCGTCCGGAAGAACGCGGGTTTCTTTGCGGCCTACCTGAACCGGGGACAGGCGGAGCACCATCTCGGGCGGCACGAAGCGGCGGTGAGAGACTTGACGGTCGCGATCGAGAGGAGGAGCGGCGACGGCTCGGCGTACAACTACCGGGCGCGCTCGTTCGCGGAGCTGGGACGGTACGCACAGGCCCTGGCAGACGCGCGCAGGGCCGAAACGCTCGACGTGGAGGGGTCGCGGCAACTGGTTCTGGACCTGGAGGAGCTGCTGCGGGACCCGGCGGGCGGTCACTTTCCCAGGTAGCCGAGCTGCCGGAGCCGCTCCATCGTCGCCTCGTCGTAAGGACTCTCCGTGGCGGTGGCGCGCCGCTCGCCGGTCTCGTACGTCGCGATCGTCCCGACCGGATGCTCCCTCGTGAACTTCTCCGTCAGGAACCGGGCCAGCACCACGCCGTCCATGTCCTCGGCGACCTCCATCCCCAGCAGCGCGAGCACCGTCGGCGTGACATCGAGAATGGAGGCCTTCAGGTCCGGCAGGCCCTGGCGGATCGGACCACCCATGGCGGCGATGATGCCGCGCTTGGTGTGCCAGAACTCCTGGTTCTCGATGTAGTCGCCGTAGGTCCGCTCGATCGGTTGGCGGCCGGGGTTGTCAAAGAAGCCGTGGTCGGAGATGACCATCACCGTGTCATCCGGTCCGGCCTGGTCCATGATGAATCCCAAGTACGAGTCGATCCGGCCCAGGTGGGTGTCCATCGCCTGCCCCAGCGCCCTCAGCCTCGGGTCGAGCTTCGACAGGGCCTGTTCACCCTGTTTCCGGGCCGCGGAGAAGACCTTGTACGCCGGCCAGAACACGTGGCAGTAGGCGTCGTAACCGTCGAAGTAGGTGGCGAACAGCGACTCGCGGTTCCCCTTCTGGAGCATGTGCTGCGTCATGCGCCCGATGGAGATGTCCTTCAGCAGGATATCGCGGATCGCATACCCCCCGGTCGGCGGAATGGCGGAGATGCCGAGTTCGTCGAGCGCCTTCGCGGTCAGCCGGGCCTCCGTGAGGTTGAGCGGCTCCAGCTCCTTCATCAGCTCGGGCGGATAGGTCCGCGCCTCTCGCTTGACCTGGGCATCCGAGCCCGTGGCGAATCCTTGCGAGTCCTTGCGCAGCGGCCAGGCATAGTCCGTGGCGATGAAGCCCCGCACCGGCTCGGCGGGCCACGAGACCCACCAGGCGAGGAAACCGACCGAGACACCGGCCTCGCTGCAGATATTCCAGAGCGCGTTCACCTTCCGCAGGGTGGACGACACCGGGACCACCCTGCCGTCGTCCGTGGTCGCCACGAAGCCGAGGATGCCATGCTTCTTCGGCAGCTTTCCGGTGCAGATGGTGGTCCAGAGGATGGCCGAGGCGGTGGGGTCCATCGAGCTCAGCTCGCCCTTGGAGCCGCGTTCGGTCAACTCCTTCAGCCGGGGCATGACGCCGTCTGCCAGCACCCCGTCGAACACGTCCCAGGAGGCGCCGTCGATCCCGACCAGAAAGACCCGCCCGGGCACGTCACGCTCCTTGAGGTCGAGGAAGGCGGGGGGCTCGGCGGCTGCGGACCCGCCGCCGGGAAGGGGAGTGGAATTCCTGGAGCAGCCCGCGGAGAGCAGACCGACGATCAGGGGCGCGAGGATGAGGAGGAGCAGGCGCATCGAGTCGCTTCCGGAGTCTGACGTGGAGTGGACCTTTGAATCCTATTGGATTCCCGCGTCATTCCAGTGGCCGTTTCGGCGATTGATCGCCGGCCGGTGGCGCGGTTTCTGAAGAGCCACTTCAGCGATGGCCGCCATGAATCCGTAGAGTGGGGGGATGAGAATCCCCGCAAGGCCCTGCGATCTCCGGCAGAGGAAGGCTCGATGATGCTACGGACGGTCCTCTTTCACGCTTCGGTTCCGGTCCTGATCTCGTTGTGCGTGGGCGACTTGCTCGGCCAGGCCGGGCAGCCCCCGAAGAAGCCGGATTCGCAAGGGACGGGCGCCGCCAGGGTCAGGGGCGGTCAGAAGCAACAGGTACCCCCCGATTCCGAGGCTGTCCCTGCAGCCCCCGTGACCTTCATCACGGATCCGCAGGCAGTGGACGGGGGGCTCCCGTTCATCGCCGAGTATCTCGGGGAGACCACATCCTCGACAGGTGAGATGTTTCCGTACGGGGTGCAGGTTGTTCAGACCGGCAAGCAGAACTACCGCATGCGCGGGTTTGTCGGTGGGCTGCCCGGAGCCGGCTGGGACGATCGGCTGTCCCTGCGCAATGGGGCGGCCCACTGGGAGGAGGGGCAGCCTTTCTTGTTCATGACGATGCCGGGGAAGGTGATGTTCGTGCTCACGGAAGACGGCATGTCTGCCTCGGTGAAGGACGAGTTGGTCGCCTGGGCGAAGCAGCATGTCCGCAAGAGTCCGACGGCGGGGAAGGAGCCTCCCCCCGGCGCTCAGGTCCTGTTCGGCGGTGGCGGCCTGGAGGCCCTGTCAGGCGGGGAGATCGTGGCCGGCGGTTTTCTCCGGGGGCCGTTCAAGAGCCTGCAGGCGTTCGGCGACCAGAAGGTGCATCTGGAGTTCCGCCTCCCGCTCGCTCCCGATACCGGGCCGAAGCAGCGGGGCATGAACCATGTCTTGGTGCAGGGGCGCTACGGTCTCTCGATCAAGGACTCCATGGCGGTCACCAATTCCAAGCACGTCTGCGGTGCCCTGGTCGACAGCGAGGAACCGCGCATCAACATGTCGTTTCCCCCGCTCGCCTGGCAGACGTACGACATCGATTTCCGGGCGGCGCGCTTCGACGCGGCGGGACAGAAGACCGAACCGGCCCGCATGGCCGTCTGGCAGAACGGGGTGCTGATTCACGACGACCTGGAACTCGAGAACGCCTCGGAAGAAGGCCAGCCGGAGGGGCCGGAGCCCGGTCCGCTGGTCGTGACCAGCGACGGTTGCCCGGTGTTCTACCGGAATCTCTGGGTGGCGGCGGGCGGGCAGTAGGGGTCGGCAGGAGGGGTTCCCGTCTTGTGAGGGGGAGAGGTGCGACACGGCCGGGGCGCCGGGGTGGGAGGGGCGCAGTCGCTCGGACAGGCTTGGGAAGACCCTGCGCAACTCGCTTGGTGCATCCCCTCCCACCCCCCCCCGGCTCCGGCCTGCTGGCGTCTCGTGAGAGACGGGAACCCTCACTGCTTGGGGTGGGTTTGTCTGAGGTGGGGACCGACCGATGGATGCAGAAGGAGGGTCCCGACTTGGGATGGATGGCCCTTCCCCACGGCTGTCGGTTCGCATCGTGAAGCTCGGTGCCGCACCACTTTCTTCAGGATTCGGGGTCGGTGCGAGTCCGTCCGGTCGATGCCGGGCACGGCGAGATGTCGGATTCGCGTTGTGGGCGTCAGCCGAATCCCGCGGGCATGCCGGACGGCGACGGGTGATGCGAGCCCGGCAAGCGGGACGAGCCGCGCGCAGTGGGCCCCGTGGAGCCAGGCGGAGCGCGGCGGTTCATGGCGCCCATCGTTGCATCGTCGAGATAAAATGGTAGCAGGACGGCGCGCGAGCGCAATCGGCGGATACTGCGCCCGCACGCACTTGGACGCACTCACCCGCAACCCGAGGGAGTGGCACGCCCGCCAGGACTCGAACCTGGAACCCCCGGATTAGAAATCCGGTGCTCTATCCGATTGAGCTACGGGCGCATTCTCGAGGAAGGGGGATTGTGCCAAGTGAGCCGGCGGCTCGCCAGGGTTCAGGCCTGAAGCCCCCATTTCTCCCACGAGGCGCGCCCCGTCTTGACGATTCTCGGATGGGGGTGGTAGGTTCGGCGTTCCTCACTTCAGCCCGATCTTCGAGTAGCAGAAACAGGGGGTCAGATGCGAGTTCTGGTGGTAGGCGGCGGCGGTCGAGAACACGCTCTTTGCTCCGCCATCGCCCGGTCCTCCGAGTTGGAGCAGCTCTTCGCCGCACCGGGGAACCCGGGAATCGCCAGCCTGGCGCAGTGCGTCGACGTCGGGGCGGAGGATATCGATGGGCTCGTGCGGTTGGCCAAGGAGAGGCGGATCGACCTGACGGTCGTGGGCCCCGAGGTGCCGCTGGTCGCCGGGATCGCGGACCGGTTCGCGCAGGAGGGGCTGCGGCTGTTCGGGCCCTGCAAGTCCGCGGCCCGGCTGGAGGGGAGCAAGGCGTTCACCAAGGAACTCTGCCACAAGCATCACATTCCGACCGGCTCGTACCGGCTGTTCGATTCGCCAGAAGTTGCGAAGACGTATCTCGAGGCACACGACCAGTTCCCGGTGGTCCTCAAGGCGGACGGCCTGGCGGCCGGCAAGGGCGTGATCATCGCAAGGGACCAGGACGAGGCGCGGGCGGCGGTCGATTCGATCATGGTGGAGCAGGCCTTCGGCGCCGCGGGCGCCCGCCTGGTCGTCGAGGAGTTCCTCGAGGGGACCGAGGCGTCCGTGCTGGCGATCGTGGACGGACGGACCCTCCAGTTGCTGGAGTCGGCCCGCGACCACAAGGCGGCCCTCGACTACGACCGGGGCCCCAACACCGGTGGGATGGGCGCCGTCTCTCCCGCCCGACGGGTCACCCCGCACGTCCTCTCCCAGGTGGAGTCACAGATCCTGGTGCCAGTCGTGCACGCCCTGGCCCGGGCCGGGAAGCCGTTCAGGGGTTTCCTGTACGCCGGCCTGATGCTCACCGCCACCGGCCCGAAGGTGCTCGAGTTCAACGTCCGGCTGGGCGACCCGGAGACCCAGGCGATCCTGCCGCGGCTCCAGTCCGATCTGCTCCGCTCGCTGTCGCTGGCGACCGACGGGAAGCTGGCGGAGTCGGAACCGTTCACCTGGGATCCCCGGGCCGCCTGCTGCGTAGTGCTGGCGTCCGGAGGGTATCCCGGCAAGTACCAGCAGGGCATGCGGATCGAGGGGATCTCCCAGGCGGAGGAGTTGCCGGGAGTGAGCGTATTCCACGCCGGGACCACCCAGGTGGGCACGGACCTCCTGACCGCCGGCGGCCGCGTCCTGGGCGTCACGGCGCTGGGTGACGGGGTCCAGGGGGCATGCAAGCAGGCGTACGCGGCGGTCAGCAAGATCCGATTCCAGGATGCATTCTATCGCACCGACATCGGCCGGGCCGAGTACGAGGTGGCCAGCGAATGAACCCGGATGCGAATCACAACAGTGCACAGATCGACGAGCTGTTCGACGAGTTCATTCGTTCCAGCAAGCTGAAACACACCGCCCAGCGGATGAAGATCGTGAAGCGCGCCTTTGCCATGAGGAAGCACTTCTCCGCCGAAGATCTGTACCACATTCTCCGGCGCGAGAAGACCGATGTCTCGAAGGCCACGGTCTACCGGACCCTGAAACTGCTGGTCGAGGCGAACTTCCTGGACGCGCTGGAGATCGGCTCGCGCCAGGCGAAGTTCTACGAGCCGGTCCATGGCCGCGAACATCACGACCACATGATCTGCCTGAAGTGCGGCCAGATCGTCGAGTTCATCGACCGGACCATCGAAAGCCTGCAGCAGAAGGCCGCGAGCAACAGCAAGTTCCGGGTCCTGTCGCACTCACTCAAGCTGTTCGGGCTCTGCGCCACGTGCAACGGGCGTTGACGCCCGGCGCTTACTTCCCGGCGAGCTTCCGCACCGCCTCCCGCAGATCTCCGTTCCCGTCCAACCGCAGCAGCTCCTGCGCGAACTTTGCCTCGAGCGGCTCCTTCAGGCGGCTCAGGATCTCTTGGTACAGCCGGTCGTCCCCCTTGCCGAGAGCGGCGAGGGCGGCCAGCACGTCCGCTTCCAGCGACGGCGCGTGCCGGGCGGAAATCGCGGCCGCCCGCCCCGCCTCGTCGTAGCGGCGGCTCCCGAGGTGCTCCAGCGCGAAACCGAGCTGGGCCCGGGCGTACATCCGCCGGGCCTGGTCGTGCCGCTCTCGTCCGGTCTCCAACTCACCGATCTTGAAGGCGGCATCGCCGTCGAAGGGACGCAGCTCGAGCAACGCCTCCAGACAGGCGATCGCCAGATCGACCTGGCCGTCCTTCTCGGCCCGGTCCGCGCGTTCGCGGAGCTCTGAAGTCGGCACCGGACGGGAACGGGCCAGGAAGAGAAGCTGGCACGCAGCGGCTTCAGGTTGTCCCACCCGGACCAGGAACTCCACATCGTCCCTCTCCTTGGCGGGCCTGAGGCGCGCCAGCTTCCTCAGGTACTGCTGCGCCCGGAGCGGCCGGTCGTGGCTGAGGTGCAGGCTCGCCAGGCCGATGAGCGCCTGGGTGTTCCAGGGGTAGTAGCGCAGCGTCTCCTCGTAGGCCGACTGCCGTTCCTCCAGGTCCACCAGCGCCGTGCGGCTGAGCAGCCTGAAGACTTCAGAACGCCACTGAAGCAGATAGAAGTTGCTGGGATCCAGAAACACGCCGGCATTCAGGCAACGCTCGGCATGTAGCACATACGACCGGTCTCCGGTCTTGACGTTGTTCTCGAGAGCGCGTTGTGAGCGGGCCAACAGCAGGTCACCGGCCGTCGCCATGCCTCCCAGCACCATCAACAGCAAGAGGTAGAGCGGCAGGATCCGGGCGACGAGGCCATCCTCGTTGACCCCACCCGAGCCCGGCGCGGCGTCCCGGTAGGGCAGCAGGGCGCCGCAGATCATGAAGAACATCAGCGCGGAGGGGGCGTGCTGAAGCGGGCAGCGGAACATCCAGATCACCAGCCAACCGAGAAGCGCCGCGGTGAGGGCGGGCGCGACATGGCGCCGCACGTCGTCCGCCGGCAAAATCGCGGCGGAGCGGAAGGCGAAGAGGGTCGGCAGCAGGAAGAGCAACCAGAGCAGCAGGGCGACCCCGCCCCCCTCCGCCAGCAGCAGCAGATACTGGTTGTGGGGATCCTCCGCCTCGGACGCCGCCCCTCCCAGCGTGCGCATGGATGCTTCCTCGCGATCGCGATACGGCGGGAACGCGGTGCGGAAGCTGCCCGGTCCGTGGCCGAACCAGGGTTTCCTCCGGATCATCTCCACGGCCGACTCGGCCAGCAGCAGCCGCTGCTTGTTCGTGGCATATTCGGGAGAGCCGATCGACTCCGGAGAATCCCGGACTGTCTTGAAGTGGAGAACCTGTGGTCCGCCGCACGCGAGCGCCAGCACTCCGCCCAGTACCAGGGCGCCGAGGCGGTCCGGGCTGAACAGCCTGCCGGGCGCGATCCCCCGGCAGACGAGCGGGCAGGCAAGGAGAGCGATGCCGCCCGCCAGCAGGGCACCGCGGCTCCCGCTCACGATCACGCCGCCGGTCACGACCGCCAGCGCCAGCAGGGAAATCGCCCTGAAGCCGCCCCGGAACGCCGGGATCATCACGAACGCCAGCGGGATCAAGGGAGCCAGGAACTCACCCGTCAGGTTGGTATTGCCGAACCAAGAGACGGGTGAATCGGCGTTGTCGTTGTCTCGAAACGGAAAATCGAACCCCGCCGCCTGGAGCAGCGCCAGCCCGCCCACGAGCAACCCGGAGAGCAGTAGTCCGGCCGGCAGGCGTAGCGGCTTCTCGTAACTCTCCTCCGAGACCGAGAGGAGCACCAGGATCAGGCAGAGCAGCACCGCCACCGAGCGGAATGCCTCCGGACGATTGTCCGCGACCAGCACCGCGGTCAGTGTCGAGAGAATCAGCAGCAGACCGAGGACGCGGGCAGGACCTGTGAGCGGCGCGGCCGCCGCTCTCAGCAGGCGTCCGGACCAGGCGGATCGGAACAGAATCAGGGAGCCAACAAGCAGCAGCACGCCCAGCTTGAGGTGCGGCTGGTCGAAGCCCATCGGCTCGACCGCCAGCACCACGACAAAGAGCAGGAGCAATGCGGCCATCGGCCTCAGCTCATTCCTCGAACATCGAGCGGGCGAAGGCTTCGGGGTCGAACGGTTCGATATCACCAGCCTGCTCGCCCAGGCCCACGAACATCACCGGCAGACCAACCTTGTCCCGGATGCCGACCACGACGCCGCCCTTGGCGGAGCCGTCCAGCTTCGCCAGGAAGAGTCCGGTCACC
>JAZDLC010000027.1:0-6993 GCA_043802345.1 Planctomycetota bacterium | reverse complement strand
ACTCGTGCCAGATGAGGTGGTTCGTATTCTCGATGAGATCCCAGAACCCCACCATGAAAGTCACTCCCTTGCGGCCGCCCTCTTGCGGAGGTTGCCCGGAGACACCAGATTCGAAGGAAGCGCCGCGCCCGGGCCGTTCGTCGCACCCGGACCGGCGCCGGCCATTGGAAGCAGGCTGCGTGTGAAGGTCAGGCGTCCTCCGCCGAGGAAACGCACCCGCTCGACCCGCCTCGTGAACAGGGGAACAGCGAACACGATGGACTCGACCGCATGCGCGCCGCGCATGGTTCAGGGACTAGGCGCCGCGTGTGATTCTGCCTCGGCGTTGGCCGCCTTCCAGCAGGATTTCCGAGCTTCACGGACTCGAGGGACCGGCGTGGACTCAACTCTCAGCACTTCAGGCATCCAGCTACTGGACGAGAGGCTCGGTCCGCATGCCTCCCCTGGTCCCTAGATCATTCCGCTGTAATCTTCGGATGCCGTCGTCCTGGCGTCCGGATTCCGGATCCACACCTCGTAGCGGTTGCGGCCGCGATGGACCACCTGGGCGTTGTTCAACTTGACCCAGCGCACCTTGCCCTGTCCACCCGAGGCGCGCCTGGAGAACCACTCGGACAGGCGGATGTGCTGATCCCGGTCGCCCAGATCGACATTGATGACCTTGCAGAGGTCGTCCACTTCGGCGTCACCCCGCACGGTGAACCGGTCCTCGCTCAGCTCCCTGATCAACTCGGCCTGTGGGTCGCTCTCGTCCTGGATCTCCCCGACGATCTCCTCGAGCACGTCCTCCATGGTCACCAGACCCACGAATCGCCCTTGTTCATCCTCCACTCCGGCCATGTGGGAACGCTGAATCTGCATGTCCCGCAGCAGCTCGTCCGCTTCCAGATCCGCGCGGCAACTCATCAAGGGCCGAACGTACTGCAGCCAGTTGCCGCCGACTTCCTCCCGGTTGATCAGCAGGTCCTTGACGAGCAGCATCCCGACCATTTCCGACTTCTCTGCGCGGTAGACCGGATAGCGCGTGAATCCGCTGCGGACGAACTCCTCCTCCACCTGCCGGAAGGTCGCCGACTCCGGAATCCCGGCCACATCCTCCAGAGGGATCATGATCCGCCTCACCGGCTTGTCCTTCAGGGCCAGCACTTCCCTGGCCATGCGCGTCTCCGATGGTTCCAGTTCGCCTTCTCGCGCCCCCAGACTGATGGCGGTCAACAGCTCCTGCCTGGAAAGCCGCTGCTCCTGACCGGCGCCCCGGCCCAGAAACGGATTCAGCAGCAGCTTCGTCACCGCGGTCATGGCCCAGACCACCGGCCGGAGCAGGGCGGTCAATCCCTGGATCGGAGCGGCGACCTTGGTGGCGTAGTACTCGGGCCTGGACGCGGCCAGCGTCTTGGGCGTCACCTCCGCGCAGACCAGCAGCACGATGGTGATCACCACCGTGGCGTAGACCGGTCCGATCAGGGTGGTGGTCAGCGCCGCGGCCATCACGTTGACCAGGTTGTTCCCCACCAGAATGGTCCCCAGCAGTTCCGATGGTTGCCGGAGCATCTTGAGCACCCGGTCAGCCCCCCGGCTCCCGCTCGCGGCCATGTGGTGCAGTCTGACTCCGCTCGACCCGATCAGAGCGGTCTCTGAACCGGAGAAGAACGCGGAGAGTGCAATCAGGACGCACAGCGAGACAACGGTCACGGTGAGCATCGGCCCAGGGTCTCCAGCAGGATCATCGGTCTCCGCAGGTTATGCAACGCATCGCTCGGATCCAACCTACCTTCGCCATTTGGCGTGGGGAGGTCCGAATCCGGTTTCCTGCCTTCCTGCCTTCCTGAGCGGAATCCAGTGGCGTGACTCCCGAGGTGAAACGCGCCCACTGGCTAGTCCTTCTTGAAGTCCGCCCGCTCCTTGATGAGGTCCTTGTTGAACAGGTAGACGGGCGTCAGCTTGAACTCCGATTCCAGACGCCGGTAGATCTTGGCCGCCTTGTTCCGCTTGCCGCCCTCCCAGAGCGTGTTCGCCTCATCCAGAAGCTTCTTCGGATCATCGGCCGGCGCGTTCTTTCCGCCCAGAATCCCAGCGAGTCCGCCCAGATCGCCCAGACCGGTCTCCTCCGCGATCGCCTTCCTGGCCGCCTTGACCGCGAGCTGTTCGATGATTCCTTCCCACGCGAGATGCGGCGCCGAGGAGGTGCCGGTCAATGGAATCTCCACCGATTCGCCCTCGAGCACCTTGAGGAAGTCGTAACGCTTGACCAGTTGCTTGTTGATCGGGATGTTCCACTTCAGGTCGAGCGTCCGGTCAAACCCGACGGAGCCGGTGAAGAAGGTCTTGATCCCACCGAGCTTCCACTTCCACGGCTCGGCGTAGTTCAGCCTGCCGCCGTCCACGTTGAGCTGGATCGGCTCGAGCACGAGTTCGCTATTCGAGGTCAGGCCGAACTTGTCCAGCATCTCTGTCAGAAGCGGCGATCCGGTCAGAATCGCGTCCTTGAGGTCGAAGAAGACGCTTCCCTGAAGGAGCCGCGGATCGAGCGAGGTCCAGCTTGACGCCAGCTCCCGGAGCGACAACTGCTTGCCGTAGGTCAGCTCGATGTTGCACTCGACCAGGCCGTCGAGACGGCTGTTCTTTCCGCCTCCGAGCGATCCGAAGGAGGGATGCAGCAGCGACAGCAGATCCCCCAGGTCGGTATTGACCTTGAACTCCTTCATGTCCAGCTTCAGGGAAGCCCGTTGCGAAGCATCTTGTTGGCCGAGGTCCCCGATCAGATCGAGCGTGCCGCCGTTGGCGCCCATGTCGCCGGTGAGCTTTGCCCGCCCCTTGTCCAGCCCGAGAGCCAGGGTTCCGGTGGTCTCCATGCCCGGGATGCGGAAAGTCCCCAGTCCCATCTGGACGTCCCCGCTGGAAGACTCCAGCAGCGTCATCAGGTCCAGGTCGTCAAAACGGCCGTTCAGGTCCAGGGCGAGCCGTTCCTCTTCCTGTCCCGAGAGTTCGCCCGGCAACCAGGGTGACAGCACCACGCCCAACCGGTCCGGCACGTAGAAGAACTCGCCCTTGATCCCCTCGAGGAGCACGTCATGCTCTTCCCCCTTCCTCGGGACGATGCCGAGCAGCTTCCCGACGAGATCTCCCCGGATCAGCCTGGAATCCACGGCAACCCGCCTCAGGTCGATGTTTCCGGTTTCCGTGGAGAGCCTACCGTCCATCGTCAGCTTCACCCGTTCCTCGTCGACCACGAGCGGCGCCTGTCCTTCCTTCTTCGGCGTGACGACGAGGTGGAGCTGCTCCACGTTCGTGTCACCCACCAGGGAGACTTCGGTTCCGCTCTTCTCTACCCGGAAGTTCGCCGTCAGGTCGCCGCTCGCCTGGTAGGGCTGCTCTCCGGTCAGTCCGCGCAGGTCTGCCAGGATCCGCTCCATCCCCCCCTTGAGGACGAGCTGTAAGTCGGCCGCCTGGTCGGATCCGATCCGGCCGGTGGCATCGAGCCCGGCCGTCTTGGAAGCGTACCGGGCCTGGGTGATCTCCATCTCCCCGCTGTCCCGCCGCGACAGGTCGAAATCCAGCCGCACCTGCTCCTGATGCAGACTCCGGGCCGGCCCGAGGGTGAGGTCGATCCTGTCGGTCGCGAAGCCTCCGCGAACACCGGTTCGCTCCTCGCCTCGCTCCATCAAGAAACTGCCATTGAGCGGTGCACCTTCCAGCCCGTACCCCATGAAGCGCAGGCCCGAGGGCGCGATGTCGGCGCCGACGCGGACGGCTAGCCCCTCCTGCCGGGCCGTGACCAGGGCGCGCAACGATCCGGAGAGATCGAGCCGGTCCGAACCGAGCAGGCCGCTCAACTCGCTGGCGAGGCGATCGAGGTCGGCATCGATCTGGAGGCTCGACTCCTCCACCTTCAGGTCCTCGGGCTTGAAGCCGGCCCCGAGTCCGCTCAGGCCGATGCGGCCGTCGACCCTCACGGAACCGAGGTGAGCCGTCAACTCCGGTACCGTCAGCGAACCGCTCTTGGGATCGAGCGCCGCGTCAACCTTGACGCGGGAGTTCGCGAGCTCTCCCAGGTCGAGCGGCCGGCCTTCCCTGTCGTTGGCCGCGAGGCCGAGCACGTTCAGGTTCGCCCTGAGCGATCCGCCCAGCCCCTCGGTCAGCACGAGGGCCGCGTCCGCGTCCATCCTCCCGGAGAGACCCCGCACCTCGCTGACCAGCGAGATCGCGGGAGACAATCCCTGGAGCAGCAGTCCTTCCACCGTCAGCACGAGATTGGCCCGCGCGGCATTTGAGTCGGCCGGCAGGGGCACGACCGATCCAGAACTCCCGACGCGCCCGGCGGGTCCCTGCGGGCCGACCAGGTCGGCGGAGAATCGGAATTCGGCCTCGCGATCCAGCCCGTCGACCTTGATCTGGAACGTCAGGTCTCGCAGCTCGGTCTGTCCGCCCTCACCATGCACGATCACGCGGCCGTTCTTCAGCAGGAAGTCCAGGTGAAGATCGGGCGGAGCGCCTGCCTCGTCGGTTTTCCCGGGCGGCTCCGTCGCAGGCTTCTTCCGGCGGATCTCCGCCAGGCTCACCTTCTCCGTTTCCCCTTTCTGGACGTGCAGCTCGAATCCGTCTACCTCGACCGTCGCCCGGAACTCGCCCGAAAGGGCCTTCATCAGCTCCGCATCCACGTCGAGCCGGTCCATCGAGAGCAGGGGCCTCTCCTGCTCATCCACTACTGTCAGTCCGGAAAGCCGGACGTCACCCCCGTACGACATCGACAGTTTGTCCAGCGATGCGGTCCCTCTCAGTTCCTTCTGAATGAGGCGTTGGACCAGCCCGGGACCAAGGGACGAGATGATGAATGGATAGGCCACCACGGCGACCACCACCAGACCGATCAGGACGAGGAGCAGCCGGCGCAACCGGCGCGGCTTCGGTTTGGATTCGATTTCGGACATGTCCGGACTCCCGCATCCCTGGCAGACCGTCGAAAACTACGCAACGCCAGCGACCTCGGCGACCTCGGCAACCTCAAGAGACAGTAGCGCCACCAACCGAAAGTTCCGATACCTCCAGGCGTTTCACCGGAGATTTCGCCAAGGAAGGCAGGAAGAGAGGAGATGCTGATCGACCGGATCTCCGCCGCCGTAACCCCAACCCACCCCGGAGTTCCTGGCTTCCTGGCTTCCTCAGCGGAATAGAAGACCGTGACCCGCGGCGCGCAGCGCCAGCCCCTTGTTACGAACCGCGCTCAGATCAGATGATACTTCTTGCGAAGCACCCACTCCGCCGCCAGCAGGAGCAGAAACGCCAGCAACGCAGGGTACGAGGACCAGAGTTCCTGGCGGGTCGGATCCCCCTTGGGACGCTCCCGGACATCCCCTTCGATCTTCTTCAGTGCGTCACCGAACCGGTCCAGGCCGAAATACTCGCCCCGGGTGCCTCCCGCGATCGCCTCGAGCGTGTCCCGGGACAGCACCGGATTCTCCCACTCGTGGCGGGGAACCTGCACCCGGAACGATTTGGGCGACTGCCTGCCGGCTTCCCGCCCGGACGGATCCTCGAGCCAGACCTGATAGTTGCCCGGCACGCTCATCCGGATGGTCCCCTCGAACAGACCCTCCTCCGGATTCACGTTGGCCAGCTCGATCACCGTGACCCGTCCGTCCTGGTCCGCCAGCTGAACTTCCTGGGTCACGCCGGTGACCGGGTTGAAGTCGACGTCCCGCACCCTGGCGCTGATCTGAATCGCCTCGTGGATGTCGTAGAGCGACTTGTCGGTCAGCAGCTCGAACCGCTTGTTCGTCCGCCTCAGCTTGTTCAGCGCCACGTACCGGATGGCGGCTCGCCAGAAGCGCTCCGTGTACCGGTCACCGTAGAACTTGCGCCAGAGCCAGCTCGAATCGAACGCCACGAACATGGTGCGACCTGTCGGATAGAAGGTCGACGCCATCAGCACGTGGTTGCCGAACTGATTCGCATTGGTCGGGTGACGCAGCATCACCTCCGCGCCGCCCTTGGCTTTGCGGACCGGGTAATACCACTCCTGAGGCGGCAGGCCAACCTCCGGATCCTCCCAGAGCTGCCGGTTGAGCTTCAGGTCCTTCTCGAGGCGGACCACCTCGTGCGGATCGAGCGGATTCTCGAGCTTCGGCCGGTACGGCTGAAGGAAATCGGAATTCCTCAGTCTGCGAGATTCGTCCGCATCCCCCAGAACCACCGGCAGGATGTCCTCGATCGGCGTGCCCACATAGGCACGCGGGCTGTCCAGGACGCCCGCGATCATGATCAGTCCCCCTCCCAGCTCCACGAACTCCTTCAAATTGCGCTGAGCCTGTTCCGACTGCTCCAGGGAGCCGGCGATCCGGTAGGGATCCACATCCCCCAGAATGACCACGTCGTACTCGAAGAGGTCGCGCCTCTCCGGGGGAAAGGCGATCAGCGCCGGGAGGCCGGTGCTCGACTCCTGGATGAAGTCCTTGTCCGCGTCCAGCAACAGGCATTGAGCCTGCATGTTCTTGCTGCGGAGCAGGATGTTCTTGAGGAACCGGTACTCCCAGCGCGGGTATCCCTCCACATACAGGACCCGAATCTCCTCGGGATCAACGCGCAGATGATGCGATCGCAGGTTGTCGTCCAGGAACTGCTCCCCGGAGAGCGCCACCAGTTCGATCTCGAGGTCATACTCTCCTTCCCGCTCCGGCCTCCAGAACAGCACCTCGTTGCCGTCGCGACCATCCCGGGGAAGAGTCACCTCCCGACTGGCCAGGATCTCGTGCGAGCCCTTCGCTCGCACCACCAGGCTGCTCACCCGGCCTTCGAACCCCCGGGAGGAGACCACCACCTCGAAGGCGACATCGTCGTTCACCAGCGCCACGTCCGGCGCCCGCAACGATTTGATTTCCACGTTCTTCGGCTCGTTCGGATCGCCGACCCCGACCGTGAGGATCCGCACACCGTCCAGCGCGGCCCGGCCCGTGGCCTCGGCGGGATCGAGCCCGGAGTTGTTGCGCCCGTCGGAGA
>JAZDLC010000026.1:0-2576 GCA_043802345.1 Planctomycetota bacterium | reverse complement strand
ACATTCAGGACGAGATGAAGAAGTCCGCGGCCGACGAGACGGCTTCGTTCGACCACGCCATCAGGGGGGCGATCCGGGAGCAGGCGCGATTGAAGGGATTCGACTTCGAGGATCCGCGCTGATCCGGGCCGAATCCGTATGATGCGCTCCTGATAATGGGAGTCGACCGATGAGCCAGCGCCAGACGATCCTCGTGGTCGAGGATGACACCCCCATCCGCGTCGGGATCGTCGAGCTGCTCACGGTCTCCGGCTTCAACGTGCTGGAGTGTTCGAACGGCGACGCGGGCCTCAAGGCCGCCCTCTCCGGGCATCTCGACCTGGCGCTGCTGGATGTCTTCCTTCCCGGCATGGACGGGTTCGAGCTGCTCGAACGTATCCGGAAGGAGCGGCCCGGCTTGCCGGTGATCATGGTCACCGCGCGCGGCGCCGAGACCGACCGGGTCCGGGGCCTGGAGGGGGGCGCGGACGACTACGTGGTCAAGCCTTTTTCCCCGAAAGAGCTGCTGGCCCGGGTCAACGCGGTGCTGCGCCGGTCGTACGAGCGGATCGGTTCGGTCAGAAGACTCGCCGCCCAGGGCGCCACGGTCGACCTGGAACGGAGCGAGGTGCTCCTTCAAAGCGGCGAGGCGCGCAGCCTCAGTGAGCGCGATGTCCAGTTCCTGTCGTACCTCGCCGAGTCGAAGGGGCGCGCCGTCAGCCGTGATGAGCTGTTGCTGCGGGTCTGGGGAATCAACCCGAAGGGCATCCACACCCGCACCGTCGACATGCTGGTGAAGCGGCTGCGGGAGAAGCTGAACGACCCGCAGGAGTCGCCCCGCTTCATCCAGACCGTTCGAGCCCGGGGGTACATGCTGGGCGGAGACGTCGAAGTGGGGGGCAAATGAAGCGGTCCCGCCCGAACTGGTGGCTCCGGGCCGGGATCTCCGCGACGGTGCTCGCAGGCGCGCTGTTCGGACTGAGTTGGAAGCTCTGGCACCTGGAACAGGAGCGGATCGCCCAGCGGCATGAAGAGCAGAATCTGCTCGAACCTCTTCGCCTGGCTCTCTGGCGGATGGACTCCTGGCTGGCGCCGCGTCTTGCTCTCGAGAACAGCCGCTCCTACCTGGAGTACCAGGCGTACTACCCGGGCCAGCGGCTGTACAACAAGATGCTGCAGAGCCTGCAGCCGGGCGATGTATTGTCCCCCTCGCCCCTCCTGACGCTGGAATCGGACTACATCCAGCTCCACTTCGAGGTCGGCAAAGAAGGATCGTTCCGGTCTCCCAGGGTGCCGCTCGGCAACTATGCCGACCTGGCCCAGGGCACTCTGCTGACCTACGAGCAGGTCGCCGCGGCGGCGGAACTGCTGGCGCGGATCGAGCGCCTGCTCGGCTCGCCGGACGGCAGGCTCCGACTGGACGAGCTGTTGCGGCCCACCGATCCCGTGTCGGCCCCCTCCTCACCCGCCCAGTCCGGGGCCGAGTATTCCAAGCGGAGCAGCATCGCGAATGCAGTGATGCAGCAGCAGCGCGTCCAGCAGGCGGAACTGGCCCCGTTCTTCCAGGAGGCTCCGCAGGAGATCCGGACCGGCCAGCTCCTTCCCCTCTGGATTCTGGACGATTCCCCGGAACTCCTCTTCGTGCGCTCCGTGGACCTCCCCTCGGGGCGGCTGGTGCAGGGGTTCCTGGTGGACTGGCCGCGCCTGCGGACTGATCTCCTGGCCCAGATTCCAGACCTGTTTCCGGATCCACGCCTTGAACCGGTGCTGGACACAAACCCTGAATTGGAAGGTCCTTCCCGCAGACTGGCGACTCTTCCAGCCGCGCTCGAAGTCACGCTTGCCGGCCCCGCCAGCACCCCCTGGACCACGCCGACCGGCTGGATGCTGATCGTGACCTGGGCCCTGGTGCTGCTGGTCCTGGCATCGGGAGCGCAGACGCTGAGTGCCAGCATCGCCTTCGGCGAACAGCGCAGCCGCTTCGCCTCCTCGGTGACCCATGAGCTCAGGACGCCCTTGACCACACTGCAGATGTACTCGGAGATGCTGGCCGACGGTCTGGTCACCGACCCGACGAAACAACGGGAATTCCAGGCCACGATCCGGAACGAGGCGGTCCGCTTGGCCAATCTGGTGGAGAACGTGCTCACGTATTCGAGGCTGGAGGAGGGCCGCTCGCAAATCGACATGAGGAAAGTCTCGTGCGGCGAGCTGATCGAGAACGCCCGGCCGGGGCTCGAGTGGCGCGCGGAAAGCGCCGGGATGACGCTGAAGGTCGATCTGGGACAGGCCGCGGAGGCCCCCCTGCGGTTGAACTCCGACGTGATGGACCAGATCCTGACCAATCTGGTGGACAACGCCTGCAAGTATGCCGCCGACGCGGAGGAGAAGAAGATCCGGATCCTGTGCGAGGTCCGCGACTCCTCCGTCCGGATCTCGGTCGCGGACCGCGGCCCGGGCATCAAGGCCGAGGTCCGATCCCGGATCTTCCGGGCCTTCGAGCGGGGCGACGCTCCGGGAGGCCCAGCCAAGGCGGGCGTGGGCCTCGGCCTCTCCCTCAGCCGCGCGCTGGCGCGGGAGATGGGGGGCAACCTGCT
>JAZDLC010000025.1:0-7789 GCA_043802345.1 Planctomycetota bacterium | reverse complement strand
GCTCCTCAAGGAGGAAGGGGCCGGCACCAACGCCCTGGCCCGCTTCTTCCGGGAAGCGCAGAGCATCGCCAATCTCAGCCACCCCCACATCCTGCAGTTGCTCCAGCCGGCCCGGGACGCCCAGGGTGACTATCTGGTGCTCGAATGGGCGGCGGGAGGCTCTCTACGGGAGCGGCTCAACAAGATGGGCGGCCTGCCGGCGGCGGAGGTGAGGGATATCGCCTTCAAGATCGGCGGCGCACTGGCGTATGCCCACACGAAGGGTGTGATCCACCGGGACATCAAGCCGCACAACATCCTGCTGACGGAGACCGGCGAGCCGAAGCTGGCCGACTTCGGCCTGGCCCGCTCGGTGGGTGACGCCACCCTCTCCTCCTCGCGAGGCGGGGCCGGATCACCGCTGTACATGCCGCCGGAGCAGTATGACAGCAGCCGCCAGACGGACGCCCGTTCCGACATCTACTCCCTGGGAAAGACGCTCTATCAGCTCCTGACCAACCGGTCGCCGGCCACGCCGCAGATGAATCTACTCCCCCGCGCCTTCCGGAAGCCTCTGGCCCACTGCATGGAAGACGATCCGGCCGACCGGCCGGCGTCGATCGGGACCTTCCTGGAAGAGCTGCGCAAGGGCGAGCGGCGGCGCCCGCTCTGGCCGGTGCTGGTGGCGGCGGTGGTGGTGATCGCGGCAGGCTACTTCTTCTTGAGGACGGGCGCGAACCAACCGCAGCCGACCCCGGCGCAGACGGCGGACAGCTCGGTGGGGACCGGTGTGGGCGGCCCTGGCGAGCAGGTGAATGCCGGCACACCCTTGGGCATGCCTCCGGCGGTGCTTATCGCGGGCCTCTTCGCGGGCGAGGGCGGACAGAAGCTCGACCAGGCTCAGGAGACCGAGGCCGACCGGGTCGAGATCCACCTGGAATTCAATCCTGCCCCCCCGGACGACCATCGACCCGGGATCGTCGTGCGACGCGGTGATACGGAACTTCCAGCGGGCGAAGTGGGGATCGTCTGGGGCGAGGGTGGCAAGGTCGTCCTCTCCGTGCCGCTGTCCGGCAAGGACAACCGGTTCGAGGTCGAAGTTCCGGACCGCTCCTATGAGAGTGGAACGCTTCAGGTCACGCGCATGGATCCAAGCCCGATGCCGCCCGAGATCGCGGGGGCGGAGCGGATCGAGGGGAGCGGCGAGACGTACCTGACACGACAGCCGACCGTGGAGCTGCAGGTCGAAGTGGCGAGAGCGAGGGGCATCTCCTCCCTGTGGCTGGCCCAGGGCAAGTCCAAGGAGCAAGTTGCCATCAAGGACGGCAGAATCACTCACACGGTCGCGCTGAGCGACCTGGAAAACGAATTCCGCTGGTACTGGCCGGACGAGACCTCGCCGCTGGCCGCTGGCCTCTTTCGAATCGTGGCCGACACGAAGTCGCCCGAGCTGGTCATCACGGAACCGAAGGCTGGACTGCTGACGAATGCGTCGTCTGTCGTCATCAAGGGGCGAGTCGAGGATGCAAATCCGGGAGACGAGATTCGCTGGAGACTGTTCCAGAACGGGGAGGCGCGTGACGAGTACTGCCCGTCCGCGGCAGTGAACGGCAACTTCGACGATTCCGTGACCGTGCCGGACGGGTTGGAAGGAGAGCTCGTCCTGGAGTTTTCCGCCACTGATCGCGCCGGCAACCCGGCCGATGTGCGCATCGTCACGCTGACTGTCGACCGCACGCCGCCCGCGCTCCGCGAGCCGCCTCGGTTCGAGCCGACCTTCGACGAAAACCACCACCTGGTGAGCGTGTCGCTCGAGGGCGAGGCGAACGAGGCGCTCAAGCTGGCCACGTGCAACGGCCAGGAGATTGGTCTTCTCTCCGGGAACGGTTTCATGGCGAAGGGCCTCGAGCCGAAGCCGGGCGAGGCGTACACGCTGGTCCTGACCGACCTGGCGGGAAACCGGTCAGAGCCGATGCCCCTGGCTCACGGCGTCGACATTGAGCCTCCCACCGCGAAGTTCCGTTTTCAGGAACGGGATGGGGTGCTGATGTTGTCGATCGTGCCGTCCGAACCGCTCCAGGATCTGGTGGTCGAGGGGGTCGCGCTCGGTGAAGAGCTGCTGACAGCGGAGACGATCCTGGCCAGGGTTTCGGGCTCGCTGAAGGAGCGCACCAACTGGAAGTCCGCGGCAGGTCCCACCAACTCGCCGATCGAGGTCACCCTGACCGACCCCACGGGAAACGCGACCACGGAGTGGCTCGTGATCTGTCCGGAAGACCGGACCGCGGTCCGTTGCCTGTTGAACGAGGAGGGGAAGGTCGCCGGAACCGAACCCTGCCCCGTGTGTGGCGGCTGCTACTGTCCGCGAACCGGGCTCGGCGGGGAGCACCCCCTGGCGGACGGAAAGCCCCAGGACTATTGGATGAGCCGTGCCGTGAACGTGTGCACCTACTGCAACTGGCCCAGGCCCTGACGCGCTACCTGCGAATCAGGCGCACCACTTCCACGTACTCCCCATGCTTGCCATCCGGTCCGAAGCGGGAGGCAGGCAGATCCTTCGGCGCCGGTTCGCCGGTGGTCGAATGGACCCGTTCGATGAACGCCTCCCGGTTGGCGAACTGGCTGCGCAGCTTCTCGCCCTGCAGCTCCATCGCCACCTCACGGCCCAGCTCGGCCGCCGCCTTCCAGAGCGGGCCTGGCTCGCCATTGAGGCCGGTGCCCTGCTCATTCATCATGCCCGCCACCTCGACGGTGACCGGAAAGCGGAGCAACTCGCGATTGTCCGGCGGGGGAAGCTGTACGCGGCAGAGGGTCTCCAGCGTCATCTTCATCTCGCCCTGGCCGCCCCGGTGATTCGAACGAAACTGGGGCAGCCTGCAGACCACGACCAGCGCGTCCGAGCGCGCGTTCAGGTGCAGGGCGATGTCGGTTCGGTCCGCCCGGTACGGCTCCGCGAAGGATGACTTCACCGCGGCGGTGATCGCCTCCCGGACCACGGGGAAGACCGGCAGGAAATAGTGGTTGGCGAAGTTGGAATTGCTCTGCGCCGGGACCAGGTCGTCCCCCAGCAGGGTCCCCTCAAAGCGAACCTCCGCCGGGACCCAGAATCGGTCCTGCGGGATCACGCTCTCCAGGTTGTCGAAGTACGCCCTGTCTGCCGAGGTCTCGCTCACGTCGTAGACGGTTGAGCAGGCCCCCAGGGAAAGAACGAGCAGTGCGCTGAGCGCAGGTCTGGCAATTTTCATGGTCAATCGAACCGCCTCTGATTTCCCATACTCGCTGTTCTCCGCCGATTAGAGCAGCTCATCCAGGAATTGCGAGCATTGGGGGGGTATCGGCTATGCTGGACCTCCATGTTGAGTGCCGGAAAATGGCGGCAGGTCCGGAAGATCTTCGAGGAGGCGCTGGATCGCCACCCAGGAGAACGCCATGACTTCGTGGCGACGGCCTGCCTGGAGACGCCCGAGCTGCTGCCGGAGGTCGAGGTCCTGCTGGAGGCGCACAAGCATGAGGACCGCTTCCTCACCCCGCCGGGGGGCTTTGGTTCCGTCTCGGGTTTGGACCCGCTGCTGGACGGCCCCCCTCTCAGGGAGAGAATCGGTCCGTACCGGCTGATCCGGTTGATTGGCACGGGGGGCATGGGCTCGGTCTACGAGGCGGAGCAGGAGTCTCCTCACCGCAAGGTAGCCCTCAAGACGCTGAGATTCGGGCTGAACGACCGGGACGCCCTGCGCAGGTTCCGGTACGAGACCGAGATCCTCGGCCGGCTGAGGCATCCGAACGTGGCCCAGATCTTCGAGGCGGGGACCTTCCAGGAGGGGCCGGGCGGAGCAGGACAGCAACTGCCGTACTTCGCCATGGATTACATCGAGGACGGGCTCCCTCTGACCGAATATGCTGAAAGGGAGAAACTCCCGCTGCGGGAGCGGCTCGCCCTCTTCCAGCAGGTCTGTGACGGGGTGCAGCACGCCCATCAGAAGGGGATCATCCATCGGGATCTGAAGCCGGGGAACATCCTGGTCGATCCGGCAGGGCATCCCCGGGTCATCGACTTCGGCGTGGCCCGGGCGGAGGCGGGGGCGATCGACCTGACCGTGGACAGCCTGTCCGGCAAGATGGTCGGGACGTTGCAGACCATGAGTCCGGAGCAGGTCGACATCAGTGGCGAGGTCGACATCCGCTCGGACGTCTACTCGCTCGGCATGATCCTCTACCGGCTGGTGTGCGGCGTCTATCCCTATTCGCTGGACCACGTCTCCCTCACCGAGGTGGCGCGAATCATCCATCACGAGCCGCCCCGCGCGCCGAGGTCCGCGCTCCCCGCCATCGACCGGGATCTGGAGTGGATTCTGCTGCGGGCGCTGGAGAAGGAGAAGGAACGGCGCTACGCCACGGCTTCCGAACTCAAGGCGGACCTCCAGAGATACCTGTCCCACGAACCGGTTCAGGCCGGCCCCCCCAGCGGCATCTACCGCCTGCGCAAGTACGTGAGGCGCCATCCGGCCCGGACCGGCATGCTGGTGCTCCTCCTGCTCGGTTCCGTCGGCACCCTGTTCGGCCTGATCCGGGCGCAGCAGGCGAACCGGCGGGCGAACACCGCCCGGCTGGAGGCGTTGGATGAGGCCAGGAGGGCCAGTGCGATCGCCGCTTTCACTTCCCATATCCTCCTCTCCCCCACCGGCTACCGGACGGGCAAGGACTCGCGGGTATCCGACCTGCTCGACGAGGCGGCCGTGCGGCTCGAACAGGAAGGGACCGGGGACGACCGGGTCGAGGCACAGCTTCACTACCTGCTGGGCGCGGCCTTTGTCGGCCTGACCGACTACCAGCGGGCGGAGCCTCACCTTCGTCGCGCTCGCGAACTGTTCGAGCGCGACCTGGGTCCGGACCATCCCTCCACGCTCGAATCGTCCACCTCGCTCGGGAACTGCCTGTCCGGCCTCGGGCGGGGAGAGGAGGCGGAGCGGTTGCTCTCGAAGACGCTGGACCGAATGCGAACCGTCCTCGGCGAAAACCACAGGCGAACGCTGCAGGCCGAGGCGACGCTCGGCCACCAGCTCTACCTTCAGGGGCGCTTCGAAGAATCGGAAGCCCTGCTCCGGCACGCCGCGAACCAACTGGAACAGTCCGGGCCGGGACTCGAGCTCGAGCTGTATTCCGCGCTGTCGAACCTGGCCGGCGTGGTGATGGCACAGGGCCGCTACGAGGAGGCTGACGGGCTGCTGGCGCGCGTGGCCGAGGGGCGCGAGAGGCTTCTGCCCGAGGATCACCATAGTGTGTTGAACACGGCGAATACCCGGGCCGCGTTGCTGAAGCGCCGGGGGCGGCCGGAGGAGGCTCGCGCGCTGTACGCGAGAATCCTCGAAATCCGCAGGCGCGCCCTGCCGCCGCGGCACGCCGCGACCCTGCTCTCGATGATCAACCTCGCCGCGGCGGAACAGGAGCTCGGCAACTCCGATCACTCGGTGGAGCTGCTGTCCGAGGCGCTCGCGGTGCTCAGGGAGGATCACCCCGCTTCGGACCTGACCCTCGGCGCCGCCTACAATCTGGCGTCCTCGCTACGAGCCGCGGGGAGGCTGGAGGAGGCCCTCCCGCTCTACGAGGAGAGCCTGCGGCTGGCGACGACCATCCTGCCCGCGGGAAACTCCCGCATTCCCGCCACTCGACTGCGCCTGGGCATCTGCCTGGTGGAACTGGAGCGGTTCCAGCAGGCGGAACCTCACCTGTTGCAGGCCTATGAGGAGCTTCAGGCGGCCGGCCCGGCGGAAGAGCAACTGCTCAAGAAGACGCTGGAAACGCTGGTTACGTTCTACGAGAGGTGGGATCGGCCGGCGGAGCGGGAGAGATGGAACAGGCTGCTCATGGAGCAAGACTCCGGCTCGGAGTAGAATCTTCAGCATGACGGACGCCGCCAGCGATGTGACCCGGCTGCTACGCCGCCTCCACGAAGGGGACGAGCGTGCTTCGGATGAGCTGTTCCCGCTGCTCTACCGGGAGCTCCGCCGGATCGCCGAGCGCTGCATGTCGCGGGAGCAAGGCCACACGCTGCAGCCGACCGCCCTGGTGCATGAGGCGTACCTCAAGCTGGTGAAGGGGGATGACCCGGCCTACCACGATCGCGATCACTTCCTGTCGGTGGCCGCCAAGGCGATGCGCCACATTCTGGTGGATCACTCCCGTGCGCGGCGCAGCGAGAAGCGCGGGGCGGACCGCCCCCGCAGCCCGCTGGACCAGGCGGTGGTGATGTTCGAGGAAAACGCCCTCGATCTGGTCGCGCTGGATGAATCGCTCACCGCCCTGGCCGAGATGGACCCCCCAACTGGCGAAGATGACCGAGCTGCGCTTCTTCGGCGGCCTGAACACGACCGAGACGGCGCGCATCCTGGATGTCTCCAAGCGGACCGTCGAGCGCGGCTGGAACACCACCCGTGCCTGGCTCAGATCAAGGCTCCAACCCGGCAGCCAGGCCCACTAGACCCCGAACATCCACACAGAGACCACGGCAAGAATCGATTCGGCGATGGCGACCGCCCAGAACACGCCTTGCGGCCCGAGTTCGACCTGGCCCGCCAGGAAGAGGGCCAGCGGGATCTGGCAGAACCAGAAGCAGACCAGGTTCATCCAGGTCGGAGTCATCGTGTCGCCCGCGCCGTTGAACGCCTGCATCATCACCATGCCCCAGGCATAGAAGACGTAGCCGTAGCTCATGATCCTGAGCGCACTGATGCCGTACGCGATGGTCGGCGGATTGTCGGTGAAGATTCTGATCAGGTCCGGCGCCAGCGTGAGGAAGATGATTGCCACGACGCCCAAGAACATCATGTTGAACAGGCCGGTGAGCCACACTGAGCGTTCGGCGCGTTCGGGCCGGCCGGCGCCCAGGTTCTGGCCGACCAGGGTCGCGGCGGCGTTGGAAAGGCCCCACGACGGCAGCAGCGCGAAGAGCACGATGCGCACGGCGATGGTGTAGCCGGCCCCCGGAGCGCGATCCGTCCGACCCCGCGTCGCAGCATCCAGAACTGAAACAGCACGCCGGTTCCGCGGCCGATGGTGGTCGCGATCGCCGCGCCCGTCACACCGAGCTCGGGGAACGGACCGAGGCCGAAGATCAGGCACGGATCGAGCACGAGGTTGATCCCGTTCGCCAACCAGAGCGTCCGCATGGCGAGCACGGCGTCGCCGGCGCCGCGGAAGATCGCGTTGTTCAGGAACAACAATACGATGACGACATTGCTGCCGAGCAGGATCGCCGTGTAGCCGCTGCCCGTGGCGACGACGCCGGCCTGTGCCCCCATCAGTCCCAGGAGATCGCCGGCAAACAGCAGGCAGGGGACGTCGCAAACCGCGAACACCGACTCCATTGCCATCTCGAGGACCATCGGAATCGCGAGCAGCCAGATCGCCCGGCTCAGGCGGCCTTGCGTGTAGTCGTGCTGGTGTCCTTTCAGGGCCCCGCTGATCTCGCCCAGCCAGGAGCGGCCCGAGCGCGGCACCTCATCGGCTGAAGCGTCTTCCTGCGCGTTGGTTGAGGTTCTCTCTGGCTGATCCACTGGATTCTCGGGGTGAGCAGTCTATCGAAAAGGGTTTCCGCCCCGGGACGGTGTGGGAAAGCAGTGATCCCTTGATGACAGACCGGGGGCACACGGGGGTCGCCGCCCTCCTGGTTCTTGTCAGGGCCTCTTTGAGGCCGGGGATCAGCTCCAGAAGGAGGCGCGCGGGAGAATGACGAAGGTCAGGGTCTTCATGATGCGCCTCTTCAGGTCTCGGTCTGTCTTGGAGCCAAACTCTGGCCCCATGGAGCGAGGCAAGG
>JAZDLC010000024.1:0-4803 GCA_043802345.1 Planctomycetota bacterium | reverse complement strand
ATTCCTTTTTCGCAAGGCGCTTGTTAGATAGTTTCCATCCGGAAACCCCGGTTTTCCGGATGGGGTGTGGTCAGCGTTCAGTTATCGGTGTTCGGCTTGAGACGTTGCTTGTCTTATTCTCTTGCTGATGGCTGAAAGCTGACAGGGATAGCTTCCGGGCACCCTGCTGGGCAATGCTGTTGAATTAAGGGAAGCAGTCAGAGTACCCTCGCCCCGTCCTCGGGGAGAGGGCAGGGTGAGGGGTCTTAAGGCGGCCTTTTCCCCCTCACCCCGACCCTCTCCCCCAGGATGGTGGAGAGGGGGGAAAAGTAGCCCATCTTTCGTGTGAATGCTAACATATCAGATTACCCACGGTGTTAAGCGTGTCCCAGTGTCAGCCAGCGGACGGGGCAAGGGTATTTTGTGTTGCCCTTTTTCCGGCCGGCAGGTATTGCTCGATTTCAGCCACAAACGTTCGCGGGTCGATCGGTTTTTCGATGTAGCCCACACACCCCGCCGCCAGGATACGTTCCCGGTCGCCAGGCATGGCGTAGGAAGTCACGGCCACAATCGGGATGCCGTGCGTCTCTCCATTCGTCGTCAGCTCACGGGCGACGGCATACCCATCCACCACCGGCAACTGGATATCCAACAGGATCAGGTCGGGTTTGATCTGATGGGCCAGCGCGATCCCGCCCTCCCCGTCCCGCGCCTGCACAACCTGGTAGCCGCACTTCTCCAGGATGAACGTGACGAGGTAGGCACTTCTCTCATTGTCCTCAATAACCAGGATCGTTGCTTTCATGCCGTGGCCCTTTCAAGCGGCAAGGCAAAGGTGAACCGGCTTCCTTTGCCCCATTCACTTTCGACCCGGATTGTACCTCCCATCGACTCTACCAGCCGCTTGCAGATGGAAAGGCCCAAACCGGTGCCCTCATACCGGCGAGTGAGCCCGGCATCCACCTGCCGAAATGCCTCAAAGAGATTACCCAGGTCTTCCGGCCGGATACCGATGCCGGTGTCGATGACTCGCGTGACCAGCCACCCATCCTCAACCTGGCTTTCAATGCGAACCTCACCCCGCTCGGTGAATTTCACCGCATTGCCGAGCAGGTTGATCAGGATCTGCTCCACCCGCCGCCGGTCGCCGACTACCTGGCCGACCGGCGGGGCGATCACGGCGGTCACCGCCAGTCCCTTTTTCTCAGCCAGGGGTGCGATCTGCTCGATGCCCTTCTGTATCGTCACCCGCATGTCAAAGGGGTCGTGGGCAAGCTCGATCTGGCCCGCTTCGATCTTGGAAATGTCCAGCACGTCGTTAATCAGTTCCAGCAGGTGGCGAGCGCTGTCTTGCACCATGCTGAGCTGTTTTTCCTGCTCGGGGGTCAACGGGCCTACCAGCCCCATGAGCAGTATGCCGGTGAAGCCGATGATGGAGTTGAGCGGGGTGCGCAGTTCGTGCGACATCGTCGCCAGGAAAGCCGATTTGAGCCGGTCGGCCCCCTCGGCATGATCCAGGGCCACTGCCAGTTCGGCAGTTCGCTCCGCCACGCGACGCTCCAATTCCGCCGCATCGCGTCGCAGATCCTCATGGAGTCGGCGAATTTGCTCATCCGCCCGTTGGCGTTCGGTGATGTCCGTGCCGACACTCAAGATCTCGGCCACTTGTCCTCGGGGGTCCAGCACGACCCGGTTGGTCCAGTTGATCCAGACGCGCTCCCCATTGCGGCGCACGTTCTCATTGATGCTCTGCTCGAATGCCGTTGGGTCTGCGCTGATCTTCTCCATTAGCTGCCGCAGGTCGCGGCCGTTGGTCTCGGTTGGCGGGACGATCGTGCCGATCATGTGGCGGCCTAGGATCTCCTCGGCGGAG
Organism: Planctomycetota bacterium; assembly: GCA_043802345.1. Lineage (GTDB taxonomy): Bacteria > Planctomycetota > B15-G4 > B15-G4 > JADJEK01 > JAZDLC01. The sequence goes on along the minus strand of JAZDLC010000024.1, from coordinate 2,951 downwards.
TAGCCGAAGAACCGTTGGCCGAACTCGTTGAGGAAGACAATCTGTCCATCAGACGTCCACCGCAAAATGATGGCATTGACCTGCTCCACAAGCTCGCGATACTTCCGTTCGCCCTCCGCCAGCCGTTCCTCGGTCCTTTTACGTTCGGTGATATCGCGCACGATGGCCTGCAACAGGGTTTCCCCATCCAGTTCCAGGCGGGTCAAGCTCACCTCAGCCCGGAATGGCGTCCCATCCCGCCGGCAGTGTTCCCATTCAAAGAACTGCGACCCTTCCGTGGCGGCCAGGTTGATCTTCTCCAGGGCCTTCTCCCTGGAGCACCGTCCGTCCGGCTGCGTGGGTGGCGAGAATTCGTAGGGTGGCGCGCCGACGATCTGCTCGCGGCTGCACCCAAACATGGTCAGCGTCCGGACGTTACAGTCAATGAACCGGTCGTTGCGCATGAGCATGATGGCGTCGCCGGCGGTCTCAAACAACGTGCGATGCTTGAGTTCACTTTCGCGCAGCGCCTGCTCGAAGCGCTTTTGCTCGGTCACGTCCCGAACGACCTCAATGGCCCCGCAACGCCGGCCTTCCTGGTCAAACAGCGGCGCCGCCACTCCCCAAAAATGGGCGCCATCACCGCCCCCCAGGCTAGGGATGAAAGACTCGCCATAGATCGTGTTGCCCGCGCGTTTGACGTATTTGTAGCCGGCCTCCGCCTCCGGTGAGGGCAGGTCCAGCAGATCGATCAAGATGGGGCGCCGTTCGCCGAAGAAGGGCTCGGCGTAAGCGAAATCGCCCTGGCCCAGCATCACCTCTTTCTTGATGCCGGTCATGATCTCGCACGCACGGTTCCACGCGATGATTCGTTTGTTCTGATCAATAGCATAGGTGGCATCCGGCAGAAACTCGATGATGTTGAAAAGCTGTTGTTGCATCGTCCGGCTGGCCAATTCGGTCTGCACACGCTCGGTGATGTCGCGAATGCTGACCAGCAAGTTCCCTTCCGGTCGCATACAAGTGCAAATCTCTACCGGCAGCAGGCTGCCGTCCTTCCGGAGGATGATGCGCTCCTTGGTGACGACTCCTCCGGACCGCAAATCATCCATGTTGATCGGATCCCGTGCAAGGTCATCCGGGTTGACGACGTCCCCGATGGCCATGCCGAGTAGTTCCTCGCGGGAATAGCCGGTCAGCACGGCTCCCTGCCGGTTGACGGCAATCAACCGCCCGTGAGGGTCGGTTGCCAGCATACCGTCAGGGGCTTCTTCGAAGAATACTCGATCCAGTTCCCTGGGGTTGGACGCGCCCGATCTTTCGGCTCCACTCTGATTCCCGGCGTCACTCATCGGCGTTCTCCCGTGGGGTGCAAGTAGAAGTGGGACTCAATTCCAAACCTGATCCGTAGCCGAGATCGTGTGGCACGGCCGCCCTCGGCCGTGAACCGGCGTGATTTCACACCCGAGGGCGGCCGTGCCACACACATGTCTTCTCGATACCGAGTACCCTCGCCCCGTCCGCGGGGAGAGGGCAGGGTGAGGGGTCTTAAGGCGGCCCTTTTCCCCCTCACCTCGATCCTCTCCCCCAGGATGGTGGAGAGGAAGTCAGGAGTCAGATTCCTTATTTCAACAGCCCCTCGCCTCACGCCCCGCGAGGATCAGCCCGGGCGCCATGGGCAGCCAGAAGGTGAAGAAGCGGAAGAGGAGCGTCGCCGCGAGACCGGCGGCGACCGGCACCCCGATGAGCTTGAGCGTGGCCACAGAGACGGCCTCGAAAACCCCAAGCCCCCCAGGAACCACTCCAAGCGTCCGTGCCAGTGTCGAGAGCATGAAGCTCGCAAAGACCGGCTCTGGATTGACCGCAAGACCGAGGGCACACAGCATGATCCAGAGTGTCCCCGCATCGAACGCCAGGATCGCAAGCTGGAGACCTGTGCACCGCGTGATGAGCGAGACATCGTGAGCAATGGCCGGCGTCGCCTCACTAATGGCTCGAAGTGCCGGCCTGATAAGAGGCAGCCGCTCGATCCAACCGGGCAGCGTCCGGCCGCGGCTCACCCACAGGAGGGCCATGGGAACGGCTGCTGCCAGGGGCGCGAAAATGCCCGCCGGCACGGCCATTAACGGTGTGAGATCTCCTTGTACCCAGACGATACCGAGAGCAAGGCCCAGAGCCAGAACGTAGGCGGCGTAGTAGCTCACAAGATCGATGACGACCGCTGCCATGCTGGCGCCGCGCGGCACGCTGCGGCGGTCCAGTGCCCGGATGACGAGCAACGTGCCGCTCAAGCCAACGCTGGGAATGGCCTGGTCCATGAAGAGCTTCGCCAGCCCCAAACCGACATAGGAGCGCAGCGGCCTCGATATATTCGCGCGGCCAAGGACTCGCTGCCAGATCCGGGCGTCCGTCACGTAGGTTCCCATCTGAAGCAAGCAGGCGACGAGCAGCCAGGCGGGCCGGGCGTGGAGCATGAGCTGGGCGAAGGCCGTATCCTGGCTGTGGTGTGTGGCAAACATCACCACGGCGGCCAGGAGTCCCAGCCCAAAGAACCACGAGACCCAACAGGCGCGAGCCATTGGTCGGCCTACTGTCATCGTCAGCCCACCGCGGTATCAGGAACCGGCGCGGATGCAATGCCGGTCGCCTTCGCCATTGCCGGCTTCGAGGGCGGGCTCTCCATGTTCGAATCCTTTCTGAGGACAAAATTCGCCCATCCGGTTCAATCTACTCTGGAGGCCCTTAAGACACCCTCCATCACCTTCCCTCTCATATATTCTAGCTTATCTCCCTTAGTCCGTGTCAACTGAGACCTTTTTTTGCTTTTGCCGGAATGACGAAAATGCCGGTCATAAGACTCTTGCAAGAGCCTCATTTGTAAGAGGTTTCTAAATAGTCTCTATCAGGAAACCCCGGCTTTTCCGGATGGGGCCATCAGCAGTGAGCTATCGGCATTCAACTTAAGATGTTGT
>JAZDLC010000023.1:0-11679 GCA_043802345.1 Planctomycetota bacterium | reverse complement strand
TGTGGCGTAGTATGGGGTCGGTTTGCACTGAGTGTTTCCCTCTGGCTTGTTGCCGTAAGTTTTGTTCTCAGCAACAATACGGAGGAGCACTCGGTGCCGCCACTTGTCTGCATTTTGGACGTGCAATGGGAGTTCCACCCTGGCGATGACGGTCGCCTCCGCCAGTGGACTGCCCGAGGTGTCGAGAACTTCGCCGACGATCTTGCCGCCGTGCGGTAGCCGAATCTCCAGTTCTTGCCGGTTTTCTGGGAAGGGAGGGTCGAGAAGATCGGTTGGAGTCGTGACGAATCCCTCGGCGGATACCACCAACTGGAAGGCCCGATCCTCGGGCAGATGCTGGAGAGCGAAGCGACCGTGGAGATCGGTCTTCGCGACCAATCCGTCCGATTTCATCAGCTCGTAGCGCGCCCACCATCGTCGACCGGGGTGGCGATAGTAGCGGGGGGAGTCGGCGCCGAGAGCCCGGATCGTGGCATCTCTGATGGGGCTTCCAGAGGGGTCCAGAACCCGGCCGAGCAGGGTGCCGGTCCATCCGTTTTCGATCAGCAGATGTGTCGAGTCGTCGGTCCCAACGTGTACTCGGGCCAGCTCGTGCGAAACCATGCCGCCAGTATCGAGTCCCCACATGCTGTACGGTGACTGCTCAATCGTCCACCATCCCGCGGCGAATCCGTTTCTGCTGCGAAAACGCCCCTCCCCATCGGTAGCGCCCAGAGACACCCTTGTCAATTCACTGAGGCGTGCCGTCAGTGGGAAGTTCCTTACCGGGCGGGAGCTGCCTGCCTCGACCACAATCCCGGCGAGGAACCAGCGCTTCTCGACGAGAAGATCGGTGCTGCCCGAGCTCTTGACGGTGAGATCGATCTGAACTGGGTCGCACGCATACTCGACATCGCCAGCAGGACGAGTCTCCAGCACCAGTTTCTCAGGAGGGACGTCCTCGAAGCGGAACGCGCCGGCGATTCCGGAGACCGCGTCGTAGCAGTAGTTCGAGCTCTCGTCCTTCGCTGTGAACCGAATCGGTACGCCGGCAAGCGGCTCGCCGCTCTTCCGGTCCACGACTCGTACGTCGATGGAGAGGTGCGTATCCGGCACAAGCTGACGGGCAGAGTCCTCGGCGTTTCCACTCGTTGACCCGGAAACCCCTGGTACGACAGCCTCGTCGCCGCTCGCGACAGACGGAGTCGGTACCGAGCCAATACGCTCGGTCGGAGCTTCGTCCGTATCCTTGGCCAGGGACCAGAGACCGACACCCACCGCCGTGGCCAACAAGACCACGGCGAGAACCTGTCCGACTTGCTTCATGACAATCACCCCCGGAACGATCACAGTACCCGCGGCGGCCACGCCCAGGCTCTTGGCGGGAATGCACGCCACAATCGCCGAGATCCACTTCTGTTCGTCGCCGCCGAAGTGCCGATCCAGACGGATCCGAAGCTGGTCCAGGCCACGCTTCAACCGCGAGCGAACGGTCGCGGCCGGGATCCCCTGGCGGCGCGCGATCTCCGCCGCGGACAAGTCCTCGAAGTAGCGCAGCACGATAGCGTCCCGGAGTGAGTCCGGCAGTTCGAGGATGGCAGTGGCCAGCAGGCGCTGCGTTTCCATCCGCTCCGCCAGCTCCGCCGTGGACGGCAGCTCGTCTGACTGTGCTGAGATTCTCTCCCGGCGCTCTCGCCGGACTTCATGACGTTTCCACTGATGGGACAGATTCCGAACGAGCCCGATCAGCCACGACCTTGGCGATCGCACGTCATCAGCCTGACCACGAAGCATCGCGATCCTGGCCTCCTGCACAACATCGGCCGCAATGTCGCGATCCTGGACCAGACCGACGGCGATCTTCTCGATCCAGCCGGACTGCCTCAGCAGGTCCTCAACTTGAGGGCGTGAAGGTGCGTCACTCATGGCATTCACGGAAGGAGTGGTCACGCCAGCAGAAACCGTTGCAGCGAGAATCAGGGAAATCGAGGAGAAGTCAAGTGTCGGTGGCGCCCCGCTGGCTCTGGTCCTGGGCGTTTGCGCGTGTTCGCCCCGCGCGGCTCAAATAATCACTGCTTTCTGAGACACTCTTGGCGTGTGCAGGATATGGGTGAATGGAAGCATGGAAAGCAGACCATTTGCCATCGATCCGGAGGAACTGAGGCAGCAGGCGGAATGGGTGAAGGCCCTCGCGCGTCGGCTCGTCACGGACGAGCATGTCGCTGAGGATCTGGCCCAGGAGACCTGGCTTGCGGCTTTGCAGCATCCGCCCGACAGCGCCCGTCCACCAAGGCCGTGGCTGTCGGCCATCCTGCGGAATTTCACGCGCAGGTGGATTCGCGGCGAGAGCCAACGGGTCGCGCGCGAGCAGGTGGCGGCCGTGGCGGAGGAAACAGCGCCAACCGTTGACGTCGTGGGCCGGGTCGAGTCCGTTCACCTTCTCGTGGATGCTGTTCTGTCCCTGGAGGAGCCGAACCGCACAACGATCCTGCTGCGCTACTACGAAGGCCTCAGCGCAGCCGAGATTGCCCGGCGTACGTCCGCCTCGGCCAGCACCGTACGCTCCCGGCTGCAGAGGGGACTGGAGAGCCTGCGCGCTCATCTTGACGCCGAACACGATGGCGACCGGCGTGCTTGGTGCCTCGCGATGCTTCCGATGATCAAGGCCCCCGCCGTCGCGGCGACTGCGGGCTCGATGGCGGCGTTGACGGGAGGATTGGTCATGAGCGGCAAGGTCCTGGTGACAGCGGGGGCGGCGATCCTGGTCGGGGCCTCCGTTCTGATCTGGCAAACCAGGGTGGAACGCGATCCGGATGGGGAGCCCCCCGCTCGCGCCGTCAAGATGGACGCCTCGGCGGCAGAAGCAACTGAGATGGAAGCTCCAGAGAGTCCCGAACGCCGGGAACTGCCCGGCACCATCGTGGCGCAACATGTCGCCGCCAGGACCGCGCCCTGGCCGACCGGCGGAATCGCCGGGCATGTCCGCGATGCCGGGGGCCAGGCGATCGCAGAGGCCACCGTCACGCTCGAACCCTGGCCAGGTGCGGAGGAGCTGCTGAAGCTCCGCGCCGCGCACGAGGCCGAGTTCCTGGAGGCAACACATCCGACGACGACGGACGCGGAGGGGAGCTTCTCGTTTCCGGCCGTGCCGGCCGCTGGGCAGTGGCTTCTCCTGGCCTCTTCGCCTGGGACCATGCAGGGCCTGGAGTTCTGCGATGAGGTGTGCGCCGGTGAAGTTGCTCGATTCGAATTCACCCTGTATCCGGGCGGCACTGTCAGTGGCAGGGTCATCGACACCGCTCAACACCCTGTGGCGGGCGTGAAGGTGTGGGCCGCTCGGGCGGAGCCGGTCGAGACCGGGCCGGATGGGAGGTTCTTGCTCACCGGGGTGGCGCGTCACGCTGCCATGATCTGGGCGACGAGGGAGGGCCTGGCGGCGGCTCTCCCGAGGCCCAAGGTGGTGGTCGCGCCCGGGGAGGAGAAGGGCGGCATCGAAATCGTCATGCACCCGGACCTTCCGATTCGTGGCCGGGTCCTGGGCGCCGGGGGTGCGCCTGTGCAGGGCGCAGCGGTGACCTGTGGCGCAGAGTTTGGCGATCGCTCTCTCAACGTGACGGCGATCCAGACCGACGAGGCGGTCGAGACCGACAAGGATGGCCGGTTCATCCTGTCTCCGCTTCCGGACCTCGGGACCTACTGCGTCAGAGTCAAGCTGTCCGGCCACAGTTCCGCTGAACGGAAAGGGGTCAAGGCGGGCGCGACGATCGAGATCGAGCTGGGGCCGGCGGGATGCATCGATGTCATGCCGGTGATGGCGGAGACCGGCGAAGCGTTGAAGCCAGCTTTCCTGGTGCTGGAGAAGTCCGCGGCTGGCGGTGTCGGTTGGTACGACCGGACTCGCCTCCGTCCCGAAGATGATGGAATCGAAGTGGAGCCAGGCCGCTACTCGATTCCGTACGAGGGGAGCGGTCGGTACCGGGTCCGTGTCGAGGTCGACGAGTTCGCATCGGGTCGGACCCCGGTGCTTGAACTCATGGGAAACGAGACCGTCGGGCCGCTCGTGGTAACCCTGGACCGTGGCGGGCAGATCCGGGGTGTGGTCGTACGAGCCACCAGCCGGGAGCCTGTGTCGGGTGCGAGTATCCTGTTGCTTGTTCCGAAGCGTGGACGCAACTCGGCCTTGGCGTTTGTTGTCCAGGGTGTCAAGGTGCGTAGCGATGACCATCCCATGAAGGCGACGACCACGGACGCCGAAGGGGAGTTCCTGTTCGACGGGCTGAACGACGGGCCTTACTTGCTCCGCGTCGAGGGCGATAACCTCGCGTCAGTGCTCGTCGACGGCATTGAGGTGGTCCGAGGTGTGGAGCCCGATCCTCTGCGCATCGAGGTCCCGGTGGGCGGAGCTGTCATCGGCAGGGTCATCGGCCTGGATGGGAAGCCGGCAGTGTTGACTCCGGTCGTGGCACACCAGGCCGACGGCGTGAATGCTTCGGCAGTGACAGGTAACGGTGGGGACTACCGGATCGGCCCTCTTTCCGCCGGTTCCTACAAGGTGGAGGTGGGAGACCCATCGACGGTCATGTCGGCATTCTCAGGCTCAGGCAGGGTGGGCTTTAGCGTTGGTGTGAGTACTTCGGGGCCTGGAGTGGATCTTGGCCCGGACCTGTCCACATACAAAGTGGAAGTCCGGGATGGTCGGGAGACCCGGGTCGACCACGACCTGCGTCTGGTCGCCGGCGCGATCATCGGAACCGTGCTGGTCAACGGCCGGCCAAGAATGGGACTTTGGGTCCATCCGCAAGTCGTCGCCGAGCCGGGCCAGGAAGGGCGAAGAGACCCGTTCGCGGTTTCCCTGCCGAGGGCGCAGACGGATCAGGATGGTGTGTACAGGCTCGCGGGCGTCACACCGGGCGTGTACGACCTGAAGCTGATGCCTCCGTCCCGGCGTGGCACCCTGGCCCTGCACAGGGTTGAGGTCGCTCCGGGCAGGGAGCAGGTCGTCGACATCCGCATCGACGCGGCACGCCTGCGCGGCGTCGTGGTTGACGCCGACAGCGGAGCCCCGGTCGAAGGAGCGGCCGTGTGGGTGGTGCCGAGAGGAGAGAGCCAGGCCGCCGACAATGACCAGAAAGCCGTCACCGATGCGAGAAGTGCGTTCAACTTCGACCTGCTGCTCCCCGGAGAGTACTCGATCGAGGCCCAGTCGGAGTGGGGAGCTTCCAAGCGGGAACGGTTGTCGCTCTCCGCAGGGGAGGACCGGACCATTCGACTCGTTCTGGAGCAGGCCGGTGCCGTCCGCGTTCAACTCCTGCCGGAAGGCTGGTCCCTGGCCGATCTCAGGATCAGCCTGAAGGAGAAGTCGACAGAAGAGATGCCTCCTGTCGAGCGCAACCGTGTCGCGCAGGATGGCACACTCCTCCTTCGCGGAATCCGACCGGGGAGCTACAACCTCACCGTGGAGCATCGCCCTCTCGGCCGCACTGCGAATGCTGAGGTCACGGTTGAGCGAGGGAAAGAGCTGTTTGCCACGATGACACTGATGGCAGAGGACGGGTGACGGCAAGAAGCCACATGGCGACGCGCATCCGGTGGTTCCTGTCCCGGCGCGGTACGGTCTCGGTTTGTTTCGACGTCAGGTGTCGATGTGCAGCTGCACGGTCTTCAGATAGGTCTCAATCGTGTCGACCGCTGCGGCCTGGCGGATGAGTTGATCCAGGACTTCGATACCTTCCACACGCTCGAGAGTCTGGCCGAGGTCGGCCGGCGGGGTCCCGAATCGTGTTTCCAGCACAATCAGAATCGCCTTGCGCGCCTGATCTTCCATCGCCCACTCTTCGACATCACACCGGCTTGACATCTGACGTTCCTCCTCGATCTGTGCCATTGCCTGGCTGAACGACTCCTTGAGTGCGCTGGGAAGTCGCAGAAGCTTGTTGAGCAGCTGGAACAACTGTACCACATCCTCGCGCTGGAAGCCCTTCTCGAGCAGCAGTCGCATCAGCTCGATCTTGTACCGGAGGCGCTGTTCTCCATCCCGGTTGCGCTTCGCCCGGAGGTATGCCAGCACGAACAACGCGAAAGGGTTGTCGCTCGTTGCGAGTTCGTCAGTGCGATCCTCGAAGTCGAGCAGTTTCACCGTTGTGAAGTCGAAGCGGATGCGGGAGCGGAGCGCTCTCTGCTCGAAGTGATCCGGTCGGAAGGTTGGGCTGAGGTCGGCGAGGATCGCGACGCTCTCGACCGGGAGTCCGGAGTGGTCGAACGCCTTGTACTGATACTGATACATGCGCAGGGCGAATGAGCGGTCCGCGTTTCCCTGGACCTCGACATGGAACAGGATGTGGGCGGGTGTGCCAACCGTGGTCGTGATCCGCGCAAGGAGATCGACCACTCCCCTGCCGGTTCCCGCGTCAGGGAAGAAGCTCTGCAGCTCCTTGTCCAGGAATGCCACTTCCTGCTTCCAGTCGATGGCGGAGTGGAGATCCGGGACCAGCAGGAGGAGAGCGTCCTCGAAGTAGCTCTCGAGCGCCTCCTTCCACGGGCCGTCGAAGTCGTCGCGAGGAAGTTCCTTCTGATCCAAGACGGCATGTTCTCCGGTGTGGGGTGTTTGCGCCACAAGGAGGACGGTGTGACGGCCGCCCGGTACCACGGGAGACCGGGTGCCAGGACGGAGCGGGTCTGCCCGCACGCATTTCCGAGCGCAACGAGCATTGGGCTCGGCACAGTATGCTCTACTTCTCCGGCACGACCTTCCAGGACGTGAAGATCGGGGCCGCGCGGCGGGCGGCGGAGGCGTCGGTCCGGCTGTTCTCGCTCACGAACGAGACCTTCAGCGTGACGACGAGTCCGTTGACGTGGCGGGTCTGTTCACGGACCCAGCGGCGCCCGGTTCCCTTCTGTGTGATGAGGTAGATCCTGTCCCGATCACGCTTGTCCTTCCCACCGCTGAGTCTCCGATCCGCCTTCTCCTCCAGCTCCGGCGCGCGGGCGAGGCTCTCCATCAGGCTTTCCGTGGAAACGGCCTGCCAGACGTAGGAACGCTCCTCGTCCGGCACGCTCACGGAAAGACTGACTTGTCCGTCCTCTCCCACGTACGAGACGACCTCCCGGCAGAGGTCCAGACTCATCTTCCACTCCTTGGGCGCCTTGAAGCGGATGGCTGTGCCGGGGAGGTTCATCTCGAAGGAATTCCCATCGGCGAACGTGAGCGAGCTTCTGTGGTCGATGAAGGCCTGGTAGACCGGTTCGAGCTCCTTGATCCACTCCTCCTTGTCGTAAAGGGTGGCGTTCAGCCAGAAGAGGCGGCCGTCGCCGACGTCGATGGCTCGCATCCACATCCACGGATCACGACCGTTCGGCAGGTGAGTCTGGAAGGCGGCTTCCGAGACGCCGTCGTCGAGGTGGTTCTTGAACGTCAACTCGGCCTCGACCCCCTTGGGAAGCTGCTTGCGCCAGCCGTCGATGAACTCCTTGGCGCTCGTGCCACTGACTACTTGGAGCATCAGTCTCCGGACCGAGTCCTCGGTCTGCCAGCCGGCCGTGGAGCCGGGAGCAGGGTCGCGAACCGGTATGAAGTGCCCTGGAACCTGGGGGGCGAGACGGTCGGCCATCAGCAGGGCATCACCGTAGCGGCCGGTGTACGTGTTCGCGATCCAGGGGGGGACGGCGCTCCGGCCGATGACCATCTGCAGGCTCTCCTCGGCATGCCGGACGACCTCCTGGTAGATCGGCCACTCCGATTCAGGACACCGGAACCTGGCATGGACCAGTGTGTCGTCTTTTGCCGCGACCAAATCGACGGAGTGGATCGCGGGCGACCCGTCCTTCCAAGGACGGCTGGATTCCAACCGCCGTGCGTCCAGGTCCGAGATCTCGGTATCGGTGCATGAATACTCAACCAGGGCTTCCGTCTCAGAGTCCTTGATGAAGCGAATCAACGTGAACCAACTGTCACGTGTCTTCTCGTCCGTTCCCGACAGATCCGCCGGCGCGTCGTGGGAGTAGTCGAGCCACTTCATGATCTCCAGGCCGACGCCGACCTTCGGTGCGGTACCCGAAAGCTCCTCCCTCGTGACGTAGTAGGTGCTCGTCTTGCCGTCGACGACCCGCTTGGCATGCCATCCCTCCGGCAGTTCGACCGCGAAGTCTCCCTCGTCGGTGACGTACTGCCGGATCGGCCCGTCGTGTCTCAGATCGGGGAACCGAACGGACGCGATCGCGCTCGAAGCCAGCTCGAGCTCCTTCTGATTCCTGTCGGCGTTGTAGCTGAAGTTCACCACGTACATGAAGCCGTGCCGCCGGCCGACAAACGTCCGCTCCCGGTCGCCGTCGTCCTTGTCGAACAGGCACTCGAAGCCATCGATTCCGTCGATGGTCCTCGGCTCCACCTGGCTCATCTCCAGGGGCATCTCGGCCTCGCCGTACAGCTTGACCTTGAAGAGGAAGACATAGTCGGCCAGGTCCCGCGGGTTCTTCTCGGCCAAGGACGCCTGCAGTTGATCCATCTGGACCGTGAGAAGAACGTCGACGTCGATGGCGTCCCCGGCGAAGGTCTCGCCGCTGAGCAGGTCGGGCGAAACGTAGTAGAGGCGGGACAGGGCTCTCGTCGTCCGGAAGTCGTGCCAGCCGTCCGGGATCCTGCACTGAACGAAGTCCGTGGCCTGATCGGACCTGGACGCGTCTCCCTGGGGCGGTGGGAAGAGGATGCCGAGGAGGAGGATGGCGGGGAATGCGTTCATCATGTGCCCTTTCCAGGAGTACGAGCTGGGCCCGATCCCGCCCGAATCCGTTGCCAGTATGGTTCGCCCGGCCGCTTCGAGGTAGCCGAATCAGAGCTTCGGCCGATAGAGAGATGCCGCCGAGGGAAAGGATGTGTCGAGATTCTCGATTGCCAGACTATTTCAGGGTGTATTCCGAATAGGTCTGACCAAATCGGAGCAACACTCTTTTGGCGGAATCGATCCCATGACCGTCAAGGAGTTCTACCGGATTCTGGTCGACACTCTCCTGGGAAGACTGGTCGAGCCCTTCAACTCTGGCAGGGTGAGCTGATCCGCTGATCGGCCATCTGCTGTGGCAGCCAGCGCGATCATCATTCCTCTCGGCGATCTAGGCGGCCAGACAGGCCCGCGCTCGGTGGCGGAGCCACCAGGTCTGGCAGAGGCCGGAGAACACGAACGTGCCGATGGCCCAGTGGATGCCGGCGATGGTCGCGAAGCGTGTGCCGAGGAAGAGTCCGAGGAGGGCGAGGCAGACATAAAGGGCGACCGCCTCGCTCACGGCGCGGGTGCGGCGGTGGTGGACCAAGAGGCCCTGGTACCAGGACTGGAAGACCTGGTAGCCGGGCATCAGCACGGCGATCAGGATGGCGGTCGAGGAGATGCCGGTCAGGGTGTCGGACAGGCCGGATACCTTGCCGAACCAGATCTCTCCCAGGGGGGTGAGGCCGATGATCGCCAGCAGCGTGACCGTGACGGCCGCCAGCATGCCGGCGAAGCGGCGCAAGGCACGCTTGCCGCCCGGTTCACCCGCCAGTGCGACCACCACCTCGTTGAACGCGAAGCCGACCCCACGGAGCAGGAACACCAGACCGTGCACCGCCGGCCACGCGGCCAGCGACTCGAGGGTGAGAGGCATGCGGCTCATGGCCGCCGCGCCGGCCGGTTGGATGATCAGGGTCAAGAGCGGCGTCAGCGCCAGGGGGATGTAGAAGGAGGCGAAGGTCGCGACCGTCAAGGGCGCGGCATCCCTCGGACTTTCCTTGGAGAATGCCTCGTCCGGTACCTGCCGCACGGCCCAGAACGCGTACAGAGCCTCGAGACTCACCGCCACCGCCACGGCGGTCGCTCCGACCCTGATGCCGGGACCGATCTCGAGGAGACTTCCGCCCGCGAGGAGCACCAGCAGCGTCGTCATGCGGACCACGGTGCCGAAGAGCACCGCGCGCGACATGCCAGCGCGAATCAGCACCCCCTGGTTGAGGCGTCGCCAGGCGATGGCCGCGGTCCAGGGGGTCATGATGCGCAGGCCGAGGCGGCCGGCCTCGTGAACTTCTTCCGGCACTCCCAGCAGCCGGCCCGCGACGAAGTCGAATAGCGGCGTGAAGGCGACCGCCACGTGGATCAGGGTCAGCGCCAGGCTCATCACCACCATGTAGCGGGTGAGCTTCTGGAACGAGCTGCGGTCGACCGCGAGCGCGGTGCTGGCCGCCAGCAGCATGATGATCGGCCCTTCGATCACCAGCGAGATCGGGAAGACCAGCGAGCCCCAGGAAGCGAGGTTCAGCTCGGGGTTGGCCATGCGCGCCACGAACGCGGTCAAGGCCGGGGTCTCCACGCCCATCATGAGCCAGCTTCCCGCCAGCGGCAGCCACAGGCGGAAGACGTGACCGAGCGTGACGGGCCTTGCGTCACTCATGTGCGGCAACGGATGGTTCGTAGGCGGCTTCCGGGTGCCGAAAGAATGGGTGGGTGATTTCCATGTTGGGACGCAATTCGGGATCGGTGATCCCGAATTGTAGGGATGCGCGCGTGCGGTGCCGCGACAAGAAGCCCCTCTATTTGCCGCCCTTGCACCTGCAAGAAGGCAGTAGAATCCGCCGGAGAAGAGCGCTCCGCGTTGGAGGGAATGCGTCATGTGGAAGACGTTGTCCGGGTTCGGGATCGCTCTGTGTCTGGTGGCGGCCAGCGGCTGCGGACCGAAGGAAGGGACGTCACAGGAAGAAGAAGCTGCACTGGAACAGGGGAGCTTCCAGACTTGGCGCCTGCCGATGTCGTTGGATCACCAGTCCTTCTGTGGGGTCCTTAGGTCTGGAGGTCCACTACGCAGGCCCAAAGGAGACAGCCGAGATCGTCTGTGAGAACTGGGAAGATGGCGATCTCAAGTCAACCGAGGTGGTTCATGACCTCCAAACTGATTCTCCGCTTCCGCAAGGCTCAGGACTGAATCTCTCCGAGAACGCGTGATCTGTCCCACTCGCTGCCTGGGCCTGATCCTTGTGCTATTCCTACAGTCTTCAGCCCCCTGTTCTCAGTTGTGAGGTTCTAGATGTCACGCATCACTTCCTTCTTCGCCCTGCTGGCCGGCTCACTGTTCGGAGGCTGCCAGGAGGTCCCACCCGAGGTGCTTGCCAGCCTCCCGCCATCGGTCAATCAGATCCCCTTCACCCTGATGGACGGCAGCGAGACCACCCTGTCCGCCATGGAGGGGAAGGCGTTTCTCCTGGTGAACGTGGCGAGCGAGTGCGGCTTCACCTCCCAGTACGAGGGCCTGCAGGCGCTCTCTCAGCGCTTCTCGCCGCAGGGCCTGGTGGTCATCGGCTTCCCGGCCAACGACTTCCTGGGCCAGGAACCGGGCAGCAACGAGGAAATCGTCCAGTTCTGCAAGGCGGAGTTCGGGGTGAGCTTCCCCATGGCGCAGAAGATCAGTGTGAAGGGGAAGGAGATCCATCCCTTGTACGCGTTCCTCACAGCGCCCGAGAAGGATCCGGAATTCGCCGGGGCCATCTCATGGAACTTCAACAAGTTCCTGGTGGGGACGGACGGCAAGATCCTGGGCCGCTTCGGCTCGCGGACCACTCCCGGCGATCCTAAGCTGGTGGGCGCGGTCGAGGCGGCGCTCGCAGCACAGTAGCCGCCCTGCTGGAGCGTGAGAAAAGGGGACAGGTGGGGTTGTGGGCTGGGGGGGGCCAAGGCCCCGGGGCCC
>JAZDLC010000022.1:0-5635 GCA_043802345.1 Planctomycetota bacterium | reverse complement strand
GCCAGATCCGCCAGCAGCGCTTCCCGCCCGATCGGGTCGCCAATCACGGGGTCGTCCGCTCCCTGCTTTCCGGCCAATCGGTCCCGCAAGAACCCCTCGTAGCCGGAGAGAGCCCGCTCGGCCTCGTCTGAGGGGTGGCGGGCCCACCACGTGAAAAGAGGATCGTACCCGTCGTAGAAGGCGCGCCACTCATTCAGGGTCCGTCGCAGCTCCGCGACCCGATCGGCGGCCCGCTTCGCGAGGGTGGGGGGGAAGTCGGACGGGCCATCCTTCAGCTTCTGCTCCAGCTCGGAACTTGCTGAACTGATCTGCTTCGCCAACCCGGCCAGTTGCGTGGCGGCATGCTCCGGGTCGATCGGTTCCATCCAGAGGTGCGCCTCCGCCAGTCGGACGATCGTCTCGAAGAACGGGACCAGCGGAACCACCTGCAGGTCGCGCTGCTCCTCGAACGCCAGCCTCTCCAGCCGGCCCTCCAGGTGATTTCGAAACAGCAGGAAGTCGACGCGGCCTTCCAGAGAAAGCCGTTCGAAGTCGATCGCCGCGAGCTCCCTGGTCCACCCCTCGTAGAAGCTCCTCATCCGCTCCGAGCAGAGGTGTGACATCGGAATGTCGTAGCTCCGCTGCAAGCTGCCGCGGTCCGCCTGGTACCGCTCCAGCCGCGAACGCAGCTCCGACTGCGCAGCGGCCGGTCCGGCCAGCACGATGGAGGTCAGGAGCAGCGGGATCGCGAGCAGCATTCCTGGCATATCCACTCTCCAGTCAGAAGATCGGCATCGGCTCGCAGCGAATGCCGAGTCGTTTGCCGAGGGGACCGCCGGTGAAGGCGCCCTGGAGCCAGATCTGGGCGCAGACCGGGGCGGGCTGGGTGCCGAGCTGCGAGACCACCGGGAGGAGGCCGATCGGTCCGATCGCTCCCAGCGGGCCGACCACGACCAGGGAGACCGGGTCGAGACAGAGCGGGTTCAACCAACTCCCCACCTGGATTCCGGGGTAGTTCGGGGCGAGGGCGAGAAGCAGCAGCACCTGCTCACCCGGATCGCCTGCAAAGGTGACTCCAAAAGGGCTGGGCGGGGAGCTGATCGGAGCCAGGCCGGTCGCCTGGAACTCGGTGCCGTTCGGATACTGGTACCAGGAATGGAGATCGCCGTGCGACCCCAGCGCGAACAGCTCGCCCGCCGAGTCGACAAACCATCCGACATTCTCTTCCACGGCCGGTGGCAGCAGCGGTGGGCCCGCCGCCGCCCCCGCCTCGATCCAGTTCCCACGCTGGACCGAATACCCGAACACGTTCCGGTTTCCTGACTGTAGCGCTATCGCTTCCAGGCCGGGCTCCGCCGGCATGATGCTCTGCAGCGTGACATGGTTGTCCGAGAGGTACACGCCCTGGCTGGCGAGGGTGCGCACCACCGTCGAGGTGATCCAGCGACCGTTGTAGGCGCTGTAGGCGCTGGCCCGGAAATGGCCAGCGGTGTCGGTGGCTTCCACGTACGCCACGTTGTGGTCGAGCCTGGCCGATCCTGCGTACATGGCAGGGGAGACGCTCCAGTCTCCCGTGACACCGCTGAAGGCGGCGGCAGTCCCGTACGCTACGCCGACGGGAGGCGGAAGCTCCAGCAAGCCGACGTTGCCGTCCGCCTGCGGCTCCCCGCCTGTCGTGGATGCCGTCAACTGAACCCAGCCGCCGTGCCGGGCGGAGAAGCCGTAGATCCCGGTGGTGCTCCTCAGCACGATCACGAACCGCGAGACCGCCACGTCGGCCGAGATGGCGATACCGGTGGGGGTGTACGGAATCGAACTGAAGCTGTTCGTATCGGCGCTGTAGGCGTGCGCGATCCTGCCACCGGTGGCGCCCTGCACGATGGCGAGCAGCACCGCGTCGCCGACCAGCACCAGTTCCGGGCTGCTGGAGACGCCGATGACGGCGGTGCTGTTGAGCCTTGAACTGTACGCCACCAGTCTGTCGGGGAGTTCCACCAGGCCGGTCCAGTCTCCGGTCCCCAGGATGTTCGATCCGGTCGGGGCGATCGCGGTCCAGCGGCTGGTGGAGGCGGAGAACGCCTGGACCGCGGTGCCGTCGTCGTGCAAGAGGAGCGCCCCCTCCGCGTGGATCGGAGCGCTTGACTGATAAGGAACCGAGTCCCACCCGGCGAGCGCGGAGGCCACCGTCGAGAGGAACAGCAGAAGCAACAGAGTGGCACCGGGACGGGTCAGGCAGTTCAGCGGCATGAGAACCTCCGGTTGATCAGCGTCTGCCGTTTGAATCCGAACTCAGCTTCCGCCGTTTCTGGCCGTATTCCAAGGAACCCTGAGTCCCTTCAGCAGGCAGAACGAGATCGGGACCGCAAACGAGGCCACCGACTCTAGCGATGTTCTCCAGAAAATGGGGATCGCCGACGTCAACATCATGCCGGAACCCTGATCTGGCCCAGTTGGTTCGATTCCGATACCGATTCCAACCCCGAATCCGATCACTCGACCGCCCGGCAGGCCGGGAGTGCCTCCCTCCTTGGTTGCGGCCGGCGGCCGCGCCATGCTCTACTGTCCCTCCTCGTCAGTGGATACGGAATGCGCACCACGGCATGCGGAAGGGAAGATGAATGGCTGAAGGCGTACTCTACGTATGTACTGCCTGCCGGCGGGCGATCCAGGCCTGGTCGGACGGCAACCCGTACTACATCGACGAGACGGGCCGGAAGCAGTATGCGTACCACCCGGACCACGAGGGGCTGGCACGGTGCATCGGCAACGACTCTCCGCATCTCTGCCTGGCTTGCGGCGAGAAGTTCAACGTCGATTCGCGAGCGCCAACGGCGGAGTGCCCAAAGTGCAAGGCGGGCGACATTGCCGATACCTTCCAGTTGGATGGCCAACTTTGTCCGTACTGCAAGGCCGGCTTCTTTGATGAGGATCCTGACTTCCGGTGCATCTCGTAGATGGGGTCCGAGTGGAGGTCGAGAGTGAGTGAGAGAAGCTACCCGTACGCGAATCACATGAATGTCCTCCACGACGCCCTGCAACTCATGGACGTCAAGTCGTTGGCAGAGAAGTGCACCGACAGGTGGTACAACCAGACGTTGTGCCGGGTCAACGATTCGGTGGTGCGGCTCGGCATCCTGCAGGGAGAGTACCACTGGCACAAGCATGACGGGGACGACGAGTTCTTCTTCACGCTCGAGGGGAAGCTGATCGTCGATGTCGAGGGGCGCGATTCAGTCGAGCTGGGTCCACAGCAAGGGTACGTCGTTCCGAGAGGCGTGGTTCACAGGACGAGGGCGCCGGACAGGACCGTTGTTCTGATGATTGAAACGGCTGAGATCGTTCCGACGGGTGATGGGTAGCGGTCTCGAACCAGGCTGGTTGCGGTCGATGGCGATGTACCTCAGTAGGGAGACCACGCCAGATACTGGCGAGCAGAGAGATCAGAAACTGGCTCCCGGCGCTTCGGCGGTTCAAGCTGCAAGCCCGTAACTTGTTGTGCGACAAGAAAAAAAGCTCAGCCGCTCTTGGTGGCACGCCGCATGCAACACGAGCGAGGGACGGCTGACTCCGGGGCGCCTCCTTTGGAGACGGCGCCGGCTGAAGCCGTGTACAGAGAATGGAGTCCATCATGAGTGACCGGAGGATGGTGCGGTCCGACGTGGCGCCAGGGTCGTGCCCGTGCCGCGAATTGTATTGCGTAGTCCTCATCCGTAGGGTGGCTGCAGCCCTTCGACCTCGGGGCGAGGAGAGGCGATGAACGGATTCCGGTCATGCCTCGCTGGTCGACTGCAATCACCAGGATGCGAAGCAGGCGTGGTGGTCCTGCTACGGCTAGATTGGCGCCGTCGAGCGTGACCGCGGCGAACGCAGGAATAGCGGTTGCCCTGCCTGTCGCGGAAACGAAACCGCGACCTGGTTCCGGACGAGAGCGAGTAGAACCGTGGGAGACAAGAAAGTGAAACCAAGGAGTCTTTCCGTCCCGATGGGTCACACGGCCGGCCGTGCCGGCCCGCTCGTGCTGGTGGGGGTGGCGCTCCTCTCCGGCGTGGCGCTCGGGTACTGGCTGCGTCCGGGCGAAGGCGCCATGCCCGACCACGAGATGGGGCAGCCGTCCGCGGCGGCGGGTGTGGCGAAAACCCTCTACACCTGCGGCATGGATCCCGAGGTGATCAGCGACGAGCCGGGCTTCTGTCCCAAATGCGACATGAAGCTGACCCCGATGGACAAGGACCGGGCCAGCATGATCCTCGAGGCGCGGGGAGAGAAGGTGGCTGACACGCGGAGCACGGGCGAGGGGCGGAAGATTCTCTACTGGCGCGCGCCGATGGACCCTGCCTACATCCGCAACGAACCGGGCAAGAGCCCGATGGGGATGGACCTGGTCCCGGTCTACGAGGACGATGTGGCCGGAGGGCCTACGATCCGGATCGACCCGGTGACGGAACAGAACATGGGTCTGAGGTACGACGTGGTGCGGCGAGGCCCGCTTGAGAAGGTGGTGCGCACGATCGGGACCGTGGACTACGACGAGCAGAGCCTGGGCACGGTCACGACCAAGGTGGACGGCTGGGTGGAGAAGGTCTACGTGCAGGAGACGGGAACTCAGGTCCACCGCGGCGATCCCCTGTTCGAACTGTACTCACGGGAACTGTTCAGCGCGCAGGAGGAGTACCTGATCGCGCTGCGGGACCAGGAGCAGGCCGGCAGCGACAGCCAGGGTCGCGCGAGCGGGCTGGCGCGTGCTCGCGCCAACTCTTCCCGGGAACGGTTGCGGTTCTTCGACATCACCGATGAGCAGATCAAGCAGATCGAAGAGGAAGGGAAGATCCGCAAGACCCTGACCATCACGGCGCGGATGACGGGCATCGTCACGCACCGCAGCGTCACCGAAGGCGATTTCCTCAAATCCGGGGAGGCGGCGTACAGGATCGCCGACCTCTCCAACGTCTGGGTGATCGGCAAGGTGTATGAATCGGATCTGCCGTTCACCTCGCTGGGACAGGTAGCGCTGATGCGGCTCGACTATCTTCCAGGCCGGACCTATCGCGGGCACGTCACGTACATCTATCCCTACCTGGAAAAGGGCACGCGCGAGATCCCGGTGCGGATGGAGTTCCACAACCCGGGGTATGAACTGAAGCCGGGGATGTACGCCACGATCGAGCTGACCAGCCGGAACGGCGGCGAGGCCGTGCTCGTCCCCGCCATGGCCGTGATCGACACCGGGTCACGGCAGATCGTCTTCGTGCAGAGGGAGCCGGGAAAGTTCGAACCTCGCTTGGTGAAGACGGGCCTCCGCTCCGAAGGGGACCAGCGCCAGGTGCTCAGCGGCCTGGCTCCGGGGGAGACCGTCGTCGTCAGCGGCCAGTTCATGCTGGATTCCGAGAGCCGGCTGCGCGAGGCAACGCTCAAGATGTTGAGTCCGGGACTGAAGAACACATCCGACTTCCTCACTGCCTCGACCCCGGAGAGCGGGAAGCAAGGTCAGAACTCGTCGGCGGAGCCCGCAGAAGGCGGTGCGCTGCGGTACGTCTGTCCCATGCCGAGCCACGCGGGGGTCCTCTTCGATCAATCCGGGGACTGCCCGTTGTGCGGCATGAAGCTGGTTCCAGTCCACCCGTGGACACGCGAGAGCCAGGCGATCGATCATTACACC
>JAZDLC010000021.1:0-16982 GCA_043802345.1 Planctomycetota bacterium | reverse complement strand
TGGAATACGCAATGTCGTGGCAACCGTGGTGGGACGGGCCGTCCTGCCCCACCAGTCCACCTCGATCGAGGCAGAACATCACTCCATGATCCTGGAGCACGGCCTCCTGAAACACCTGGTCGTAGGCACGCTGAAGGAAGGTGGAATAGATGGCGCAGACCGGGCGCGCGCCCGCCCGGGCCAGCCCTCCCGCGAACGCCACCGCATGCTGCTCGGTGATTCCCGTGTCATGGAAGCGTTCCGGATATTCCTTCGCGAAGCGGGTCAGCCCTGACCCTTCCGGCATGGCCGCCGTGATCCCGACCACCCGGGGATCCCGCCTGGCGGCGTCGCAGATCGCGTCTCCGAAGGCGTCGGTGAAGCACAGGCTGGCGCTCCCCTTCGCACTCTGCTCCTCTCTCGGCAGGACACCCTCCGCACTGTTGTACCCGGGGAGCGTTGCGCCTGGACTCACGGCGTGGAGGAAGCGCGTATCCTTGCCGGTACGCTCGAGCCCCTTCCCCTTCTTGGTCACGACATGCAGCATCGTCACCCCCGGGAGGTCTTTCACCACGTTCAACTGGTCGATCAGGTCCTTGATGTCATGACCGCCCACCGGGCCGTAGTACCGGAACCCCAACTCCTCGAACAGATGGCCCGGTGCGATCGCCGCCTTGACCGCATCCACCATGTCGCCCAGGTTCTTGTCGATCTTCTCGCCGAAGGGGAACGACCGCACCAGGGCGCGAAGCCGGTCCTTGGCTCCCGTGTAGAGCGGCGCTGCTCGCAGCCGGCTCAGATACGAGGCGAGCGACCCGACCGTCTTGGAGATCGACATTTCGTTGTCGTTCAGGACCACCAGCATGTTGCGGCCCAGGTTGTCGGCGTAATTGAGCCCTTCCAGCGCCACACCAGCCGCCAGTGAGGAATCGCCCACCAGGCAGACCACGTGCCGATCCTGCTGCAGAAGACCGGCGGCCTCGGCGATTCCCAGCCCCACCGAAATGGCGGTACCGGCATGTCCGCTCCGCATCATGTCGGTGCTTGACTCCGCCGGATGCGGATACCCGGAAATGCCGTCCTTCGAACGCAGGGTGTGGAACCGTGCGGCCCGTCCGGTCAGCAGCTTGTGCGGGTAGCACTGGTGTCCCACGTCCATCACCAGCGCGTCACGGTTGAAGTCGAACACCCGGTGCAGGGCGATGGTCAACTCCACCACGCCGAAGTTCGACCCCAGGTGTCCGCCAGTCGAACAGACCACGTCGACCATCTGCTGGCGGATCTCCTCCGCCAGGGTCGGCAGGTCCGAGAGATCCAGGACCGCCAGGTCCGAATGCCCCCGCATCCGGGCCAGGAGCGGGCTGGACCGGCGGATCGCCTTCTGCCTCTTCTGGGCTTCCCCTTGCTGACTCTGTTCTTTCTCCCGTCGCTCCGGAAGAGACGAGTCAGCAGCCACACTCATGCCATTGGCCATCTTGGAAGAGGCTCCTCTCGGTCGAGCGATCGCGCACCCTGGCGATCTTCAGTGTGAACGCCCAAGCATAGATTGAACCAGAGCTTCGATCAATCCGGGCGAGGGAAGGTCCGCGGCCAGATTGCATGCTTGTAGCGTCAGATCCCGCGCCTGCCCGAACGCCTTCTCGGGACCGATCTTCTCGGGGAGGGTTGCCTTTCCCCGGCCATGGTCCTTGCCGGCAGCTTTGCCGAGCTGTTCCGACGTCGACTGGATGTCGAGCAGATCATCCACGATTTGGAAAGCAATACCACAGATTTCGCCGATTCGGGTCAAGGTCCGGAGTTGGTCCGGACCAGCTCCGCCGCACAATCCTCCCAGTTCGAACGCGGCCGAGAACATGGCAGCGGTCTTGCGGCGATCGATCGAGAGGATGCGCTCCACCTCCAGTGGCTGGCCTTCGGCGAGCAGATCGGCCATCTGCCCACCCACCATCCCTCCCGGCCCGGCAGCGCGGGCGAGAGTGGCGGCGGCCCTGGATGAGATCTCCGGCGGCAGGTCGGTGGCCAGAACCTGGAACGCCAGCGTCAGCAGGGCGTCGCCGGCTAGAACCGCCGTGGCCTCGTCGAACGCCTTGTGGACCGTGGGCCGTCCCCGGCGCAGATCATCGTCATCCATGCAGGGCAGGTCGTCGTGAACCAGCGAGTACGAATGGACCATCTCCACCGCGCAGGCCGCCGGCAGAGCCTCCCACTCCGCCCCTCCTGAAGCAGCCGCGCCGATCAGGACACAAGCCGGACGCAGCCGTTTCCCGCCCCCCAGCAACGCATGGCGCATTGCCGCCACCAGCCGCTCCGGTTCCTCCGGAACGTCGGTCAGGTACCGCTCAAGCGCCTGCTCGACGCTCGGAATCCAGCGTTCGAGGAATGGTTCAATTCCCATCAGGTCAGCCCTTCACCTCGATTCGTTCCGCGGCGACGCAGCGACCTGCGTCGTGTTCGACCGTGAACAGGGCGGCGCCAATCCGCTCGTCACCCGCCGCGACCTCGAACCGGGAGGGAAGCCCCGTGACGAACCGCTTCAGCACCCGATCCACGCGCCTTCCCAGCACCGAGTCGTACGGCCCGGTCATGCCCAGATCGGTGATGTATCCCGTCCCTTTCGGGAATATCTGGATATCAGCCGTGGGCACGTGCGTGTGCGTGCCGAAGACCACCGACACCCGCCCGTCCAGGTAGCGCCCCATGGCGATCTTCTCGGACGTGGCCTCACAATGCATGTCAACGACGATGACTGGCGTCTTCGGTCTGAGCTGGAGCAGCGCGTCATCCGCGGCGGCGAACGGGCAATCCGCGGGAGGCATGAACACCCGACCCAGCAGATGGAGCACTCCCACTTCGATTCCCCGCGCGGTGGAAACCACGACGGAGCCCCGTCCAGGACAATGCCGGCCAAGATTCGCGGCCCGCAGGACGCGCCGGTCCTGCTCCATCAGGGGGATCACTTCCTTCTTGCGCCAGACATGGTCGCCGGTGGTGATCACGTCCACCCCCGACGCGAAGAGATCCTCCGCGTCGCTCCGGGTGATGCCCGATCCGTTGGCCACATTCTCGGCGTTGGCCACGACCAGGTCGACCGCTCGGTCCTGCACCAACCGCTTCAGGTGCTTTCTCAGCAGCTTGCGTCCCGGCGTCCCGACGATGTCACCGATGGTCAGAAGGTTCACGATCATCGGGCGTACTCGGTCACGCGGGTCTCACGAATGATGGTGACCTTGACCTCGCCGGGATAGACCAACTCCGATTCGATCTTCCGGGCGATCTCCCGGGCCCTCAGAAGCGCCGTGCCATCATCGACGACAGCCGAGTCGACCACGACCCGGATCTCCCTGCCCGCCTGGATGGCAAAGGCCGCTTCGATTCCGGGGAAGCTGGTGGCGATCTCCTCGAGCTTCTCCAGACGCTGGATGTACTGCTCCATCGTGTCACGCCGCGCTCCTGGACGCGCGGCGGAAATGGCGTCCGCGACCTGCGCGATCACGGAATAGACGGAGGTGAACGGGACATCACCGTGGTGCGCGGCGATGGAATTCACCACCTCCGGAGCCTCCCTGCATTTTCGAGCCAGCTCCGCGCCGATGGCCGGGTGGCCGCCCTCCTGTTCGTGATCAAGCGCCTTTCCGATGTCGTGCAGTAGTCCGCACCTCTTGGCCAGCTTCGGATCGAGACCCATCTCGCCGGCGATCGCGCCCGCCAGATACGAAACCTCGACCGCATGTTCCAGTTGGTTCTGCCCGTAGGAGGAGCGGTACTTCAGGCGGCCGACACAATTCTGAATGCGCGCGTCCACCCGTGGGACGTCCAGCTCATGCAGCACCTTCCGGGCGGTCTTGCGAATATCGTCCTCGACCTCCTTCTGGGTCTCCTTGACGATCTCCTCGATCCGGGCCGGGTGGATGCGGCCATCCTCCACCAGTCGTTCCAGCGACCGGCGGGCGATCTCGCGCCGCACATTGTCGAAGCAGGAAATCACCACCACCCCCGGAGTGTCATCGATGATCACATCCACTCCCGTGGTCTTCTCGATCGAGCGGATGTTGCGCCCCTCCCTGCCGATGATACGCCCCTTCATGTCGTCGTTCGGCAGCGGCACGGTGGAGGTCGCCGACTCCGACGAATGACTGGTCGCCATGCGCTGGATCGCGTGGGCCAACGTCTTCTGGGCCCGCATCTCCAGATCTTCCTCGAGCCTTTCCTGCGCCTTCTGGATCTGGGCCGCCGCCTCTTCCTCCATCTCCTCCTCGAAGTGGCGAAGCGCCGCCTCCCTGGCCTCTACCCGGGTCATCTCGGCCACACGTAGCAGCTCCGACTTCCCCTCCTCGATCTGCGTCTGCCGCTCCTCGATCAGGCCCTCCAGATCCTCGCCACGTTCCCGGATCTTCTGCTCCTGCTTCTCCAGATGCCGCTCCTTCAGCTCGATCATCTCGAACTTGCGGTCGAAGGACGCTTCTTTTCGCGAGAGGCTTCGCTCCTGTTCCAGCCACTCCTGCCGCTTCCGCTCCGCCTGTTCGGCGACCTTCTCGCGCGAACGGATCTCCTCGTCCTTGATCCGGATTTCCCCTTCCCGGCGCATCCGCTCGATCTCCCGCTCGGTCTCCTGGAGCAGCGAAGCCTGCCGCCGGAGCAGGCTCGAGTGGACGGCCCTGAGCAGGCCGTAACAAGCGGCCACGCCCACGGCCAGGCCGCCGCTGAAGAACAGAAGATCCATACCACGCTCCCCGTCGTTGACGGCGTCGAATCAGAGGGATTCCCGTGGTGTCCTGGCCCATTCCGAGGCGCACACCCGACAACCAGTCTGCCCGATCCAGATCGGGAAACCGGCAACTGAAGAGATGGCGCTTTCGATATGGAGAGCGCACGCCGACTGGTCGGCGCACGGTTGTTCACGAACAGGAATCCAGCTCCCGGCGATCAGCTCGCCGGAACCTCCCCGCATTTAGAAGGTTCCGACGCGAAAGATCAAGCAGGGAGGAGAAACTCACGATCCTGCCCGGACGATTCTGAAACGTCCTGCTGTTTCAGCGGTCCCGCAGATCCTTGGCCAGTTCCCGCCAGTGCGCCGGCTCCTTCGGCTCCAACTCGATCGACCAGACGGCCTGGCTGTCCCCCTTGCCCCGGAAGAACGGCACCTCTCGGCCGCGGGTGACATGGTGGCCATCGACGAAGACCAGCCGCACCTGCCTCCGCTCCGAATCGACCTCGATCCGGCACCGTTTCGCCACCACCGTCTTGCGAAGCTCACCGCCACGGCCGTAGTGGTGCACCCGGACGTCCAGCAGCTCCCCCGCCTCGATTCCGCCCACCATGAAGAACTGGAACCCCTCCAGGCCGTCCTCCCGGAGGGCGGCGTTCAGCCTCGCCAGGGTTGGCCGCGGGTCGAACACCGGCCTGTCTGGCGGCGCCGGCCCGGCCGCCGGAGCAGCCTCCGCGGGAGCCGGGGCGACTCTCACGATGTCGGACACCCCGGCCAGGCTCCAGGAATCGGGAGCAATGGCCGCGATCCGGATCCAGAGCCCCTCCTCCGGAAACCGCTCCCGCGCCCCCCGCACGACCGTCGCCCCCTCCTCGAGTCTAAGAGACGCAGTCATGCTTCCCGGGTCGACGGAGAGGACGACCCTTCCGGCCTCATGGAAGCCGATGGGAAAACCCTCCTCGCTCCGGATCTCGAAGGTCGCGTTGATGATCGCGCCGTCCGCGACGCCGTCGCACCGCAGCAGCCGCAGATCGATCACACCGGCGTCCTTGAGGAACTGGTTCATTCCCTCGACCACCGGATCGGTCAGGGAGGCCGCGACCACTCCCGGCTCCGGTACCCCGTTCGTCGCCGGCTCGGGCAGCTCCGGCGGTGGCGTCGCGATGTCCTCGGAGCCCCCGTCCGGGGTGCCGCGCAGCAATTCGCTCAGATTCTCCCGCCTCAGATCCTGGTCCACGAGCTTCTGGCGGATCTCGCTGGTCTGGCGAGCCAGGGAGGCGTTCTCCTCCCGGAACTTGCTGGCCTTCTCCGCCGACTCCTGCAGCCCCTGCTCGAGCAAGAGGACCTTCTCCCGGATCCGCTCCAGCTCCGTCGACTGCGCCCTGTTCTCGTTCTCCAGGATGCGGTTGGCGGCGAATCCCTGGTTCACGGTCTCGAGAAGCTGAGCGGCGGCGGCCCGCTGGGCCGCCAGGGCGTCGTCGTTCGCCTGCACCTGCTGCACTCTCGCCTTCGCCAGGAGGTCCGCCTCGCCGCCGATCTGTCCGGTGACGCCCCGGAAGAGCAGGACTCCCAGCACGATCACCGCGCCGCCTCCGGCGAGGGCCGCCAGCGCCACCAGCGCCGGATGGCTGCGCCGCTCCTTCGCGAGGCTCCGGGCCAGCTCATCCTGGGACTCATGGAGCTTCCGGAACGTCTTGTTCAGCGCGTCGCTCGACTGGATGAACATTTCCGAGCGCTGGTCCCGCTCGAACAGCTGGATCAGCCGCAGATGGGCGTCATGGACGTACCGCAGCACCTGCGCATTCTGCTGGATCTGGGCCAGCGGATCGAGCGGACCGGTCCTCAGGGACTGGACCGCCTCCAGCTCGCGGATCAGCTTGCTGCCCTCCTGCTCGCCGGCGTCACCGGCCGGATCATGGCCGCCCTCCGCGCCGGTCGTCTCTCGATCTTTGGGATGCTCGGTCATGTTCTTGGGACAACTTCCCGGCCTGAAGGAATCACCGGCCCTTTTCCGGCACGGAGGTCTGAGACTCGGAACTGTCACTTGCCATGCTGGCCAGGATGGCCTCTCGCCGCGGGAACTCCAACAGTTCTTCCAGAATCGTCCGCTCCAGCGAGTCGCTCTCGAGCCGAATCTCGAGGCCGCCGGCCCGTACGACTCCCCCCGTGACCGAATCCAGGGCGATCTTTCCCGGAAGCGATGTGACCGCGGACAGGAAGGCGCCCACCGGCAACTCGGTTCCCTGAAACGACTCCAGGGTCTTGAGCGGCAGGGTGCTGGCCTGAAAGTGTGGATCGGGCGGCCCGTCCTGAAGCGGGAGAGCCCTCATCTGACCTCCCGGCGCGGCGACTAAAAGCTCCAGACGGTCGAGCTTCAGCGGCGGCGAATCGGGAGCGCCGAGATGGAACAGGGACAGCCGCAAGAACGTCCTCTCGCCGGAAGCATGCGAGAGCTGCGCGATCTTCTCCTGGTACCAGGCGGCGGTCTTCGGATTGGCGGCTAGCGGCGTCACACAGACGAGCACGCCCGCAGACTCCCCCCTGAGCACCGTCACGTGCGTCAGGGCCTGTTCGGAATCACCCCTGTGAGAGCCCGCCTGCTGTGGCTCCGTCCGGCCGCAGCCGGCCAGGGCCAGCAGGCACACCAGCGCCACCGATCGGGCCGCGGCCGGCAAGCTCCGTGGCGGGGCGCCTACCACCGCTTGCTGCGATTGTCGTTGTACCACTTCTCCCACTCCGCCGAGGTCTGGAAGCTCTGGAGCGTGATCGCGGCGAGAGCCTCGTTCATCGGAACCTCGACGGCGTAGAAGCGCTCCTTGAAGACCGGGTTCTTCCCCTTCTCCTTCGCGTTCAGGTTGTTCGCGTTGGCATACGCCTTGATCAGCTCCTCGGCGATCTGCTTCCGCACCTTCGCGTCCGAGTCCCGGTACAGCGCCAGCGACTTGATGGCGGCCACCACGATCTTGTCTTCCGGACTCTTCATCAGCTTCACGAACAGGTCGATATTCTTCTCGTTCTTGTGTCTGCCCAGCGCGTCGATCAGCGCGACCTGCACGTCCGACCGCTTCTCGAGGTGCTTGATGCCCATCGCGCTCTTCAGGCTCTTCTCCGCCAGCGGGCCCATTTCGGACAGGCAGGCGGCGGCCCCGATGTAGATCCGATCCTCGTTCTCCTGGGTGCGGATCTTGAACATGGAGCTGATGTCGCCAACAACTTGCTTCTGCTGCTTCTCGTCATACTTGGCGAAGTCGAGCATCAAATGATCGAGCGCCTCGGTGACCTTGCCGTCCGCTTCGTGCCGCAGGTCGTCGTCATTCGTCTTGCGCTCCTTCAGGGCTGCCTCGAGAGCCGCGAGAAACTCGGCCGGGTCAGCGGCATCCGCATTCTCCTCCTGGGGAACTGGGAGCGTCCGCGCGGCGGAGAGGGCCGATGGGAAGAGCAGGCAAAGCAGGAGGGTGGGGGTAGTGATGAGGGAGTTCAAGGGTCTGTCTCCTTGCATGAAAGCGGGGCCTGTGCATTCTACGGAAAGGCTGGGCCGGAAGTGAATACGAGTCCTTCCCCTGTCAGGTCGTCCGAATCTCCAGGAAACGAGCAGCCGAGAGCGTTCGCGAGCGCCCGCCCCTTGGCCAGTGTCTCGCGGTACTCCTCCTCCGGATCGGAATCGAGCACGACCCCTCCCCCGCAATGGAAATGGGCCCTTCCAGCCTCCAGGATGAGAGTGCGGATGGCGATGTTCAGCTCCAGATCGCCGTCAAACCCGATCCAGCCGATCGAGCCGGTGAACGCCCCCCTGCGGATCCCCTCCAGCTCTTCGATCAGCTCCATGGCTCGAATCTTGGGCGCCCCGGTGACCGACCCGCCGGGGAAGGTGGCCTTGAGGAGGTCCTCTCCAGTCAGCCCCTCCCTGAGGCGAGCCTGAATCACCGCTTCCCGGTGAAAGACGGTCGCGTACGCTTCCAGCCGGGCCGCCTCCTTCACCACCACGCTGCCGTAGCGCGCCACCTTCCCCAGGTCATTGCGGAGCAGGTCCACGATCATGGCCAGTTCGGCGGCGTCCTTCCTGGACTGCATGAGTTCCCTCACCTGAATCCGGTCGGGCCCGGAAGCTCCCGTCCGCGGCCGGGTCCCCTTGATCGGCCGCGTCTCCACCATGTCCCCAAGGAGGCGCAGGAACCGCTCGGGGGAGGAGGAGAGCAGCTGAGCCTCGCCGGTGTCGACCAGGGCCGAAAACGGCGCGGGGTTCAGGCGGCGCAGGCGCCGGTAGAGAGCAAACGGATCCGCGTCGCACGCGGCCTCGAACCGCTGGGAGAGGTTGACCTGATAGACGTCTCCCGACCGGATGGACTCCCGGACCGCCTCCACGGCAGCTCGGTATTCGGCATGGTTGAAGTTAGAAACGAGCGGTCCCGCGGCCACCCCCGAGCGAGGCGCGGGGGGCCCGGCGAGAATCCGATCGCGGGCCTCCCGCAACGAGCGACGCGCGTACTCAGGGCCCGCCCTGCCCGCCGCCTCGATCTCGGTGCAGAACAGCCGGGCCTCGCCCGACGCCAGGTCGAACAGCACACCCCTGTTGAACAGCCCGAACCACAGATCAGGCACGGCGGACCGCAGCCCGGCCGTGGCCGGCAGGCGCTCCAGGTGCCGGCCCAGATCGTACGAGAGAAACCCGGCCGCGCCGCCCGCGAAGGACGGGGGTGAGGGTGCGGTCCCGCCGCCATACCTCGCGATCTTCTCGAACAGCTCCCCCAGTGGGTCGCCCCTCCCGATCCGATCGGATCCGGCCGGAATCGCCACCACGTCGAACGGATCGAACAGCACGATCGCCCGCCGGTTCCGCTCATGCGACGGCGGCTGGCCATCCAGCAAGACCGAGGGCCCCTCGCCCTTCAAGGAAAGCAGGGACTCGAGCGGGTCGAGGCCACGAGGGAGGGGGAGACAGTGGACCGGGAGACTGGGCACGGTGAAAAGCGGACGCCTCATCAGGTTCGGGAGCGGGCGGGTCATCTCACCGGGTGGGCGGTGGCAACGCAAGGTGGGGGCGGAGGTTGCTGCCCCCCCTATTCGTGTTCTCAGGGAGAATCGGGATCGAAATCGAAATCGAAATCGGGATCGATTGGATGCGCCCCTTGGGTGGGATGAAACCAATCGATGCCGATTTCGATTTCGATTTCGATTTCGATTCTCCGGTTTCCTGGCAGACCAGGTCGGGATCGCCAGTGAGGAAAGGGTGCGGAAGCCCGATTCCAAACCGGGTATGGTCCACCTTCATGGCGGCAGAACTCTACCGATCGCTCGAGGAGTTCCTCGACTATCAGCGCGGGGTCCGGACCTCCTCCGGCCACACGCTGAAGGCGTACGAGAACGACCTGATCCAGTTCATCGAGTTCGCCCGCTCTCAGGGAGTGGAAACCGCCGGGCAGGTCGAAACCCTGTTGATCCGGGAGTACATCCGGCATTACAGGGAGGGCCGGGATGGGCTGGGAGAGCGAGCCAAGAGCTCCATGGCCCGGAAGATCTCCGCGCTGCGCTCGTTCTTCCGCTTCCTGCTGGAGCACGCCGGCCTGGACGAGAACCCGGCGGCCGCGGTGCGCCGCCCCAAGCGGGACCGCCCGCTCCCGAAGTTCCTGGAGGAAAAGGAGATGGCCCGTCTGCTGAAGGCCCCTGAGGGGGACTCCTTCCGGGCCGTACGAGATCGGGCCCTGCTGGAACTCCTGTATTCCACCGGCGTGCGGGTGGCGGAACTGGTGGGCGCGAACCTGGGAGACCTCGACCTGCTGGAGGGGTCGCTGCTGGTCAGGGGGAAAGGCCGGAAGGAGCGGCTGTGCGTCGTCGGCGGTCCGGCGCTCGAGGCGCTCCAGGCATACATTGATCAGCGCGAAACCCGGCTCGCGGAGCAGGGCAGGCGGTCCCAGGCGCTGTTTCTGAACAATCGCAGGGGCCCGGCAGGGCTCGGCCGCCTGACCGATCGGAGCGTCCGGCGGCTGCTGAAGGAGTATCTGGCCGCGGCCGGCCTGGACCCGACCACCTCCCCCCACACCATCCGCCACTCCTTCGCCACCCACCTGCTGAATCGCGGCGCGAACCTGCGATTGGTGCAGGAATTCCTGGGTCACCAGAATATTACGACCACCCAGATCTATACCCATCTCGATGCTCGCCGGCTTCAGGAGACCTATCGCAAGACCCACCCCAGGGCCTGACGGGCGCCGATCGCCCGGACCGCGCCCGCCCGTATTCACCCGGCCGAACTCGCGGAAAACGGGTCTTCACAGAGGCTTGGATCTGATACGTTGATGCTTGGATGGTGTTCTCTCCCGCGTCCCCCGTGTGACAGATTCTGATGAAGTCAATCCTCGGCATTGCTCAGGTCGTGCTCATCGCCGTGTGCGTCGTCTGGTACGTGCGGTTGGCAATCGGGCGTCCCGGCCTGCTGGAGACCGCCAGGGTCTGGAAGGAGATGCCGCGCCGCACGCACTTCCGCACGGCGGTGCTGATCTGGCTGAGCGTCTTCCTGTTCGATCTGGTGCAGACCAACGTGGAGCACCTCCGCACTCCCGCGGAGATGCGGCTCGCCGGCTCCCTGAGCGAGGGGTTTTCGGGGCTCATTTTGCAGCTCGAGGGGAGCGCGACGGCCTGGATCCAGGATCTGCTGGTGTTTCCGCCGCTCACCTGGCTGCTGACCTTCGCCTACCTGATCCTCTTTCCCGCCCTGCTGTTCGGCATGGCGCACGCTTACGACCGTCTGGACGACGCCCCCCGCCTCAGGATGACCGCCTACGTCTACGCCCTGAATTACCTGCTCTGCCTCCCTTTCTACATCTTCTTCCCGGTCTCGGAGCCATGGAGCATCTCCCCCTCGGGAGTCATGCCTCTCATGGACAGCGTCCATCCGTGGCTGATGGACATCGTCCGTCCCATGAGCGGTCTGGACAACTGCTTCCCCTCGTACCATTGTTCCCTGACGATTTCCCTGATTCTGATCGCCCGCTCCGGCGCTCCGCGGCGCTTTTCCCAGGCGGCCTCGATTTCGGGCGCGCTCATCCTGCTCTCCACGGTCTATCTCGGGTTTCACTGGCTGGTCGATCTTTTCACCGGTGTGCTGGCCGGTGGTTTCGTCTATCTAGTAGCGAAACGTCTGGTGTTCAACGACCTGCCCGCCCCGGTCGCCCTCACCGAACAGGGCGGCCCACGGTCTCCCGCGTGAACCGTTAGCGCGGAGCTGCCCAACAAGTCTCCCCATATTGCGGTACAGCCTTGAATCGGGAA
Organism: Planctomycetota bacterium; assembly: GCA_043802345.1. Lineage (GTDB taxonomy): Bacteria > Planctomycetota > B15-G4 > B15-G4 > JADJEK01 > JAZDLC01. The sequence goes on along the minus strand of JAZDLC010000021.1, from coordinate 5,032 downwards.
GCCCGATAAGCAGCATGGCGGCCCGCTCCACGTTCGGACAACGACCGTATGTGGAGCTATCAGGCAGCCAACGCCACATGACCAACATGAGCAACATGACCCATATGTCCGCACCGAGTGCATCCGTCACCGTCGAGAGCCTCAAGCAATCGATCTTGCGCTATTCGCGTTACTCGCTCGGCAAGGAGTGGGAGAGCCTCACCGCTCGAGAACGATTCATCGCCGCCTCGCTCGCCGTCAGGGAGCAGGTCATCGAGGTGATGCTACGCACCGAACAGACCGCCAACCGGGAAGGGAAGAAGCGGATCTACTACCTCTCGATGGAGTTCCTGGCGGGACGGACGCTGTCGAACAACCTGCTCAACCTGGGAATCCACGATCAGTGCCTGCAGGCGCTGTAGGAGCTCGGAGTCGACCTGGACGAGCTGGTGGAACTGGAGCCCGACCCCGCTCTCGGCAACGGTGGCCTGGGAAGGCTGGCAGCCTGCTTCGTCGACTCCATGGCCACGCTCGGCCTGGCGGGGTACGGCTATGGCATCAACTACGAGTTTGGCCTGTTCCGCCAGGTCTTCCGGGAAGGTCGCCAGACCGAACTTCCGGATGTGTGGCGCAATCCCGGAACGCCGCTCCTGATCCAGCGGCCCGACCTGGCCCGCACGGTCCGCATCTACGGACGCCTGGAGCCCAAAAGCTCGAACGGCCGCCCGCAAAAGAATCGCTGGGTCGACACCATGAAGGTGATCGGCGTCCCCTCTGACTTTCCAGTGGTGGGGTACGGGGGCCAGACGGTCAACTACCTGCGGCTCTACGCGGCCAAGGCCTCCAGCGAATTCGACGTCGAGATCTTCAACAACGGCGACTACGTGAAGGCGCTGGAACGGAAGATCCACTCCGAGCGAATCTCCAAGGTCCTCTACCCCTCGGACGACATTCCGGCGGGGCGGGAACTGCGATTGCTGCAGGAGTACTTCTTCGTTGCCTGCTCCCTCCAGGACATCCTCGCCCGGCATGGAGAGACGACGGAGGATCTGCTGACCCTGGACACCAGGGTCGCCATCCAGCAGAACGACACTCACCCCTCCCTCGCCGTCGCGGAACTGATGCGCATCCTGGTGGATGAGCGGGACATCCCCTGGGATACCGCGCTTGGAATCGTCCGCAGCACGCTTGCGTACACGAACCACACCCTGCTGCCCGAGGCTCAGGAGAAGTGGCCCGTCGAGCTGCTGAACACTGTCCTGCCCCGGCACCTGGAGATCATCCTGCAGCTCAACGAGGGCTTCCTGAAAGAGGTGGAGGCAAGGTGGCCCGGCGACAAGCAGCGCCAGAGGAGCCTCTCCATCATCGACGAGAGCGGCGGCCGGCACGTCCGCATGATGCATCTCTCCATCGTCGGCAGCCATGCGGTCAACGGGGTCTCGGCGCTGCACAGCGAACTGCTGAAGACCCAGCTGGTGCCTTACTTCAACGACCTCTGGCCGGAGAAGTTCCAGAGCAAGACCAACGGGGTGACGCAGCGGCGCTGGTTGCTGAAGGCGAACCCTCGCCTGGCGAAGCTGCTGACGTCGAGGCTCGGCAATCGCTGGATCACCGACCTGTACGCGCTGCGAAACCTGGAGGAGCATCTCGCGGACCCGACGCTTTGGCATGACTTCCGCGAGGTCCGACATCAGAACAAGATCGACCTGAGCAAGGTCATTCTCCGGATCGCCGGACTCGAGGTTGATCCGAGTTCGATGTTCGACGTGCACGCCAAGCGGATTCATGAGTACAAGCGCCAGCTCCTGAACGTGCTCCGGATCGTCCATGACTACCTGAGCCTGGTAGATGACGGGTTGACCCCGGGATCACCCCGCACCTACCTCTTCGGAGGGAAGGCGGCCCCCGGATACGCCTTCGCGAAGCTGATCATCCGCTTCATCAACGCCGTGGCGGGCGTCATCAACAAGGACCCGAGAGTCGGCGAGTGGATGAAGGTCGCCTTCCTGCCTGACTACCGGGTCACCCTGGCGGAACAGATCATTCCGGCGGCGGATCTGAGCGAGCAGATCTCGACCGCGGGCATGGAGGCCTCCGGCACGGGCAACATGAAGTTCATGATGAACGGCGCGCTGACGGTGGGAACGCTGGACGGGGCCAACATCGAGATGATCGAGGAGGCCGGGGAGGAGAACCTGTACATCTTCGGGCTGACCTCGCAACAGGCGGATCAGCTCAGAGCCTCCGGGAAGTACGACCCGAAAGCGCTCGCGGACCAGGAACCGAGAATCGCGCGGATCGTCTCCGAGCTTCAGGGCAACCGCTTCTGCCCCGAAGAGCCCGGCCTGTTCCGTGGCATCGCCGACAGGCTGCTGGCGGGTGACAACTACTTCATCCTGAAGGACCTGATTCCATTCCTGGAGATCCAGGAGCGCGTCAGCCGGGAGTATCAGGACCAGGACGCCTGGACGCGGAAGAGTCTCCTGAATATCGCAAGGTCCGGGAAGTTCTCCAGCGACCGGACGATTCGGGAGTACGCCAGGGATATCTGGGGTATCACCTAGTCATCTCTTCGTCCCCAGCCTGATCCCTATCCACTAATCGAGCCGAATCGTACTCCATCTCGATTGATGCGCGTTGAGCGTGGGTGGGACGGGACCATCGTGTACGGGCACGGCAATGCCGTTAGCCTTGGAGTCCACCGTTGTTGAGCGACCGCGCAGGGTGTGGACATCCTGCTGAGATGGCACTGTCTGCGTCGAAATCCAAAGCGAAATCGGAATCGAAATCGCAGCCCCTACGAAAGCCGATCGGAGCGACTCCGGCACGGCTCCGACGACGCGCCGCAACCGACATCGTTCCCGATTTGGATTTCGATTTAGATTTCGATTTCGATCGGAGACCCGGCTTCCGGCGAGGATTCGCAGCGGATGTGTGCCAAAGTCAATGCCATTGACGAGCACGGACACGCGAACAGGCGCGAATGCTGACGAGCAACCGTGAGGACCCGTCCCCCCCGAACCTACCGCCGGTCCCTCCGGCTGATTTCCGCCTGCCGCAACAGGACCGATGTCACGGGGTGATCCTGCTGGAGCATGTCGGCCGCGCGCTGGAAGTTCTTCGCGGCTGACTCGTGGTGGCCGAGAGCCTCCTCGGCCTGTGCCAGCACGTAGAGGGACGCGGCAGTCTCCTCGCTATTGCCATCCACAAGAGACCGGACCAGCTCGTATCCATGCTGCATGTCGCCGATCCCCTCCACCTTGGAGGTGATCATCAGGCCGGCGATCGCCAGCAGATCCTCCTGGGATCCCTGGTTCAGGAGCACGAGGCGTCGATACGCCGCGACGGCTCCGGCCTCGTCACCCAGGCTTTCGCAGGCGAGGCAGAGCCTGCGGAGCAACGCGACCCGATTCACACCCAGCTCGATGAGGCGCTCCAGGTGACGGCGGGCCAGCGCAGTGTCGCCAAGATCTTCCGCCAGGTCGGCCATGCGAAGGTGAGCGTCCAACGACATCGGCTCGACCGCCAGGGCCTCGAGATACGACCGGCGCGCGTCCCCGAAGCGCCCGCCGCACTCCAGCAGGTAGCCCAGGCCGAGATGCGCCCCCACGCCTGAGTCCGGCAGGTCGCAGGCGGCCCGATAGGCTCGTTCCGCCTCCCTCGTTTGGCCCAGCTGAAGGCTCAGCCGCGCCAGGCGGACCCACAGCTCCACCGAGTCCTGTTTGCGCTCGGCGGACGCTCGCACCCAAGTGAGGGCCTCTTCGAGCTCGCCGTCCCTGAAATACAGTTCCGCGAGCGCTTCCGTCGGATCCGAATCGCTCGGGTCGAGCCTGGCCGCCTCCCGGAGGTGGTAGATGCCGGCCAGGTCATCACCGCGCATCACGTTGAGGACGCCGACATTGTAGTGAGCCACCGCGTAGCTCGGATCCAGTCGAATCGCCGTGAGGAAGGCGTCCATGGCCTCGTCTGTCTTGCCCTGCCGGAGCAGGACAGCGCCCAGGAAGTTGTAGGTCCGTCCTTCCCGGGGATTCCGCTCCGCGGCGCGCTGGAAGGCGTCGCTCGCCGCTTCGTACCTGGAAAGCTGGAAGTAGATCCGGCCCAGGAACTCGTGAGGGAGCGCGTCCTGCGGGAACGCGGCGGCGGCAACCAGCAACGGTTCCTCCGCCTCGGCAAACCGACCGGCCCCGAACAGCGACAGGCCCAGCATGTAGGATGTCTCCGGGTCCTCCGGATCGGCCTCGAGGGCCGCGACGTACTGCTCCGCCGCCAGCTGGAACTGCTTGCTCTCCAGGAAGAGCCTCCCCTTGGCAAAGGCGGACCCTTTCAGGTCGTCCTCCTGGACTGGGACCAAGAGAAGCGTGAGACAGAAAAGCGAACCAAGGTCGGGCATCCGATTGCTCCCGGCATTCCTGGAAACATGGAGTCAGGCGTGAAGCCGTCGGGACTCTCATCGAGATGCGGGAGAACCGGCTTGATGCTTTTTCTATTTTCTAGATCTCTTCCCGATCCCCTCCCTCTCAACCTTTAGTGACTTCCCGAGATCGCTGGACGTGGGCGCCGGCCCTCATGCGTGCGCGGTGCGGCACGGACCTTCAGGATTGCCGGATGCGGCGGTAGCTCAGCCAGGGAGTCGGGTACCACCCGCAGAGCGGGTGGCTCGGGGAAGGCCCTTCGAAGGGGGCGTCGTGCTACCCACGTCGAGATTCTTCGCACGGCGCGCAGGAATCGAAATCGAAATCGGGATCGGGATCGATCGGATGCGATCTACCGGGTGGCATGAGACCAATCGATTTCGATTCCGATTCTTCGGTGGCCGCCGAGCAAGTCGGGAACCCCTCCTTTTGGTTGCGGCCTGTGGCCGTGTCGTGAGCATTCTCCCCCATCCGTTCCCGTTCTCGTTCTCGTTCACGATGGTGGGTGTCGGCCCGGGCGATCGCCGGATTCGTGAACGGGAACGTGAACGAGAACGTGAACGGATGGGCCTTGGGGAGTCGCACCGCCATGGGCAGTGGCTCACGTGTTGGAGTCAGGGCGTCTCCAGCAGATCCTTCAG
>JAZDLC010000020.1:0-13491 GCA_043802345.1 Planctomycetota bacterium | reverse complement strand
GCAGTACTCGACGGCTTCGAGAGCCACGTCGAGCTGCCCGGCCTGGAAGAGGGCCGCCACCACGAGCTGTTCGTGGATGAGGAGGGGATGGTGTTCGTCCGTCCCGGCCAGGGAGAGATCGGGCTGCTCCGGTTGGAGGCGAATCCTCCAGTGTTGATGAGGCACTTCGCGGAGAGGCTCGCGGAGCTGAGAGTGATGGGGGGCGCGCTGCTTCCTCTGACCATGAGCCGGCACGGTATTGATGCCGAAGGCGTGAACCGGCTTCTGGACACGGCCTTCGAGTTTCCGCACCAGGTCGACCATCTCTCGCTGAGTGTCGACGGATCCGAGGCCGCGGGATTCGAGGTTGCCCTCGACCTGAGACCGGCCGGAGGGAGCGGCTTCGACGGCTTCGTCGCGGCTCTCTTGCCGAACTCCCTGGGCGCCCCGGAGCTGGACGCGGATTCTGCCGTGATTCGGCTCAGGGGATCGCTCGATCGGGACTCGCTCGAAGGGGCTTTCAGGCCGATCGTCGAGATCAGCACATCTCTCTACCCACAGATGCGGGAGGATGCCGAGGCCTTCGACGCCTACATGGAGAAATGGCTCGAGATCATGGACGGGACCTTTGCGATGACATCAGCGCTGGGATCGCCGTCGAGATCGGTGGTCGGGACGCGCGATGTCAAGGCTGCCGGGGGGCTGCTCGCCAGCGAGGAGTACAGGAGATTCTCCGAGCTCGGCCTCGAGAGGAATCCGGAGCTGGAGGGCGAGGTGACTCTGAACGCGTTCGAGCACCGCGGCATCTCCGTGAGCCACCAGAAGGCCGAGATCCTCTCCGATACGCTGGCGCAAAACCCTCTTTTCGCAAGCGAGCAGCTCAATACCTACATGGCCGCTGCGGGCGACTGCATTGTCGCTTCAATGCTCGGCGGGACGGAGGAGGACGTGAAGGCGCTGATCGACCTGGCCCTTGACGGGAAGATCGCGCGCTCACCGCTCGCGCACGGCGCGGTCCTCGAGATGACAGTGGATCTGGCCTCGGTTATCGGCCGAGCGGGCACAACCACGTCGCAAGACATGCCGCAAGAAGCGTCTCTTTCGGTGAGCGGGACGGGCGGCCGGTTCCGCATGAGGATCACCGTAAAGTAGCATTCATACAGGGGGTTTCTCCCCCTTGCCGCAGTCCGCGTTCTCGCGGATGAAGAGGCTGGGCCACCCGCTTGCCGGCGGCCCCTCGGCCAATCGACCCGGTTTCTCGGGTTTTGCCGAAGCACGCATTGCCGCTTCCCGCTTCTGTCCCTGAAGCAGTCCAACAGGAAGAGCCCTCGAGGCACCACCGAGGAGAACGTCATGGCTACGCGATTCCCGATTTCCGCTGATTCTGCCTCCTGGAAGGGGGGCTGGAGCCAGGTCCGGCGCTTGATCCTGCTGACCCTCGTCCTCACCTCGCTGGGAGGCCTCGCCCAGGCACAGACCCCCCTCACGGGCAACATCTACGACGGGAGTGGAGGGCCCCTTGTCTCGGGGACCATCTACCACGCTTCCGGGACCCTCACCGTGCCCGCGGGGCAGACCCTGACCATTCCCCAGAACGTCATCGTCAAATTCGCCAATGGGTCCCACGTGTACGTCAACGGGACGCTCACCGTCCTGGGCACGGCCGGCGAGCCGGTCGCCTTCACTGCCCTGCCGGACGACGACTGGGGGGGCGACACCAACGGGGATGGGCCCTCAACCGGACGGGTCAACTACTGGCGGGGCCTCGACTTTTCTTCCACCGCAGGCGCCAGCACGATCGAGCATGCGGTCTTCCGCTGGGGTGGCGAAGCGTTCTGGGGCGCGCTGGACATCCACGACGCCGATATCTCTGTCACCGACTGCAGCTTCATCCAAAACGGACAGTCCGCGATTGACCTCAACGGTTCGGGGGCAAGGCCGACGGTGACCGACTGCTCCTTCGTCGACAACCTCGGTTATGTCTGCACCGCGATGCCGTTGGAAGCGGTCACGGGCTTCACCAACTGCACTGCGTCCGGCAACGGAGGAAACTGTCTGAATGTCACCACCCCCTCCCCTTCCGCCGACCTGACGATCACCGCGGACAACTGCGTGGGGGGCGCCCTGCTCCTCAACAGCCAGATCTTGATCGCGGCGGGGATCACTCTGACCCTGGAGAAGGGGGTCATCCTCAAGATGTGGAACGGTGGTTACCTCTTCACCGTCCAGGGGACCCTCCTCGCCAACGGCACGGTGGACGAACCCGTGGTCTTCACCGCCTACCATGACGATGAGTACGGCGGGGACACGAATGGCGACGGCGCCTCCTCCGCTTGGGGGAACTACTGGAGCGGGATGATCTTCAACTCCACCGCGGGGGACAGCGTGCTGGAGCACGCGGTGGTCCGGTACGCAGGGTACGGCTACTACGACGCGATCACCATCCAGGGCGCCGACGTCACCCTGCGGGGGTGCGTGCTGGAGCGGAACGGCCAGGAGGCGCTCGGGCTGGCCGGCATCATCGCCCATCCCACGGTGGAATGGTGCCGCTTCGACGACAACGGCAAGTACGCGGTGAGCGACGTGCCGATCGAGGCGGTCCCCTACTTCCGGTTCAATACGGCCACGGGGAACGCAATGGGGAGTTACGTCCGGATCACCAAGACCTCGCCCACGGAGGATATCGTCCTGCGACCCTACAACACCCTCAACGGCGTTCACGGCTTCGCGAACCACACCATCATCCCGGCTGGTGTCACCCTGGATCTCGCGGCAGGCACGATCATCAAGATCATGACCGCCGGATCCCACGGTTTCGAGGTCCATGGTTCACTCAATGCCCTCGGAACCGCCGCTGAACCGGTGGTCATCACCTCCTACAAGAACGACAACTGGGGCGGAGATACGAACGCCGACGGACCTTCCACCGGCGGCTGGATCGACTGGTCGGGAATCAAGTTCCATGCCGATGCCCAGACCTCGATCATGGAGCATGCGGTGGTGAGCTACAACGGTTACAGCTACTGGAACGCGGTTGATGTTGCTTCGCCCAACGTGACCCTGCGCTTCCGGGTGGACGGCCCCGCGGGAAGTTCCACCTACATGCTGGGGTTGCTCGATGGTTCCACCGCCATGGCTCCCTACGGCGTCATCGCCGCGGGCACCGCATCCCTCATGAGCTTCGCCACGGTCAGCGTGGGCACGGACTACATCCTGCGGATCCCGCGGCTCCCCGCGCTGATCGGCGCGGAGTTCGGCATCCAGACGGTGACCTTCTCCGCGGGCAACCCGGCGGTGGGGGGCGTCACCAACCTCTACCGCACCGCGATCGGGCCGAGCTTCGACTGCCCCCTCGTTCAAAGGAGGTAGAACCGGAGGCTCTCCGCGCCGTTGAGACCGAAGGCGGGAACTCTGGGAAGACGCGGCGGCGGCCGTCTTCGGGTGGCGGCCGCCGCGGCCTTTCTTCGCACCCGGGCACCCGCGGCCGGATGGCCGTGGGCGACAAAGCGTTCGTGCCGGTGCCTCGACAGCCCGGCCCTGAAGAACACAACCTCTCCTGATGAAGACGGTTACAGGATCCGCGGGTGGTTCGGTTGCGGGCCGGGACGCCGTGACGAAAGCGTGGCCTGGAGGTTATAATGCGCCGAACGTGGTGATCGCCGCCGCCCTGTGCGCCGAGCAAGGAGTGATGAGCATCCCAAGGAATCTCGTTGCGGCAGCCTGTCTGATCCTGACGGTTCAGGTGTTCAGTGCCTGCACGAACGTCAAGGGGTCGGCTCCTTCGAGCCTGCCGGCGCCGGCCTGGTCTGCACCCGTGGACTTCGAGGCGGCTGCTGAAGCTGCTGTTGCACAGCCCCCGAAGAGCCCCAGGTCTGCGGCGGTCCAGGAGCTGCTAGTGCGGGCCGACTCACGACCCGGCCTGAAGTCTCTGCTGGGACGATACGACCGGGACCGGGATGGGCGTCTCGACGAGAAGGAGATCGCGTTTGCGCAGGGTTCGATGCTGCGCGCCCTCGACGGGGAAGGCCTGCCTGAAGTCGCCTCTCCTCCCGTTCGTACCGCCTCCGCCCCTGCCCCCGCCCGCGCCCCCGCCCGCGCCCCCGTCTCTGCGGGCGCTGGCAGTGAGGACCAGGAGATGAGGCAATACATGGAGACGAGGCGCCGGCAGGAGGCTGCTTTCAGGCAGCTCGATAGCGCGGCCGGAGCCGGCATGGGACGCGGGAAGGGCGGTGGAGGAGGTCGTCGGCCAGGGGGTATGGGTGGAAGAGGGCGGCGCAGGTGACGGTGAGTTCGGGGTGCTCCTCGCTGCAGAGGTGACCGTTGTCCCTGGAGTTCGAGCGGAGAGCTACCGCCCGCTCCGAGCGTGGCTCTCCACCGCATCCAGGACTCGCAGGGCGTTCTTGGAGCAGACCTTCTCGATCTCCTCCTCGGAGTAGCCGCGCTCCAGCAGGACCCGGATCAGGTTCGGGAACATCGAGACGTCCTTCAGGCCGGTCGGCAGGGTGTCGCCGACGCCGCAGAAGTCGGATCCCAGCCCGACGTGATCGATGCCAACCAGCTTGACCACGTGGTCGATGTGGTCTGCGACCACGCTGATATCGGCGAACGGGAACGGGTGTTCTTCGCGGTACTTCTTCCGGAACTCCACCGCCTCCGGATCATTCCACGTCAGGTCATGTTCCTTCGCGTACGCGCGGAGATCCGCTTCCTGCCGGTCACCGACCTCCCGCGCTTCGCCGGAGAGGAAGGTGGTGCCGAAGGTGATCATGATGACGCCGTCCTTGCTCGCCAGCAGCTTGATCATCTCGTCGCTCATGTTCCGCTCGAAGCCGGGCGTGAAGGCGCGCGCCGAGGAGTGGGAGGCGAAGACCGGCGCCTCTGACAGCTCCATCACCTGAAAGAAGGTGTCGTCAGTGATGTGGGACACGTCGATGACGATGCCGAGTTCGTTCATCCTCTTCACCACCTCGCGGCCGAATTCGGTCAGGCCCTTCGAGGTGTGGCGGTCATCGTAGGAGGAGTCGCAGATGTGGTTGTCCTTCGAGTGGGCGAGCGTGATGTAGCGGATGCCGCGCTCGTAGAAGTGCTCGAGGTTCTTCAAGTCTCCCTCGAGCGGGGTGCCGTTCTCCATTCCCAGGAGGAGCGCGATCTTGCCGCTCTGCTTCGCTTCGCGGACGCCCGCCACCGAGGTCGCCACCATGAACTTGTCCGGATTCTCCCTGGCCATCCGCTGGACGATGTCGATCGAATCATCGGCGAACTTCTTTCCCCCTCCCTTCTCCTCGTACGAGGCGGGGGTGAAGATCGACATGAACGGCGCGTCCAGCCCTCCCGCGACGGCGCGCGGGTAGTCGAAGTCGAGGTCCGGAACGGAAACCGAGACATCCCGGTAGTTCGAGAAGAGCGAGATCGGGATGTCGATGTGGCCGTCGACGATGATGAACCGGTGAGCGAGGTCGCGCGCCCTCTGCGTCTGATCGACCTGTTCCTCGGATCCCGGCGTGAGGAGGAAGAACAGCAGTATCCAGCAGGACGGTGTCATCAGTTTATTCTCTCAGGCCGGGGGCGGTGGCGAGCAGATCCGTGCTCCGAATAGCACAGAAAGACCCCGTGGAGCCCCCATTTCGCGACCAGAAGCAACGACGCCCCGGCCAATACGAGCGTCACCGCCATGGAGGCCGGGTGCCCCAGGAAGGTGTTGAAGAGCTCCGGCTCCCCGAGCCGGGCGTGTTCAGTCCAGGATCCGCCGAAGAACCAGAGATTCCAGGCGCCGTGAATCGCCCAGGCGTAGCCGACGTGGCCGGCGAGGAGGATCAGGTAGTTGCGGCAGACACCCACCAACAGCAACGTGGCCACCGCCTGCCAGGTGAGCCACGAGTCGTAGAGCGTGCTGATCCAGCGGTAGAAGACGAGGTGCATGGCGGCGAAGAAGACCGCGAGGATCCAGGCCGAAAGGTGCGGGCGTTTCAGTCTCTTGACCAGCCACCACAGGAGGACGTACCCGAGGATCAACTCCTCGTTCAAGGCCTGGAACAGAGGATCGACGTTCGCAGGGAAGAAGGACCACGCGTGCGAGATTCCCGCCGAACGGGCGATCCCGGCCTGAAGGACGCCCGCGCCGACGAAGAGCGGGAGGAAGACGCCGCAGGTGTAGACCCAGCCGAGGGGCTTCATGCCGAGTCCGAGCCTCGTCGCGCCGCCGGGTCCGCCGATCGCCCGGAACAGGAGGACGAGGACGAGGGAGGAGTGGAAGTACTCCCACCAAGGTTCCTGCGCGTACGGCAGCAGGAACAGGATCGCGACGAGGATGCCGAAGCCGATCTTGCGGGTGTTCATGAGCTCGGATCAGGAGACCTGACGCGGCCGATCGCCGCAAGAGGTAACCGGATCCGTCCTACTGCGTTGGCGTCACCTGGACGCGCCGGGTCTCTCCCGGAAACAACTCGAGCGACCCGGTGACCGGCGAGTAGCCCGGGACTTCGACGGTGTAGTTGCACCGCCCTGGATGGACGAGCATCCACACGATTCGTTCGTTGCGGGGAAGCCGGCGACCCGTGTCGAAGTAGGAGTTGGCGCCGATGGTCCACTCCTGAGCAACCTCCGCGGCGATCAGTTCCACGACCAGCCATGGGTCGCGAGCGAGCTTCGCCACGATCTCCCCACCCTCCGCAACGATGGGAAAGGGAAACAGCTCCACGAATCCGGGCGCCTCCGCCTGGACGTAGCTCTTCCCCGGATGAGCCTGATGCAGTTCGAACCGACCCTCCGCGTCGCACCAGGTTCGCGGCAGCGGCTCGTTGGGTCTGGGTTCGTAATTCTCTGCCGTCGGAAGGAGCCTCACCATCGCGAAGGGGACCGGAGCTCCGCTATCGTCCACGACGCGTCCTCGAACCAGCGGGGCCCGGCGCAGCGTGACCTCGAGCTCCGCCCGTGCCCCCGGCACGACTTCGGTGTGCAGGAAGCCGGGCCGGTCGATCGGCAAGATCGTCAGGTCATGCGCCACGGGAACGTCGGCATGCCCGGCTGCGTCGGTGAACCGCGCGTCTTCGGAGTACCTCCAGGTGCCGATCCTCGCGCCCGCGATCGCCGTTCCGCCTTCATCCACGACCTTCAGGCGCACCGACCTGACATTCGAATCCGGTCGCAGCTTCAGATCTCCCAGGTCCATGAGGTCCTGATCAGCATCCGCGTGTATCTTGAAAGCCAGGGCCGGTTGTTCGGGCGACGTGATGTTGACTGAATAGTACGATTCCTGGCGGAGTCCCTCGATTCGGAAGCGGCCGTCCGTCCCTGCCTGCCCCAACCATCGCCTCAGGGCGGGTCCGCGGTCCTGGTAGACGGAGCGGAAGATCGCCAGGTTCACGTCTTCCGGGCGCTCGAGGCCGACGAGGCGTCCCAGAAGCGTCGCACCCGGACCAGTGGACAGGGCGCCAAGCGGACGACAAGGGGGAGTTCGGCGGGGAGGACGTGCGTCGGATCACCGATCGAGCGCATCCGATACGACGGGTGGGTGATCAGGATTCGACCCAGGGGGATCGGCACCGCGACCGAACAGGTTCCGTCGCCCGCTGTCCGTCCCTGCACCTGGTTTCCCATGTAATGTGTCCACCAGCTCGGAGGAGAAACCTGGATCGCGCATCCTTCGACCGGCTCGCCGGTCTCGTCATCCACGACGAGGAACCGGAGCGTCTGAACGGGACGAAGGACCAGCGTGACGTTCTCCTCCACCAACGCCGTCACCCCGCCCGATCTCGCCTCGCCGTGCGAGGCCTCAAGGACCAGAGGCGGGTCCACGAAGGGCGGAACCTCGATGCTGCAGGTCCCGTCCGCACCCGACTGTTCCCGGCCGACCCGCCGGTCCTGCATCATGACCGTGACCTCGGCTCCCTCGACCATCTCCCCCGGGAGCGTCACGACTCTTGCGTGCACGAACCTGCGCGTTGCGCTCTCGCTCTTGTCGTCACTCGTGACAGCGGCGACCTCTCGCTCGGTCGCGTCGGCCGCAGAATCCACCTCCGAGATCGGCTCCAGGGCACGAAGCGAGACTTGTCCGCGCGGATCGACTACTCTGGAAGGCATGGCCGATTCCTGGAAGTTCGTGTTCTTCCTCCTGCTGGCGCTCTCGGGATCCGGGTCCGCCGGAGCCCGGGACGTCGATCCGCCGCCCCTGGTGGCGACGCACTTCTTCTACTGGTACCGCTATCCGGATGAGCACTTCCCCACGGAGCGGGGGGGTGAGGGGCACCGGCATCAGTTCATGCGGAAGGAGCAGGTGAGCTACGAGAGCGCCGACTGGTACGAAGGGGAATTCCAGGAGATGGCGCGGGCCGGGATCGACATCGCCTTGCCGGTCTACTGGGGAGCGCCGGGCGCCTATGAGCGGCCGGGAATCCGGTTCTCGCGGGCCGGGCTGAAGCCGATGGTGAAGGCGCTCGACCGGCTGCAGCAGCGTTCCCTGCCACGGGTGAAGCTGGGCCTCTTCTACGACACCTCCACGCTCCTGAACGACGTCCGCGGCGCCGAGCCGCGGGGCGGGCGCGCCGACCTGACCGCGGACTCTGGACGGGACCTGTTCTGCCGGACCGTGATCGAGTACTTCGAGCAGATCCCCTCCCGTCACTGGGCCCGACTGAATCATGATCCTCTCGACGGCGCCGTGCCGGTGGTGCTGTACGGCAGCGCGTTCGCCGCCGCCTGGGACCCCGGGCTGGGCGATCATCTTCGCGCGGCCTTCTCGAAGAAGTTTCCGAACGAGCGGATCTGTCTCGTCGCGGACGTCTCCTGGGGCGACATCGGCCAGGACCTGACGACCGCCTGGGGGGCAGCGCTGACCGGGCCGAAGCTGTTCGACCGGGTGGCGCAGATCGGCCCCGGCTACGACGACACGCAGGTTCCGGGCCGGCGCACGCCGATCCGGGAGCGGGAGGAGGGCGATTTCTATCGCTGGTCCTGGCAGCAGGCGCTCGCTTACCGGCCGGAGTTGGTGATCCTCGAGACCTGGAACGAGATGCACGAAGGGACGGAACTCTGCCCCTCGAAGGAACTGGGCGACCTCTACTCGCAGCTGACCCGCGTGTTCGTGGACCGCCTGAAGCAGGGACTCGCGCCCGGCCCGCCGATCACGTTGCGCCAGAAGGAGCTGCTGCCGCGCGAGGATCTCTCCTTTGGCCGGGAAGCAGAGGGTCTGAATGCGGTGACCATCGACTACGCCTCAGAGGAGCGGATCGGCCTGACCGAGGGAGTCTGCGAGGACGGTCCGTTCCGGATCGAAGGCGGCTGGCTGCGCGCGGGCGGAGCGGCGGAGAAGATGCGCTACCTCTACTTCCGGGTCAGCGACTACTGGCGATTCAATGTGGACGAAGAGCTCTGGCTCGTCGTGACCCGGGAGCCGGGAGGGTCCGTTTCCGTCCAGTACGATTCCAGGGACGAACAGGCGACGCTCTCCGGTGCCTACACCCAGGTCGCGGTGACGTCCACCGAGCGGCAAGGCTCCCTGGTGGTCGAGCGGTACCGGCTTCCCGGCGCCCGCCTGGCGAACCGGCAGAACTCCGGCTCCGACCTGCGCCTCGCCTTCTCCGGGTCGGGACCCGTCGTGCGCCGAATCGAACTGCGGGCCGATTGAAAGACCGAACCGGGTCTGCTTCACTACCTGTTGAAGTGGACCCGGTTCGGACCCTTCGCTCTAATTCAAACCTGGAGGCGACCATGAAACCCCACGCGACGACTCCTCCCTGTTCCCGCCGGAAGTTTCTCTCCGGTTGCGCGGCGTGCGCCGGAGGCATGTTGCTCGGACCGAAACTCTCGCGCGCCGGGCTGAGCGTGAGGCGGAGCGGCATGCCGAAGATCCGGCTCGTCTTCTGTGAGGTGGTCAACGATGTTCCGATCTGGCCGAACATCGGGTACGACTTCGATGCGCGGCGGGAGCGGATGCTGAAGCTCCTGACCAACGGTTGCCCCGACGTCGAATTCCTGGTGACGCGCCTGATGGACGGTCCCACCGAGGCGGACGGTGTCCTGGAGAAGAACGGCGAGGTCGACGGCTACCTGATCTGCGTCCAGGGCCTCGGCTGGCGCAACGACATCGTCAAGCTCTGCGCGACCGGCAAGCCGACGCTCCTGGTCGACAATCTCTTCGGCGGCTCCGGGCTGTTTCTCGACCGCCAGCCTCGCATCATGGGGAAGGGGAACCCCGTCGACTGGGTCAGTTCTTCCGACGACGACGACATCGTGGGCTCCGCGCTGAGCTTCGCGCTGCTCGCGGAGGGGAAGAGCGGCGCCGAGGTGGCCGCCGCCTTCCGCGCGAGCCGGCGGGAGAATACGCCGGAAGAGACCGACTGGGCCTGCGCCAGGGACGAGGTCAGGGAGCGTGACTTCGAGGAAGCGCTCGAGGAGCTGGCGCAAAAGCGCATCCTGGTCGTCGGGGGAGGCTGGGGGGGCGACGAGTTCCGCGGCAAGGCGAAGGCGCTGCTGGGGTGCGAGCTGAAGCCGATCGATTTCAAGGAGCTGAAGGCCGCGCACCTGGCGGCTGACCTCGACGAGGCGAAGGCGGTCGCGGCCCGCTGGATGGAGACGGCGCAGGAGGTCGTCGAACCGGAGCCGGCCGAGATCGAGAAGTCCGCGTCGATCTACCTCGGGATGAAGCAGTTGATCGAGCAGCACGGCGCGCACGGGATCAGCGTCAACTGCCTCGGCGGCTTCTACGGCGGTCACCTCAGCGCCTACCCGTGCCTGGGGTTCGCCCAACTGAACGACGATGGCCTGGTGGGGGGGTGCGAGGCGGACCAGATGTCCGCGCTGACCATGGCGACGATCGGCTCGCTCGCCGGCCGGCCGGGCTTCATCTCCGATCCCGTGATCGACACCTCGAGGAACGAGATCATCTACGCGCACTGCGTGGCGATGACCAGGCCGTTCGGCACGGAAGGCCCAATGAACCCTTTCCGGATCCGCAACCACTCCGAGGACCGCAAGGGCGCCTCGATCCAGTCGCTCCTGCCCGCCGGCTACTTGACCACGACGCTGGAGATCAACCTGGTCACGAGGCAAGTGCTGTTCCACCAGGCGAAGACCACCAGCAACAACGACAGCGACATGGCCTGCCGCACCAAGCTGGCCGCGGCGGTGAAGGGCGA
Organism: Planctomycetota bacterium; assembly: GCA_043802345.1. Classification (GTDB taxonomy): domain Bacteria; phylum Planctomycetota; class B15-G4; order B15-G4; family JADJEK01; genus JAZDLC01. The sequence goes on along the minus strand of JAZDLC010000020.1, from coordinate 2,380 downwards.
CATCGAGAAGCTCACCGAGGAGTGGCGCATGGGCTGGCACCGGGTGACCTTCTACGGCGACCTCAGGCCGCAGGTGGTCGCGCTCTGCGACCGGTTCGGTCTGGAGTTGATCGAGGAGGCCTGACGCCGGCGCCGGGCCTCTTGCCTCCAACGTCGCGGACTAGCTGATGACGACTGTCACCGAGTCATGGGCTGTGGCGGAGGCTGTGGCCGCGTCGACGTGGAAGATGTAGGTGCCCGGAGGCAGGCCGAGAGGGAACCCGAGCTCGATGCTGAACGTATCGCCGCCCGCGAAGTCGCCGTGCAGGGCGATCGGATGGGTGAAGAGGAACGGCAGGAGATTGAACCCGAAGATCCCCCGGTGGGGCACGTCGACCGACATGGTGAAACCGGTGGCGGCGCCGGCGCCTCCCGGAACCCGCGTGGCGAACTCGAGGGTGAGGGGGGTGAACGAACTCGCTGCCGTGGTGTCCGACAGGGCGGCGACGACCAGATCGCTGGCGCCGTCATTGAAGAACAGAACCTCATCCGGGGCCGCCGTGACGTTCCCCGCGGGATCGACCACCTCGAGCGCCGCGCGGTAGAACGGGCCGGTAGCCAGCCCGTCGAGGGTCACCTCCTGCATCATCCTGAAGTGCTCGCTTTCCGCGACCGTCTGGTCGAGCACCGGGGGGACGCCGTAGCTCCCCTGGACCTTCACCAGATCCGGATCGAGTCCGCTCGTGTCGATCCGCAGCCTGAAGCTCTGCTCGGAGAGAGTCCCGCCCAGAGCTTCGAGCGCCGGGACGGGCGGCGCAGTCAGGTCGGCCTGAGGGACCTTCCCGACCAGCATCGGGCAGTAGAGCGGATCGCCCACGTAGAGTGAGACCCAGAGAGCGGTGGGGTCCGAGATCGAGCTGGCCTCGGCGAACGAGAAACCGTTCACGAGGTAGTAGATGAACGATTCCGGGAACGGATGGCCGTCGAGGTACGGTTCCGCGATGCAGCCGGCGGCGCACGTCAGTCCATCCTCGAAGGCCCCGGGGAGGAAGTTCACCGCGGTTTCGCTCCGGATGTTCGCCGACGAGTTGCTGTTCAGGTCGCACGCCGCCGAGCCGGGCAGGAACTTCCAGACGTTGTCGTTGTACTTGTTGTAGTTGTACCAGCCGTAATAGAACATCGCGTCCGGCGCCAGTTCAGCCGAGGCGCCGGTGCGGTAGGTCGCCCCGGGGTCGCCGATCTCGAGATCGGTGCTGGTGTTCTCCCACATGAAGGGGAAGCCGATGTTGTCGAACAGGATGGTGCAGCGCGCCATGTCCTGGTCGGCGCCGGTGTAGGTGGCGTGACGGTGCGGGTAAGGCAGCGTGGCCGGACTCGGGTAGTCGCTGAACCTCGTGTCGACGTAGATCACTCCCTTGTAGTCCCCGGGCGCGTTCCCCAGGTACAGGTCGCCGTACAGCGCCCCCTCGATCAAGTCGAGCACGCGATCGACGTTCGGTGCATCCAGCCGGGCGGTCAGGTACATGTTGGTGCCCAGGTACAGGTAGGTGTGGTCGAAGTGCCCCGCCTCGGTCGTGTATCCCGGAGACTTGTCCTTGTAGGGCGAGTTGCGCCACGTGAGCCCGAAGTCGGGCACGGTGGCGGTGCCGAGCGCGTTTGGCGTCGCCATCGCCTGATCCAGCGAGCGGGTGCCGCCGTCCACGGCATCGAGCGAGAGTTGATACGGAACGCCATAGCAGAAGAGGATCGTGTCGATGCTGGTCGGTCCGAGGAGATTCAGCAGGTCGATCACCGGTGTCCGGATCTCGTTGAAGAACGCCGTCCATCCCGCCGACGAGTAGTAGTAGAAGTTGTTCGTGGAGCAGGAGACGGCCAGCATGTTGGCTGCCGGAACGCCCCGCTTCGCCTGATAGGCGAGCGCCACCTCCACGCTGTCCCCGACACCGTTGCCGTTGCCATCCGGGAAGTTCTGGTTGTAGACCACCAGCACCCGGGCCGGATCGATGTAGGAAGGAGTCTGTGCCCGTGCCTGGAAGGCCAGAGCCAGCAGGATGGTCGAGGTGATGAGCAGGTGGCTGGGACGCATGATGAATCCTCCGATCTGGGCCTTCAGGGTACCCCGAATGCCGAAGAAAAAGAACGGTCCTGGCCTACCCAGAGGAAGGACTAGATCCGCACCAGGTACAGCGCCCGATGCGAGAGCGGCGGGCTGCTCTGGAACCGGACCTCGATCAGCATCCGCCGGCCACTCATGTTCCTCGTGCGGCAGAACGCCTGCTCGACGACGCTGCCGTCCAGCACGTCGCCCTTCATGAGGACCGCCTCGACCGCGCCGCTGCGGTGCAGGAAGAGGCCCTGGCCGCCCCCGCCCCAGTAGCCGGAGAAGGCGATCACGCCATTC
>JAZDLC010000019.1:0-10196 GCA_043802345.1 Planctomycetota bacterium | reverse complement strand
CCACCGCGCCGATGCTGATCGAGAGCAGCAGTCCGTCGTCCGACTCCAGGCCGGCCTGCTCCACATTCGCCCGGGCGCGCTCCATCGCCTTTCGGGTGTGCTCCTCGCCGGCGTCCGGCAGCACCGCCAGGAACTCGTCGCCGCCGTACCTCCCCAACTCGTCGCTCCCCCTGAGCGACTGCCGCACCACCTCCGAAATCCGCCGCAGGAACTCGTCCCCCATCAGGTGGCCGAAGTTGTCGTTGACCTTCTTCAGATGGTCACAGTCGATGAGCGCGATGGCAAGGTCGTTGCCCTTCTCGCGGTTCTCCACGCAACTGTTCAGGACGTCGAGAATCCCGCGCCGGTTCAACAGCCCGGTGAGCTCGTCCGTCTTCGCCTCGTTGGAGAGTCGGCGCAGGTCCACCGCCTTCAGCGCCAACGCCATGTGCGCCGCGACCGCCGCCAGCAGATCCGGAGACACGCTGTCCGAGGCGGTCACCTCGACACCCAGGATTCCCAACGCTTCCTTGCCGATGGAGACCGGCACGAAGTAGGTGGGCAGCACCTGATCCGCGGCCAGGACTTCCAGGCCACCGGTCAATCCCTCGTGCAGAATCGGCCGCCCCGTCATGAGGGCCATGTTCATGGCCCGCGGCACCTGGTCCCGGTGAATCGTCAGGTCGTGAAGCGCGAGCGGCACGTTGCCGCGAGAGCTCAGGACCCCTCCCTGCAGCACTCCCTCCTCGCCGAGGCTCAGGAAGTACGCCCTCCGGGCTCCCAGTTCCTCCACCAGTCCCGCCGTGCCCGCCACCGCCACCGATTCCGTGTCTTGCGCGTCGGTAATGCGGGAGAGGAGCACCGGCATGGGACCCAGGTCCCGGCTGGAAACGCCGTCCAGCACGTCCGCGAGAACCACCGGCGAATGTGACATGTGATGCGGGTCGGGTGCGGGCGCGGCGGGAGCCGGTTTCTGCTCAGGCTCCACCACACACCCCACGACCTCCTCGATCGAGCGAGTGATCCTGCGTCTCGACTCGAACAGGCCCGCGACCATGTCCAGCACCCGGCCATTCACCGCGGGAAGAGAACATGGACTTGGGACCGCGTAGCCGAAGGTGGTCACGGCGTGATCCGCCGCGGCCAGCAACTGGGTTTCGGTCGGAATTACATGGGCCGGATCGACCATGAAGCGACCGTAGTCGAGAAGCCCATTCGCGATGGAATCCGGCGCTCCAGCGGAACTCAGCAATTCCCTGGCAATCTGGTAACGCTCCTCATGTTCGATCTTCACGGATCGCCGGCGGCGCGCCGAAAGCCGGACCGCATCCCCCAGGTGATGGAGCAACCCCAGCACGAGAGAGTGCATCGGATCGACCAGTCCGCTTTCCCGTCCCAGCGGCTCCGCGGCCATGGCGCAGGCCACCGAATGCCGCAACAGCGGACCGATCACCGACCCCCCTCCCACGATGGCGCGCAGCCAGTTACCGCCGGTGGCGAGCAGGGCAAGGCGCGTGGAGATTGACTCCCCAAGCAAGGGAACGGCCTCGCCGACATCGGAAAAACGCCGCCCCGGCAAGAACCGGTGCGCCAGCCTGAGGAAGGTCGCGGAGGCGTCCTGGTCTCCGGAAAGCGCCATCAGGATCGTGCGCTTCGAGGTCCGCTCATCGACTCCGATGAGCAGCCGGGACAGTGCAGTCGGCGCCAGCGGAATACCTGCGATGGAGGCGGAGATCGTCGGTGATAGAGTCATCAATCCAGGCTGATTCCCCGGCCTCCGCTTGAGGGTGGCCGGTCGGTGAAGGAAGTCCTGAGGTTCTACCGATCTTCGTCCTTGCGCTTGGCGGGACTTGAACCGGATTCGGTCGTGGCCGCACATCAGATTGGCACCGGCGCTCCGGGTTCGGCAGAATGGCACTGCTTCCTTGCCGAGGCAGTTTTCCGGGCCGCAGTTCCCACTGGAGCAGAGATGGGCAAGACCACCGACTATGCCTCCGCCGGCGTGGACACCGAGCGAGGGGCATTGTTTCTCTCGAATCTGGTGAGCTGGGTGCAGAAGACAGCCGAGTTCCGGCCCGGCACCGGCCGGTCCGTGCTGGACATCGGCTACTACGCGTCCGTGCTCGAGATCGGCCAGGGGAAGGGGCTGGCCCTCACCACGGACGGTGTCGGCACGAAGATCCTGATCGCCGAGCTGGCCAACCGGTACGACACGATCGGCATCGATTGCGTCGCCATGAACGTCAACGACCTCATCTGCGTCGGCGCGGAGCCGATCGCCATGGTCGACTACCTGGCGGTGCAGGACACCGATCCTGAAGTCGCAACTCAATTGGGAAAAGGTCTTTACGAAGGAGCCAAGCAGGCTGAAATCTGTATTCCCGGAGGCGAGCTGGCGCAGCTCCGGGACATGATCCGCGGAATCAAGGAGAACTCGGGGATCGACCTGGCCGGAGCGGCGTTCGGCCTGGTGAATATCGAGGATGTCAACATTGGCCGGCGCGTCCAGCCGGGTGACGTGGTGATCGGGCTGCGCAGCAGCGGTCTTCACAGCAACGGCTACAGCCTGGCGCGCAAGGTGCTCCTGGAGGACGCAGGGCTCAAGCTCGATCAGGTGCTACCGACCCTCGGCAAGCCGCTGGGGGAGATTCTCCTGACTCCGACACATATCTATGTCAAGGAATGGAAAGCACTTACGCGAGCACACGTGTCCCTGCGGGCGATTCTGAACATCACCGGGGACGGCCTGCTGAACATGAGCCGGATCGATGCGCCGATCGGCTTCGTGATCGACCACCTGCCCGAGCCCCAGGCGATCTTCCACGAGATCCGGGAGCGCGGCTCGATCTCCATGGAGGAGATGTACCACGTCTTCAACATGGGGATCGGCTTTTGCTTCGTGGTCCCAGAAGCAGAAGTACAGGACGCGCTGAACGTGCTGGCCCCCTTCCCCATGGAGGCGATGGTGATCGGGCGGGCCGTGGCCGATCGGGAGAAGAAGATCCAGATTCCGGGAGTTCGCCTAATAGGGAAGGACGGCAATTTCTGGAAGCTATAAGGGAGGAGACCGCGACACAGGTTGCCCAGAGGAGGAACCGGCTCGATGGGTAAGAGAGTCCAGCGCTACTTTGATCAGGAAAGGGTCTCAGCACTGACGACCGCGGTGCACAGAATCCGGGGCGGCAAGCCGATTCCCAATTTCCCGCTGCGCGCCCAGATCCAGACTCGCACCGCATGCAACGCACGCTGCGCGTTCTGCCCCAACACGACCGTGGGGGACAAGCTCTCCAAGGGGACCATGGAGATGGGTCTGTTCCGCAAGATCGCGGACGAACTCACGTCGCACAAGATGGAGGAGATCCATCCCTTCCTGATGAACGAACCTCTCTGGGACAAGGACCTTCCCGAGAAGATCCGCTACCTGAGCGAGCGCAAGCATCCCGAGACAATCATCAAGATCAACACCAACGCTTCCTTCCTGACGCGGGAGACGGGCCAGCGGCTGATCGACTCCGGACTCGACAAGCTCAACGTCTCGTTCCACGGCGTGCGGCCGGAGGTGTACGAGTTCAACATGGGCAACCTCAAGCACGCGCCGCTGCTCCGGAACGTGCTGCGGTTCAAGGAAATGCTGGAGGCCACCAAGGGGAAGAAGCCACGCCTGCGAATCACGATGGTCAAGACCAAGGACATCGTCGAGGACCGGAAGAACATCAAGGCGTTCTGGAAGCAGCACGGCATCGGATGCAACTTCCGCCCCCTGGGGAACCGCAATAGCAAGGAAGTGGAGATGAAGGGGGTCAACTGGGAGCAGTGGCGCCCGTACACCTGGTGCAAGCGTCTCTTCAGCCAGATGTACATCCTCTACAACGGTGACTGCGTGCTCTGTTGCTGCGACTGGGACCGCACGACCACTCTCGGGAACCTGCGGCACAATTCGATCGCGGATGTCTGGAATGCCCCGGCCTACAGGAGGGTCCGGGATCTATTCCTGAACAAGGGGATGGAAGGGTTGCTCTGCTCGTCGTGTCTGTATACGAAGTAGGCAGTTTCACTTCGTCCTCGTAGTCGAATCCCCCCACGGGTCCGACGTCGTCGGAGATTCGCGTACGAGGAGACGACTGGCTACTCCCCCTTCTCCAGCGTCTCCTCCGCGGCAATCTGCATCGGCATCCCCAGCTCGAGGGGCTTGCCCGTCACGCTCTCCGGAATCCGCACACCCAGCAGCTCGAGCACCGTCGCCCCCACGTCCTGAGGCGTCGGCAAACCGACCGTAACCCCGATCCGGCTGATCCCGAGCATTCCGGGAACGGCCGCGGGGGTGTTGGCCGCGCTGCCGGGGCCGGCACCGGTTCCGGTAGCCCCCAGCAAGGGGCCGATCCTCCGGAACCAGCCGGCGGACCGGTCCACCGTGTACCCCTTCCCCAGCCCGACCACGAGATCCGGGAAGCCGTGGTTGTCGAGCTCCGGCGCGAAGGTCGTGAAACGCCAGGTCGTCTTCACCACATTCTCGTTCGCCACCGTGTCACGCACTTGCAGAAGATCCGCTTCCAGCGCGGAGATGTAGCTGGTCGCCTCTTCTCGGGACAGGACCCCTTGCGGTTCCCGCCCCTGAACATTGACGTACACGCCGCCGTATCCCAGCGAGTATGCCTTTGTCCTTGACCAGTCGATCCGCTCCCGAAACGGCAGCTCCGGAGCACCGGAGAGAAATAGATCGCCCCGATTGACCAGGAGTCGATTCAGGTCGAGAAAGCGCAGGGCCGGCGAGGCTCCGTACGGAGAGAGCAGGATGATCGTCACCTGCTCCCCCAACTTCCCGCTGTCCATCACCGCCAGCGCCGCTCCCAGCAGGCGGTCGACCGCCGCGGTGGCCGCATCCAGGAGGCGAAGCCTGGTGACGCGCTGCCCGAAGAAGTCGATCTCTTCGTTGGCGCCCGGGCCGACCAGGGCCGTCTCCTCCAGCAACGAGAACGACTGGTAGAAGAGATCGAAGTTCCCCTCGACCAACTGGGCCTCCATCAGCCGCTGCTCGGCCTCGAACGAGGCGGCCAGCGCCGCCGCGGCATCCCGCCCGTCCAGCAGCCCGTCCACCAGGGCGTCCGCGGGGAAGGCGGAACTGAACCTCGGCAGCGGCCCGTAGTGCCTCTCCAGCTCGCCCGCCCAATCTTCCGGGTAGGACAACGATTGCCACGGAGGTGTTCTGGCCGGCACGAAGTCGGGAGGATCGATGTACAGCTCCATCGACTTCTTGCCGGTGGGGCGGAGATAGAGGCGGGAACGGCCAAACAGATCCAGGCTGGGCCCGATGGAGAAGCGAAGAACCAGCGGCCTCGACCACCGCCCGGCCAGGAGTTCCACCTGATCCTCCGCCGTCTCCGCCGTTCCCCGGGCGCGGCCCTTTGAGAGACGCACCTTCACCACGGTCTCGATCCGGCCCGGCTGGCCCGGAAGCAGACCGGGTGGCCCCTCCACCTTCACCAGGAAGGTGTCGAACTCACGGCCGGTGGTGCTGGGGAGCGAGCGCAGCAGGATTCCGCCCCGGCCGGTCCGTTGCCGCTCCGGCATCGAAGGATCCTCGATGGCGAAGGTGTAGCTCCCCTGCTCGAAGGAGAGATCCGGCATCGCGCCGGCGCCGAGCACCTCGGTGTGCTCCCCCACCAGCGCGGAGAACCCGATCTCCGAGCGGAGGATCCGGGTCCGCAGGCCCTCACCGTTCAGGAGGGCGGGCAGCGATGGGTAGGTCAGGTTGGAGCGAACCACCGGGAAGCGTTCCGGATACCCCTCGGGCGCCCCCCTGGGGAAGAGTTCCTCCCTCGGGACCCAGTCCACGCGGTACCCACCGGGGACTGGAACGGGCGCCCCTTCCTGGAAGCCGCGCCGCACGTCTCCCGCGATCTGGTGGCGCTCCAGACCGGACCCGGTGAGGAACGACGCACAGGTGGCGGTGGCGGATGGAGGAAGCGGCGCCGCCGTGCGGGCGAGCGTGCCGTTGGTTCGCAGCCGCCGGAAGCTCGGCAGCCAGCCATCCTTCATTCCCTGTTCCACCCGCTCCGGGTCGAGTCCCGGCACCGACAGCACCACGACTTTCGGCGGGATCGGCTTCTCTCCCGGTCCCAAAGGAGCCGGCGGAACGGTCATTCCCGGCCTGTCGGGCTCGGTGCCCTGCTTGAGGCGCTCGTACTTCTCCTGTGCGGTGCCGCAGGAAAGGAGCGCCGGGAGGATCAGCGTCAGAATCGTCTTTCGGTGTTTCACGGTCCGGCCAGGATACCGATCTTCGCCGGCAGACGTACCAGCTCTATTCGTCTGCTTGGACCTGACCCGCACGCCATGGTACCGTCCATGGTATGAATGGATTGCTCCCCCTCCTGGTCTTGTTCACTCTGGCGCCCCGGCAGGAAGTCGAGCAGGAACAACTGGATCGGGCGATCGAGCTGTTCCGCATGCACGAATCCGAGGACCAGCAGGCGATCGTGCTGGAAATCGCGAGCCGGATCGAACAGAGCGAGGATCCGGGCGTCCGCTCGCTCCTCTCCTGCCGGGACCGGGCGAGGAGGCAGCTCCGGATCAAGCCCTGGCCCGGACCGGAGTACTACGAGCCCTCCGTCTACGCCCCGGTGCAGAGGGAACGGAGCTTCGTGCCCCGGGACAGTCCCTCCGCGGAAGAGCAGGACAACTTGATGCGGCCGTGGGACAACGCCACGGAGTACTCGTGCAGGATCCGGTACGACTACGCCGGCGATCACGCCTGGGATCTGGGAGCGGATCCGGCACCGGAGGAGAAACTGCTCGACTACCTGGGCGGCTATCCGCCCGACGCCGACTTGCTGATCGCCTGGCCGGAGGGCCGCTTCGATCACGACCGCTCGCTCAACAAGATCGCCGACTACTTCGGTCACGCCTACTGCGACCGGGATGGGAACTGTTACTCCGAGATCACGATCTACGACGCCTTCGCGTCCCAGAACCAGATCGAGATGTCCGACGTGGACGTCATCGCCTATGCCCGCAATGTCCTGCACGACTCGTCGTACCGTTCCCCGATTCCCGCCGACCGCCGTCGCCAGGAGCTGTACGACAAGATCAAGGACGGCTTCCTGCTTCACTATCGCAGCCGCGTGATGACCGAGGCTGCCGCCAACCTGTTCGTCAATCCGGAGACGGTCCTTCGCAGCGACCACGAGGGGCTGCGGGAGCGCCTGCTGGTGACCTTCGCCATGGCGCAGTCGGACGTGGACCGGATCGCGACGAGCATCCTGAAGGCGGACACGCGCGACAAGTTCATCGTCATCACCGACGATCTCATCGAGAAGGACCGCAAGCGCCTGGCCGCCGGGTACGAGTGGTCCCGGGCGAGGATCAGCAGTCGCTGGGCCATTGCGCGAGAGGCGTACGCGGTGCTGCGCGAGCATGGCCTGCTGCATCGACTCTGATCGTCGCCGGTACGAGGTTGGCCCGATCGTACTCGTAGGACCTGACAGCTTGCGATTCGAGTACGAGTACCGTCGCTAAAGCGACTGAGTACGAGTCCGAAACCGTGAGGTGAGGCCCTGGCGCGTTTACATCCCGGCAGGTATCCTGCCTCAATGCGCATCGTCACGTGGAATGTGAACTCCGTCCGAGCCCGACTGCCACGCCTGCTTCCCTGGCTGGAACAGAACCGCCCGGACATCCTCTGCCTTCAAGAGCTGAAGTGCCGGGATCACGAGTTCCCCGTCGAGCCGATCGAGGAGTTGGGATACAACATCCGGGTCAACGGCCAGAAGACGTACAACGGAGTGGCGATCCTCTCCCGGGAACCGGCCGAGGATCTCGTCCTGGACTTCCCGGGCGACCCGGACCGGGCGCAGCGCCGGGTCATCGCCGCGACGATTGACCGGCTCAGGATCATCAACGCCTACGTGGTCAACGGCAAGGAAGTCGGCTCGGACAAGTACGAGTACAAGCTGGAGTGGCTCCGGAATCTCCGCGACTTCGTCGCAGCCGAGATAGAGCAGCACGCACGGCTGATCCTGACGGGCGACTTCAACATCACGTTCGACGATAGGGACGTGTACGACCCGGAGGGCTGGCGGGACCGGATCCTCTGTTCGGAGCCGGAGCGGAAGGGACTCCTCGGGCTGACGAATCTGGGTCTGACCGATCTCTTTCGCCAATACCACCAGGATGGCGGACACTACACCTGGTTCGACTTCAGGACCCGCGGTTTTCAGCGCGGACAGGGCCTGCGCATCGACCATTTCCTCGCGACCGATTCAGTGCTCGCCTCGGCCACGGGGGTCGACATCGACCTCGAGGCGCGGGGCGGGGAGAAGCCAAGCGACCACGCACCCGTCCTCCTGACCCTGCGGGACGACCCGAACTGACAGGACAATCGCCCAATGAACCGCATCATTCCCATTCTCTCCCTGGTCGCCTGGATCGCCATGTTTCCCGGATGCACGCGCGACTCCGGGATTCCTTCGGCGAACGCCTCGGACGACGCAGAGGATTCCAAGTTCCTTCGCTTCGTCGAACCGCAGGATGGCTCGGCCCGACTGGAGAGCGCGATCGCGCGCTACAAGGGGCCGAACGGGATCGTCGTGGATCTGGTGGGAGCCGTTCACATCGCGGACCAGGGCTACTACGAAGAACTGAATGCCCTCTTCAGGACGTACGACTCGTTGCTCTACGAGGCAGTGGCCAAGAAAGATGTCCGTCCCACCGGTGGCGGCGACTCGACCGTGAGCACGTTTCAGCGCGCCATGAAGGACTTCCTGGAGCTCGAGTTCCAACTGGACGGCATCGACTACCAGGCGGAGAACTTCGTCCACGCCGATCTCGAGCCGGACGAGTTCTTCAGGATGATGGATGAGAAGGGAGAGAGCCTCCTCACGCTGATGTGGCAGGTGGTGCTGGAGGAGATGAAGCGCTCTGGCCAGGATCCGGAAGCGAGCCAGGGTCAGGGCACGATGATGCTTTTGGCCCTCTTCGCCAAGGACCGGGCCCGGGCGCTCAAGGTCGTGCTGGGGAAGCAGTTCGACGACCTCGAGCGGATGGCTGCCGGACTGGAGAAGGGGGCCAAGGGGGAGGGCTCGGTCCTCGTGGTGGAGCGCAACAAGGCCGCGCTGCGGGTCTTGAAGGAGCGGCTCGACGCGGGCGACAAGCGCCTGACCATCTTCTACGGCGCGGCGCACCTGCCGGACATGGAGCGCCGCCTGCTGAACGAGTTCGGCTTCAAGAGAGCTTTCAAGACCTGGCAGACAGCCTGGGACATCCCGCCCGCCAAGAAGCCTGGTGCCGACAACTGACGCGGATTCCCTGCCACGCAGGGCACGAAGGGCACCCTGCGTGGCCTGCGTGGCCTGCGTGGTAGGAAATCCGCGTCAGTTGGTCTTCAGTGTCGATTCAATCCAGGCCTTTTCCAGTTCCTTGAGATCGACCCCCTGGAAGGCCGCCTCGAGCGCCTTCTTCAACGCCTCCTCGCTGGTCGGCCGGTCCGAGGGGGGGGGAGGCGGTGGAATGTCGGACAACTTCTCGTCCCCCTCCTCACCTCCTCCCGGGTCCTCACCTCCCGGGCCTTCGCCGGGTGGATTCTCCGGACCACCCGGTTCCTTGGGGTCTTCCGCGCCGCCTGGCTTCAGCTCCTCGGTCTTTACCACCTCCGCCTTCAGCGTGTCGAAGTAGGTCGGCAGAATATGGCCCCACTTCTCCTTCTGCGATCGGCTCAGCTTCTCCCGCAGAAAGTAGACCAGGCTCCACCCCTGGGCATAGCTGACTCCCGGATACGAGTAGTAGTCGCCCTGGCTGAAGTGCACCAGATCCTCGAGCGGTGTGTACCCCTTGGCTTCCCAGACCTTTCTCTGCTTCTGGGTCCTCTCGTCCACCTCCAGGGTGAACGGCCGCGGACCCTGACGAATGGCGTCTTTCACCGTACCGATGCGCCAACGGAACGGCTCGATCTTGAACCGCCCCCCCTGGTACACGGCGCCGCCATAGTAGTCGCCATGCCCTTCGTTGAACCAGGAGTGGGGCGAGACCGAGCCGACCGAGTAGAAGATGTACTGGTGGAACGCCTCGTGATAGAGCACCGCCACGGTGTTATCGTCGATTTTCCTGGAGGCGGACGCGTCGTAGAAGACCAGCTCCTCCGATCGGTTGTTCCAGTACCCCGCCGAACCTGACGGCCCGCCGTATGCGTTGTATTCCTTGCGATCGGCACAGACCCGCACGATGGA
>JAZDLC010000018.1:0-4388 GCA_043802345.1 Planctomycetota bacterium | reverse complement strand
GCTGACCTTCGGGATCGGCAGCTCTTCCGGAATGCCGCGCGGCTCGATGCTCACCAGGAACAGCTTCGGCACCGGCGCGCCGGACGTGCGGGTGGAGCGGAACAGGATCCTCTTTCCGTCCGGATGCCAGTCGACCACGGTGTCCCCGCCCGGATGCCAGGTCAGGCGGCGCGGCGCGCCGCCTTCCACCGGAATCACGTACACGTCCGAGTTCCCCTCGTACTGGCCGGTGAAGGCGACCCAGCGGCCATCCGGACTGAGCCGCGGGGAGGTCTCCACCCCGGAACTGCTGGTCAGCCGGCGGGCCTCGCCTCCGGTCCTCGGAACGGCCCAGAGATCCTCGGCGTAGACGAACACCACGTCCCGATCGGAGACCGTGGGGTTTTGCAGCAGCAGCGTTTCCGACGCCTCTCCCGCCCGCGCCGCGGGGAGAACGAAGGAGAGCAGGCAGAGGACGCCGGAGATCGACGGAAGGAGGCAGTTCATCGAGAGATCCTCGGATTGAATGGAGTCATGGCCCCCGGCAAGATGCCGGGCAGGGAGAAACTCTACTCGCGAATCGCTCGAACTGTTGGGTTGATTTGCTACCCCTCGATCTCGGCCAGAACCTCGCTGTCCAGATTGGCCAGCAATCCCACGTCGTTCGGCTCGATCTCGAAGGCCAGCACCTGCAGGTTCTTGCCCGTTTCCATGTTGTCGCCGTCCCCCAGCTTGCGATACGCCTCGCCCAGCGACATGTAGAAGTACGGATTCATCGGGTCGATCCTGGCCCCGGTCCTCAGGATCTCGATCGCCTCCTGGTACTTCTCCTGCTGAATCAGCAGCTTGCCGAACGCTTCGTAGGTGGCAGGGTTGGTGGAGTACATGTCGACCGCCTGCTTGAAGTACTTCGCCGCCCGGAGCGGCCGGTCGTAGTGCTGGCAGAAGAGGGCCGCGGAGTGGTAGCCACGCGCCGACTCGACATCGAGCGATCGGATGTAGTCGTGCCAGGTCTTTTCGAAGGCGTCGAGATCGGGAATGTCCAGCATCTTCTGGAACTGCTCGATGGCATGGTCCGGCTTGACCCACTGGTAGTCCGAGCTGCGCGGGTTGGGCTCCCGGTCGGCCTTTCCCTTGGCCATCTTCTCCAGGTACTTCTTGAACTTCGCGCTGTACTTCGGTGTCTCCAGCAGCATGTGGCAGAGGGACCAGCTCCAGGCGTACTGGGTGGCGTCGATGGAGGGCGCCCGCATCAGCCCCTCCAGTGACTGGAGCTCTCCGCCGTCGATCACGTCCATCAGGGCCACCAGGCGCCCCTCCTGGAGATGACCCACCGACATCTTCCCGGTCTGCGGATCCCACTGGCTCGCGCCGTAATACTCGGCCATCCCCTCCTCCAGCCAGGAGGCGAGCTGCCAGTTGTCCTTCGTGTAGAGGTGGAAGAGATAATGGTTCGTCTCGTGGAACAGCACGTCGAGCGTCAGGCGCTGGTCGCGCCGCTCGTAGAAGAAGTTCAGCTCGATCGGCTCCACGAAGCGGAAATACCCCAGGACTCCGGGCCGCACATTGCCGATGCGATGGAAGTCGTTGGCGTTGTTGTAGAAGCAGACCTTGAGTTTTTTCCCCTTCGGCTGCTGGATCTTCCAGTCCTTCGAGAAGGTCTCGTAGTACGCCTCGAACATCTCCATGTATTCCTTGCCCACGTTGTCGGGCACGGTGAACTCGAAATCGAAGTGCTTGGTGCTCTCCTGGTACCGGTCGCGCCAGTTCTGGTGCTTGCGAACCTCCTCCAGCTTCGCCCGGTTCTCCTCGTTCCGCTTCTGGATCAGCGCCTCGCGCCGCGACTTCTGGATCCAGCGCCCCTCGTACGGGACCAGCCCCTTGTCGAGCATGCGGGCTTCTTCCTCGTTCTTCGGCGTGATCGCGGTGCCGTCCCTTTCGATGTAGAAGTCCTTCACCAGGGTGCGGTCCACGACCACGGTCCCATGGGGATAGATGACGTGGAGTTCCTTCTCCTGCTCCTCGATCCTGGGAACCTCGTAGTAGCGGCCATCCTGGAAGAACAACGAGTCCGCCCGGCAGATCGGCGCCAGGGCAAGGGCGGCGAGGGTCGCGGCCGCGAGCGCCAGGGGTGTCATCCGGATGTCGATTCTCATTTGGTCTTTCCGTCCGCGTACTTCCAGGAGGAATTGAACGTCCGCCAGTCACTGTCGGACCAGCCGGCGAAGGTCCGCTCGAACGACTTCTCCAGCAGCTCCTTGGCGACCTTGTCGTATGCCTGCTCCCGCCGTTTGCGGTATTCCTCATCCTCGGCCTTCAACTGCTCCTCTTCCGACATGCCGCTGGCGGCTTCCTCGCGGCGCTGGCGCTCGTTCCGCTCCGCCTCGATGCGGGCCTCCACCTCCTCGACCAGATCGTACAGGTGGCCGATGTAGTGCGGCAGAATGCTGCGCGTCTGTTTGTTCCTCGCGCCCGGTCCATCCAGCAAGTAGCGCACCAGGCTGGAGCACTGAACCGACGTGTAGGCCCAGTTTCCGCCTCCGTTCAGCTCCTCGCCGGTGAGCTGCAGGAGCAGCTTGAGCGGCTTGATCGGGGCCTGCGCCGGGTCTCCGTCCCCGCACTTCTTCTGGGCCAGCTGGGCGTCGATCCAGCGGTCCTTCTCCCATTCGTCCGTTCCAAAGGCCAGCCGGGAGTCCTTCACTTCCGCGTCCTCGATGTATTCGGCCAGGCCGCTCTCGAGCCAGTACGGCATCCGGTTCCAGAGTTCGGAGTTCTTCTGCCGGAACCAGTTCTCCATCACGCTCCGGTTGAGCGAGGTGAACTCGGATTGGAAGCCCCGGGAGTCCGGGCGGCCGAACTTGATCTCGCGCACCAGTCCCTTTGCGCCGCCCAGGGTCATGTGGATCCTGTCTCCAGCCGGAATGTCCTCCTGGCTTTTGTAGACGCGCAAGATCGATCCCTGGATGATGCCAGTGCCGACGTGCGCGAACTGATCACCCAGCCATGCGATGACTCCCTCCGCCTGCCGGCTCACGTCCTTCGCGTACTTGGGGGGGCACTCGTACACCACCAGGAAGTGCTCCGACTCGAAGTGCTTCCACCCATCGGGCAGCTCCTCGAGGCACTTCGCGTACGCCTCCTGCTTCTGCTTCTCCCTGCGGGCCAGCACTTCCTCCGCGGTCATCTTCTCTTCGTCCTGCTGATCAGAGAGGTCGACGGTCACCGAGGCGCTCTTCCAGGGCTGCACGTTCAGGCCCGCGGGGTCGAGCATCTTGAAGGAGTTGAAGCTGCTCTTGAAGGTCGATTCGTACTTGTCGAAGTGCCCTTCCGTGCAGGTGAACAGCACCGCGAACTGCCCGCCGGGAAGCGTGTAGGCGCAGGCCAGCCAGCGCTGCGGGGTGTTCGACAGCTTCTCGAACTTCATCTCATAGAGCACGGAGGGGAATCCCGCGACCGTCGCGCGCTTTTCCTTCTCGAAGAAGAACCCCTGGATCCTCGCCTTGGCGTACTCTTCGAAGGTCAGGTAGATCTGGTCGCTGTCGAACAGCGTGATGGTTGCCTCCTTCTTGCCGCCGGCTTCACCCCTCTTCTTTTCGGCTTCCTCCCGGGCCTTGGCGATCTCCGCGGCGGAACGCTTCGGGAAGAAGAAGGTGGCCATCTGGAGCTTCTGGTTGAAGTCCATCCACGACTTCTGCGGGAGTTCCTTGGTGCATTCGAAAGAATCCACCACGTACGGATCGGCGCCGATTCGCATCGAGAAACCCATGCCCAGGCTCACCCCGCCTGCCTGCTTTTCGAAGTCCTGTGGGGTCTTGATTCTGTAGCCGAGCGTCTCGTTGACGTGGGTCCCCCGCGCGAAAAGCTGAGGGCTGCACAGAACCAGAAGTCCCAGAGAGATGGCCGTGATGGGCGTTTTCATGCGATACCCCTCTTCTTGAACTGGTTCGCAAGTCGGCGGCTGCAGGTCACACCATATACAACGTCGCTATAGCGCTTTGGACCGGACCGTATTCGGTTTGTTCCTCAAGAAACAGCATAAAGAAACCGGGGGCAGGATCGGCTGCTGAACCGGTCGATGGAACCGGTGGAGGTGGAAAAACAGCGGGGATCGGTGTCGGCATTCCGCCGGAGGAGGCCCCGCGCGGCTCGGGAGCGTTGAGCATGCCGTACGACCGGAAGCGTCACGGACCGCGCCGTGTGGCCGGCCCGGGTTTCCATGAGAGGGTGTTCGCCCTGGTGGGGCGGGTGCCCGCAGGCTTTGTCACCACTTAGGACGCGTAAATAAATAAAGGTTTCACCTGGTGTCCGGAGGCTGTATCGTCGTGGGGTATGAAGACTGCCTCCGAACTTCAGGCGAAACTGGCCCGCGTGTGGCCGCTTCTGGACGAGCGGACTCGGCGGATCATGGC
>JAZDLC010000017.1:0-4111 GCA_043802345.1 Planctomycetota bacterium | reverse complement strand
GCCGGTTTCCGTCCGCACGGGGCGGTCCGGCCGCTTCCGTTTCCTGGTCGAGGGGGGGGGCCCGTTTCACCTGGACCTCAGCGCCGGGGCGCTGAGTTCCACGCGGGAGTTCACGCTTCAGGAGGGGGTGGATCGGACAATCGACCTGAATCTCCTGGTTGGCGCGGTCGCCGGGACGGTTCTCTTCGAGGAAGGAGGGCCGCGAATCAGGGTCAGGCTCGAGACGCGGCTGGACGGCTCCGAGTGGATCGAGCGGGCGATGCTCGCCCTGGAGGAGGCCGGTCCGTACCGGTTCGACGAGGTGCTCGCGGGGGAATGCAGGATCATCGCCCAGGACGCCGGAAAGCGCTGCGCGGTGGCCGCCTCCGAGCCGTTTTCGATCCGGCCGGAAGAGACGGTGACCATTCCCTTGATGGAGCTTCAGCCTGGCACCACCATCACCGCGGTGATGACCGGCGAGAAAGAAGGAGAAGACTTGCCCTTCGCCACGCTGGAGATTCGGGCGGCAGCGGGCGAGACGGAACTCCCCACTCCATTCTCGGCCTGGTTCGTGGGTGACTCGGCGACCGTGCATGGGCTTCCGACGGGGCGGGTGGTCGCCAGCGTCCACCCTTACGGCGAGTGGACGAGCTCGGAGGAGCAGACGGTCGAACTCCGGCGCGGACGCTCGGTTGTGACGCTGAAGTTCCGTGTTCGCAAGCAGGGCCGGTGAGACAACCGGCGCAACCGCAGAAAGTCCTCTTGACTCCTTGATGCCGGCGGTACGATTCGCACGCCAACGGGAGGGCTTGATGAAACTGCGCCTTTGTGCCGTGCTTCTTACGTTTCCGCTGATGAGCGGGTGTGATCTCCTCTCCGTGCTGCCGACCGAGAGCACGCCGATGCAGCCGGACTACGGACGTCCGCTGCCGCCGGGCGAGCTGGCGCTGGAGAAGGTGACCGACCCGGCGCTCTACCCTGACTTCGGCGCCGGCTTTGGTGAGCGGGAGTCGTTGCTGCAGGCAATCGACGGGACGCTCGAGTATTTCGCCAAGCCGTCTTCCGAGCAGTGGTTCCCGTACCTCGACATCACCCATGAACGCTCGATTCAAAGCCTCGAGGCGTTTCGGGAGATCCTGCTGGAGGCGAGCTCCCCGAACGAGCTGAACCAGCGCATCGTCGCCAACTTCGAGGTCTACCGTTCCAAGGGGTGGGACCGCTCCGGGACGGTGCTGTTCACGGGGTACTGCCAACCGATCTACGACGCGTCGGCAGTGCGCACCGCGGAGTTCCGGTATCCGCTCTACGGCCTGCCGGAGGAGCTGATCAAGGACGAGTTCGGCACGCCGCTCGGATGGCGGGGGCGGGATGCCTCTCCCACGCGCGCGGAGTTCAGCAATGGTTTCCTGGAGGGGCGGGGACTGGAGCTGTTCTGGCTGAAGGAGGAACTGGAGGCGTACATCGTGCACGTTCAGGGATCGGCCAAGCTCCGCCTCCCGGACGGCAATCTGCGCTCGATCGGCTACGCGGGCAAGACCGAACACGAGTATGTCGGCCTGGGGACGTCGCTGGTGCAAGACGGCAAGGTCGATCGGGGACGCCTGAACCTGTTCGCCATCAAGGACTACTTCAAGGCGCATCCGGAGGAGCTGCGGGAGTACCTGGACCGCAACGAGTCGTATGTCTTCTTCACGGAGACCGAGGGAGGGCCGTACGGCAGCATGAACATCCAGGTCACGCCGTACCGGACCCTGGCCACCGACAAGAAGGTCTTCCCCCGCGGAGGAATCAACTTCACCCAGACGGTCGTGCCGGTTGACTCCGGCGCGTTGCAGCCATTCCAGCAGTTCACCATCGATCAGGACACGGGCGGAGCCATCCGCTCGGCGGGCCGGGCGGACATATTCCTCGGCACCGGACCCCGGGCGGAGCGGATCGCGGGAGCGACGTACGCCGAGGGGAAGCTGTGGTACATCTACGTCAGGAACGCCTGACCGTACCGGTCTGGGGTTCCTCACGTTCCCGTTCTCGTACTCGTTCCCGTACTCGTTCTCGATGCTCTGGGCCCAGCCACGACGGTGCCCACGATTCGAGTACGAGTACCGTCGCTGCGCGACTGAGTACGAGTACGAAGCGTCCCTTTCGCGTGCTTCATAGGGAACTCGGCGCGGAGGACCCGACAACGGTGGCGGTGGAAGGACTGCCGCAGAACCTGCTAGGCGAATGACTCCGGGCAACGCGTTTCGTACTCGTACTCGTACTCAAACCGGAATCCGTTGATCCGCTCCAAGCAGACTGACCCTGGCTGGCTCTCGAACGAATCCTCCGCTCTGGGTCGATCACGAGTACGATTCCGCTGGACCTCGTGGGCTGGGATCAGACGGGCATGAGAAAACGCGCGCCTGACGGCGCGCCAGCTACCTCTCCGCCAGCACCAGCAACGCGAGGTGCAGCGCGAACCCGACCGAGACCAGCACCACCAGCAGACAGGCAAGAGCCCCGATCCGCGCTGAATCCGATTCCCGGCCGCGCTGCACCTGGTAGATGTCGAAGAACCAGGCAATGCCGAAACCGGAAAGAGCGCCGCCGGCGTGGGCGTAGTTGTTGATCCCCGGAACCAGGAACCCGAAGGCCAGCCCGTACACCAGCCAGCGGATCGCGACATCCCGGAGCATCTTTCCGTGGGTTCCGCCGCGCCGCTTGCCGAAGGCAATCGCCGCCCCGATCAAGCCGAACAGCGCTCCCGACGCCCCCACCGAGAGGGACACGAACGGCAGGCTCGCCAGATACCCTCCGATGCCGGTCAGCACGAACAGGACCGTGAAGCGGGCCGGGCCGTAGACAGCCTCGATCAGCGGGCCGAGTTGGTAGAGCGCGTACCCGTTGAACAGGATGTGCATCACGCTTCCGTGAAGGAAACAGGCGGTGACCAGACGCCACCACTCCCCACGACCGAGAATGGGCGCCAGATAGTAGGCGCCGAAGTAGTTGACGAGTGTGTCGCCTCCGGGCGAGAAGGCGTTGAGACCTCCGCCGGGAATATCCCCCAGCTTCCGCGACACCAGCACCGTCACCAGGTAGATCACCACCAGCGCCATGACCAGCGGCATGGTGAACCTGGCCCTCAGCGGGAAGATCCGGTCCAGAATGGGGCGCAGGCCGAACAGGGCCGGATACTGCCTGCCGCAGTTGCCGCACCGTTTCTGGCTCTTTTTTACCAGGGCGCCGCAACGCCCGCAGACTGAGGCCGCCATCGGCTCCTTCGCTTCCTTACCGAGGTTTCGCTATAAGGGACCAGGTCTACCATCGAAAGCTGGAACATTCATGCGCGAGTTGGACGGATGAACGCGATTCTTCTCTGGTTGGCCATGCTCGCCACTCTGGATGATCCACAGTTGTTCGAGGCGGACTTCAATAGCGCGCCAACGGCCCTGACGGTAGCGGCCGGGAGTTTTCGGTTCGAAGGCGGCGCCGCCGTCAGCGCGGCAGGCCGTCTCCAGACCGCGGCCCCCGTGGCCGGCGATCTCGCGCTGAACGTGGTCGTGAAGGCTGCGGAGCCCGGTTCGAAACTTCTCCTGACTCTCGGCGGAGAGTCGCTGGAACTCGGCCTCGGCATGAATGGGGAAACCGAGGCCATTCTCCAGCAGAAGGGCGAGGTCCTGCGCTCCTGCGAGCTGCCGCGCCTCCCGGCCCTCCCCTTCCACCTCCGGCTCCTGTCCCGCGGCGGAGCGGTCGAACTGCTGCTGAACGAGTCTCCATGCCTCGACTGGAAGCAGGAACTGCCCCTCTGCGGTGGCACCATCGGCATCGAAGTGAAAGGCGGCGAAATCCAGATCGACCGGATCTCCCTCGAGAGGCTCTCCTGGTGGGGCGACACGGTCCGCTTCGACGAGGACGGGCTGGATCGGATCGCCGGCCTCCTTGCCCTGCCGAAGGAGGTGTTCTCCCTGACCGGCCCCGCCCCCACCCTGATCGACCCGGTCTTTCGCATCGCGGTGGAAGGCGAGGACCGCCCCCTGGTGGTCCGCTCCTGCGGGGTGCGGCGAGACGCGGCGGAGATTCCCCTGCTGGAACAGGCACTGGCCCCGGCGACGATCCGCCCCTTCCTCGTGGTCCGCGTGTCGCAAGGGGC
>JAZDLC010000016.1:0-19561 GCA_043802345.1 Planctomycetota bacterium | reverse complement strand
CTTGACCACGTAGGCATCCGCCGACCAGGTCATGAAGTTCTCCTCATACCCTGAGTAGGCGGTGTTGAGGATCACCGGCAAGGTGCGGTACATGTCGAGAATCTGTCCCAGAACCTCGACCCCGTCCATCCCGGGCATGCGAATGTCGAGCACCACCAGGTCCGGCCTGTCCTGCTCGATCTTGCAGATGGCGCTCTTCCCGTCCTCGGCCAGGATCACCTCATAGCCGTCGTCTTCCAGCTCTTGCTTGTAGAGCAGACGGATATTCGGCTCGTCATCGGCGACCAGAATCCGAGGCTTCTTCGCCCTCTTTTCGGAAGCCATGTCCTTTCTCCAGCTCCGTCCGCGGCCGAACCAGCCGCGGCAGCACTATATCGAAAATACACCCGCGGGGCTTCGAATCGCGCATGCTAATCTGGCCGCCCTGCAATTCCACCAGTCGTTTGGCGATCGCAAGACCGAATCCGGTTCCGTCCCTGCGGGTGGTGAATCCCGGTTCGAACACGGAGTCGCGCTGATCGGCCGGGATTCCCGGACCGGAATCCTGAATGGTCACGCGGAATCGATCTCCCTCGAGGGCCGCCGTCTCCACCAACAGATGCCCCTTGTCCAGCATCGCCTCCAGGGCATTGCGGATGAGGTTCAGGAGAACCTGCCGGGTGCGATCGCCGTCGATGGTCACCCGCCCAATCCCCTTGTCATACGATTGCGTGATCTTGACGCCATGCGCCTCCGCCTCCATGGTGGCCATGGCGACGATTTCCCGGACGAGACCATTCAGGCGCACCTCTCCGAGCTCCAACCGGGGACGGGGCCGGGAGAAATCGAGCAGGTGCTGGACGATCCGTTCGAGGCGGGAAACTTCGTCGGAGATGATCCGCAGGTAGTCCGAGCGCGGGTCGTCGGGATCGAGGCCGCGTCGCATGAGCCTGGCGAACCCCCCGATGGAGACCAGGGGATTGCGGATCTCATGCACCACCCGGGCCGCCATCTCGCCGATCACCGAGAGCCTTTCCGTCTGCATGAGACGGATCTGACTCTCCCGCATGGCCTGATTCAACTGCGCCAGCTCCTCGAGACGCCGCTCCAGATTGGCCCGCAACTGGGAGTTCTCCAGCGCGATTCCGGCGTGGTTGGCGAACACCTTCAACATCTGCAGATCAGCGTCGCTGATGCCGATCCTGGTGATCCGATTGTCGACCAGCAGCACGCCGATCGCCTTCTCCCTGGTGCTCAGCGGAATCACGGCGAAGGTATCGCAGAGCAACAGCTCGCACAGACCCGCGTCGACCTCCCCCTCCCCGCCCACGATCTTCCCCCTCAGGACATTGACCCACTGCTTGGACGCCAGCGCCCGGATCAGCACGTGCTCCGTCCAGTCCAGGGGAATGTCGATCCTGGCGACGATGCTGTTGACCAGAACGTCCAGGGTGGCGGAGTGCTCCACGTACATCTGGTACAGGTCCATCAGGCTGAGCTGCCGATCGGAGAGGGTGCTCCAGATCTGCCCCGCCTCCTCCGCGTTCGAGGGGCCAACAGCCATCTTGCCGCGCAGCCGCGGACAGCCGCCTCCGGGAGAGTCTTCCACCAGCAGCAGGAAGGCGCGATTGAACCCCAGCCCCTGCTCGGCGGTCACGCCCAGCAGGATGACATGCAGGATCTCATCCACGCCCCGGGTGGAATGGAGCACGTCGCCGATCTCATGCGTCACGGACATGGCCCGGATCTGCTGATCGATCAGCTCCTGCATCAGCACTTCCAGGGTGACGTCCCTGCAGATCAGGGACACTCCCAGCGGACTGCCGTCCGGCCCCCGCATCAGGGAGCTGGTGCACGTGACGACGACCGTGCGCCCGCCCTTGGCCACCCGCCTGGCCTTGTGGTTCCTGATGATCCTCCGGTGCTCGATCTCCTTCCGCTGGGACTCGTAATCCCGCCGGGACTCCGCGTCGTCCGGCACCAGGAAAAGGAAGTCACGTCCCAGCGTCTCCTCCGCGGTGAAGCCGAACGTGTCGACCGCGCCCGCGTTCCAGGAGCGGATCCGTCCGGAAAGATCAAGCCCGATGATGGCGTCCGCCGAGTGCCTGGTAATGGCCGCGAGATGCTCTCGCTCCTCGTCCGCCACCTGCTTGCCGTCAACCGCCGGCTCCCCCTCCTTCTCGATGATCAGGACTTCGCAACCGTCCCCGTCGGCATGGTGGGAGAGTGGCGTGGCAAACACGCTCGTCACCCGGGCGGGGAGTCCATCCCCTCCGCCGCGGAACACCTCCCGCCGGACGGGCTGATCGAGCCGGCAGGCCTCCACCACGGCGCATTGATCGCCAGCCTCGCCGCACGAGGCGCAGTCCTGCCCCTGCCCGTAACCCAGGCCCGGACACTTCACCGGAAAGCAAGTGCCGTGCTCCATGCCGTTCGACGCCAGGAAGCGCGCGTTGGCGAACAGCAGAACACATGACCCCGTGTCCGTGACCGCCAGGCCATGCCGCGAATGGGATGCGATGGGGCCATAATACTGCTGGAAGAACTCAGCCCTCGCGCGGGCCTGTTCGGGCTGAGAAGGGTCGCCTCCTTGATCCATCAGGTCGCCACCCCGCGATAGAGGTCGAGATACTTCCGCGCGCACGTCACCATGGAGAAGTCCTTCGTCATGCCCCGCCGGATTGCCGCCAGCTTCCTCGCCGGATCCTGATTCATGTCCAGGGCCGCGCGCACTTTTTGCAGCAACGCTTCCGGGTCGGCGTCGTCGAAGGCGAACCCGGTGCCAAGGTCCATTGACTCGTCGCAGTCGATCACCGTGTCGGCCAACCCCCCCGTGCGCCGCACGATCGGAATCGTCCCGTACCGCATCGAGTACATCTGGTTCAGGCCGCACGGCTCGAACTTGGACGGCATCAGGAAGAAATCCGACCCGGCCTCGATCCTGTGGGCAAGCTCATCGTTGAAGCCCAGGTAGATCGCGACCTTTTCGGGGTGACGCCGGCGCAGCTCGCTCAGCATCAGGTGGTACTTCTCCTGACCGGATCCGAGAATGGCCAGCCGCACATCCATGCGGACCAGTCTCTCCGCTGCCCCCGCGAAGATGTCGAGCCCCTTCTGCTCCGCCAGCCTGCCGATCATGCCGATCACCGCCGTTTCGGCGCCGGCGCGAAGGCCGATCGTCTCCAGCAGATTCTTCCTGCAGGCGCGCTTGCCGCGCAGGTCATCCACCGAGTAGCGGGCCGCGAGATGCGGATCGGTTTCCGGATTCCACTCCGAGGTGTCGATGCCGTTCAAGATACCGAACAGGTCGGCCTGCCGGATGCGCAGCAAACCCTCGAGCCCACACCCCATCTCTTCGGTCTGGATCTCCCGGGAGTAGCGCTCCGACACCGTGGTGATCGCGTCCGCGTAGTGGATGCCGGTCTTCAGGAAATTCCCGTCCCCGTGAAACTCCAACGGGGACATGGGAGCGAACAGCTCCGGAGGAAACCCGATGTCGAAGAGCACCCTGGGCAGACACCGCATCTGGTAGGCCAGGTTGTGAATCGTCAGCACCGAACGAAGCGGGCGCGGCATCCGGTGGGCGAGCGACACCTTCATCAACCCGGGAACGAGGGCCGCATGGGAGTCATGGACGTGCAGGATGTCGGGGGGACTCTGGAGCGCCAGCTCCGCGACCGCCCGGGCGAAGAACGCGAACCGCTCCGGATTGTCTTCGTACCCCTCCCGGGTTTCCGGATCGTCATAGACTCCTTCCCGGTCGAACGCCGCCTTCCCGTCCACGACCGTCACGGTGACGCCGTCCTCCCGGCGCAACTGATGGATCTCCGCCGTGGCTCCCTTGCCGGCATACGGGAACTCCAGCTTGCGAAGGAACTCGAACCCGGGCTGCTGCGCCGTGATCTGGCGGTATCCAGGCAAGACCAGCTCCACGTCGCAGCCCAGTTCCACGAGACAGCGTGGCAGCGCGCCGACCACATCGGCGAGTCCGCCCACCTTCACATACGGAGTCGCCTCCGCCGCAACCATCAGGACGCGCATCTCGGCTACTCGCCCCCCTTCCTGTCAGGCCGGCAGAAACTCCATGACGCGTTCTCCGGATCCCTGAACCTTTCGGCCACCATCTCAGGAGGCGCCGAGTTGATGTACATTCCAGTCGACAGTTCGAACCCGCCCAACTGCCCCAGCCGCGGAATGAGCTCGAACCGCCAGTGGTGGCCGCCGGACACGCTCCCGTCCGTCGCGGTGTGCATGATCCAGTTGAAGGACGGATGGCCGAGGGCCCGCTGCGCCCTGGACAGGGCATCCATGAGCACCGGCGTGAGGCGGCCCAGTTGGTCCTCCTCGAGCTGTCCAAACGGCACTGGGTGACCGCGCGAAGTCACGATCATCTCCCCCGGAAACCGCCCCGCGTACGGCAGGTAGGAGACGAACTCCCCTTCGCCCGAGAGAACCCGGCGCGACGCCAGGAGTTCGGATTCGACCAGGTCGCATGCCAGACAGCGTCCGCATTCAGAAAGATGGTCTCCGAGGGCCAGGAGTTCCGTCTCCATCGCGGGCGGAACCTGCTTCAGCGCCATGATCTGAGTGTGCGGATGCACGAGAGACGCCCCCGACTTCGGTCCTGAGTTCCGGAAGACCACCACGTAGTTTACCCGCTCGTCGGCGGAGAGCTCCCGAACCCGGTCCCGGTAGGCCCGGACCACGGTGAGCTGCTGGGCCGGATCAAGTTCATCCAGCCGGCCACCGTGCTCGTTCGTCTCCACGACCACCTCGTGCCGGCCGAACCCGGAGAGCCTCTCTTCCGAAACGGCGGGATACCGGTTGGGGACGACCCGAAGAGTCCAACCCGGTCCGTTGGGCGGGGACGACCCTGCTCTTACCGCGAACAGCTCGGGAGGAGTCTCGTGCTCATTCCCCTCGCAGAAGGGGCAGTCGTCCGAGGAACACTGCTCGTAGCGGACCGCCCTGAAATCGTTCGGCCGGGAAGCCCGCTGCCTGGAAATGATGACCCAGCGGCGATGGAGCGGGTCGAAGCGAAACTCGGAGCTCATCCGGGCTGAACCCCACCCAGTACCTCTGACGGCAGTCTAACCATCCTCGGCATCGCCGCCGAAGAGACTGGCCAGCCGCTCCGCCATCTCTTCGGTCAACTCCTCAGGGGAGTCCAGCTCCTCCTCATTCATGGGAGGCACGCCCTCCACCAGGAAGACCAGCCGCCTGAGCGCTCCGTTCCGATCGATGTTCATCTCGTACCGGTTCTCCCGGGAATGCTCGGAGAAAAACGTCCAGAGCTCGGAGAAAGTGTGAATGTCGATGCCGTTGACGGAGAGGAGCGCATCACCCTTGCGGAATCCCAGATCCACCAGGGCCGAATCGGGTTCGAGCAGGGTCAGGCCGAGCACGAATTGATCGAGGCGCCCCTCGAGATAGGTGAAGAACCTGCAGTCGAGCGACAGGAGTCCCAGGCGATGCGCCACCAGGTAGGCGCGCCCACCCGCGGAGACATGAATCGTGTCGCCGGAGATACTGGCCAACTGGCCGGTGCGGCCGCCGCCGAGATCCCAGTTCCTTGGAGGCACCGGAGGCGCGGTCGCCTCCACGCGCCGGCCCAACAGGTCGTGCGGACTCTCCTGACCGCTGACTCCGGCAAGCTCCGCGCTCGGACCGGACCGGATCAGCTCGAGGAGCGTCCCGTCGGTGGCGGAAAAGGACGGCTCCGCGACCGGCAGCACCCGCACGTTGCCTGCCGCCGAGACAATCCACTGGATCTGCCACCGGAGCACGCCGAGCAGCTCGAGCTGCTCCTCGTCCAGGAGACCGGTGGCAAAGTCATAGATCACCGTGAAGTCCTGGAGCCGCTGGAACAAATCATGGTCGGAATTGACCCCGGGCAGGATCGGCTCGGTCGCCTGGAAGCGGGGATCCACCAGCCCGTCCCGCAGCGGGAGCCGGCCGTCCCGCAAGGGAGTGGTCGGATCCAGCTGCCACGGGTAATCCCCGACGACCATCCCTCCGCGAACGATCCGCGTGCGCCGCCCCTGTGCCAACCCCAGCGGGCGGTCCAGGGGCAACCGGTCGTTCTGGAACGAAACCGCGTAGCCGACCGTGTCCTGGCCTTCGAAGCGGTGCCCATCCAGCACGTCCGAACGGAAGAGGGACAGCCGCCCCACCCGGGGGGACAGGCCCTCGTGGGCCGGCAGCAGATTGGCCGCGTTCTTGGGAGCGCCCTGGGCCAGATCCTCCTCCGTCAAGTCGTGCCAGAGGATCAGGTTCAGCTCCAGTACGTCTCCCCGGCGAAGCTCACCCAGGTCTTTCAGCCCCTCCACGTCGGCGAATCCCTGGAGCAGCTCGATCGTCACCCGGGCCCGTTCGTCGACTTCTTGCACGCCGGAGATGAAGCCGTAGCCGGCCCCCTGCCCGTCGCCTCCCACCTTCGCGGCAATGGCGAAGGCATCCTCCTGGATACTCCCTGTCAACGCCTCGCGGTCGAGGTCGCGCTCCCTCCCGGCCAGGGCCTCGGTCCGCTCCACCGCGCGGGACACCAGCCGGTTGATCTCCGCGTCAAACCGCTCACCCCGCGCCGCGCCGTACCCGCGGTAGGCCCGGTCCGCCGCCATCAGCCGGGCGGGGGGTTTCAGCTTCTCGAGACCCGCCACCAGCTCATTCCGGATGGTCGTGATCTCCGCCTCGTTCCGGCGCATCAGAGCGTTCATCTCCCGCTCCATCTCCTCGATCATCTGCCGCTTCTCCTCGGCGTAGGAGACTTCCCGGATCGGAACGACAGGCTCCTCCTGCTGGTAGGAAGCCGCGTGGTAGCAGGCCGGAAGGGCCACCAGGCCCAGACCCAAACAGGAGAGCCGGATGGTCCGTTTCACTGCCGTTTTCTCCTGTGTCCTGTGGTGGTACGCGGTCCGGGAAAGGCGATCTCCACCACCTCGGCGAAATCCGAGACAAAGTGAAAATCGAGGCCGGCCCGGGCATCCGTCGTCAGCTCTTCGATCTGTGGCTGATTCTCCAGAGGGAGAATTACCTTCCTCATGCCCGCGCGCCGGGCCGCGAGGATCTTGTCCCGGAGCCCCCCTACGGCCAGGACCTTGCCGGTGAGCGTCAACTCTCCGGTCATCGCCAGGCGAGCGGTGACCCTCCTGCGCCGGAAGATCGATACCAGCGCCGTGGCCAAAGTGATCCCCGCCGAGGGACCATCTTTCGGCACCGCCCCTCCCGGCACGTGGATGTGGATATCCAGCTTGGAGAGATCGGGAGAATCAAATCCGTAGTCCGAGCTGAGCGAGCGGACATGGCTGAGAGCGATCTTGGCCGATTCCAGCATCACGTCACCCAGCTTGCCGGTCAGATTCAGCTTGCCGGTGCCGTTCACGAGCCCGACCTCCACCGAGAGCGCCTCGCCGCCCACCGGGGTCCAGGCCAGTCCGGTGGCGATTCCCGGACGATCCATGCGCATGGCGCGCTGTCCGGAGAACCTCGGCACGCCGAGAAAGCGCTGGAGATTCGCCGGTTCGATCTTGAGCTTGCGCGCGCGCCCCCGAGCGGTGCGCGTCGCGTGCTTCCTGCAGATGCGGGCCAGCATCTGCTCCAGGTTGCGAACGCCCGCCTCCCGGGTGTACAGCTGCTGAATCTCCCGCAGCGCGGGACGGGAAAACGTGATCGACTTCGGCTTCAAACCATGCCGCTCGATCTGCCGGGGAAGCAGATACTTCTCGGCGATGCCGACCTTCTCCCGGGCTGTATAACCCGGAAGCTCGATGATCTCGAGCCGGTCCAGGAGGGCCGGCGGGACAGTCGTCAGGGTGTTCGCGGTCGCCACGAACATCACCCTCGAGAGGTCGAAGGGGAGTTCGAGGAAGTGATCCGAGAAGCCGCTGTTCTGCTCAGGGTCCAACGCTTCCAGCAAGGCCGAAGACGGGTCGCCCCGGAAGTCCACTCCTAACTTGTCCAGTTCGTCCAGCATGAACACCGGATTTCTCGACGCCGCCGTCTTCAACCCCTGCAGGACTCTGCCGGGCATCGCGCCAACATAAGTGCGCCGGTGACCTCGAATCTCGGCCTCGTCGCGTATCCCCCCTAGACTGATCCGGACAAACTTCCTTCCCAGCGAATCGGCGATGGCATGCCCGAGGGAGGTCTTGCCCACACCGGGAGGACCGACGAAGCAGAGGATCGGGCCCCTGTGGTCCGGCTTCAACTGGCGAACCGCCAGGAACTCGACCACGCGTTCCTTGACCTCATCCAGACCGAAGTGGCTCTCCCGGAGCAGCTTTTCCGCGAGGTCCAGATCGGCGCGATCCTCGGTGGTGACATCCCACGGCAGGGAGGCGATCCACTCCAGGTAGTTGCGGACCACTCCCGACTCGGGAGACTCGAGCGGGAGGAGCTTCAGACGTTCCATCTCCTCCGTCACCCGCTTGGCCGCGACCTCGGGAAGTTCGATGCCGGAGAGCCGCTCCTCCAGCCGCTCGATCGCCACCGCCTTCTCGTCCTTCGCCTCGCCCAGTTCCTTCCGGATCTCCTTCAGCTGTTCCCGCAGGAAGAAGTCCCGCTGCTGCTCCTCGAGCCGCGAGCGGATCCGTTCCTGAATCCGTTGCCCCAGCTCCAGCAGCCCCACCTCCCGGGTCAAGATCGTGATGATCTGCTCGAGCCGATGCTGCACGTCGAAGGTGGCCAGCAACTCCTGACGGCTCTCCTGGGAGCGAACGAAATAGGTGGCCGCGAAGTCCGCCAGCGCCCGCGGGGACTCGATGTTCGACGCCGCCAGCTTGAACTCGTCAGGCACCGCGTCATCCGACGTGAGCACCTTCCGCAGGAGGCCCCGAAGCACCCGCATCATCGCCTCGGATTCGTCGGTGTGGGCTTTCGTCTCCTCCAGATACTCGACCCGGGCGATCAGGTAGGGACGGGTTCTGAGAAAGCGCTGGATGCGAAACCGCTTCAGCCCCCGCAGCACCACCGAAGTCGAGTCATCCGGCAACTTCAGGGTCCGGATGACCCTTGCCGCGCAGCCGACTGTATGCACATCGCTGGCGGAGAGCTGCTCACCGTCCCACTCGGGACGGGCCAGGACGCAACCCACGTACTTCGTCTGGGTGTCCGCCTGCTCGATGGTCCGGATGGCCAGCGGCCCCTTCAGTACCACAGGAGCCACCAGCTCGGGAAAAACCACCATGTTCTCATGGGGCAGAATGAAGAGGTTGGACGGAGGCGCGTCATTCGCCTCCACCAGAGCCTCCTTGGGGAGCAGAGTTTGGGTCGTTTCGGCTGCCATGGAGAAGTCGAGTCTAGCAACCCACTGAAAAACAGTGCAACGAACACCCGTTCACTCCCGACCGATCTCTCATGGCGCGCGGGCCTCACCGCGTCCACCCGGCGCATCCCCCAGCGCACCGGATCTTGGGGGGCGCTGAATCCACTCCTCGACCACGGGGGACGTCCTTGGAGACAGTCCTCCTGAACCGACGGAAGACGGTTCCTCTCAGAGGAATCGGTCGGATCGCCTCGAGAACCATCGTTTCCCCGCCGAAACAGCGGCAGTTCCAGGGCCCGCTCCAGGAACAAGAACTCCCTGATTGATGCCCCGAAGAATCGATTTCCCGAATATTTTTGAGGGTCGAGTCTGAGGGCATTCCTCGCCGCTCCCCCCGCCGGAGCCCCCCGGGACGGGCCCGCACGACACAAGTCTCGCGGACTGGTTCGCCCATGGTGTCTGTCACGAAGCAAATGACGCAGAGCCTCCTGCGGGACGTGCCCCACGCCGCCCTGCTCCTCGAGGGCTCGCGGATCGTCTACCTGAACAGGGCGGCGGTCCGTTTGCTCGGCGGCGACTCGGAGGCGGACTGGGTCGGAGCCAACCTCGGCAGATCGCTGCGGTCGGGCAGGATCCCTGCTCCCGACACCACGCGCCCGCAACCCGACACCTTGCAGAGAGCGGACGGCACCCAGTTGCCGGTCCAGATCGAGAGCTTCGGTCTCGACTCCGGCGACAGCCATCTGACCCGGATCTATCTGCACAGGTCGGCGGGCGAGTCAACCGCGAGCCGATTTCACCAGGGAGATGCGACGCGAAAGACGGTCTCGGACCAGGAGCTGCGATCGATCCTCGCCGCCCTGCCTGATCTCATCATGCTCCTGGACAGCAGCGGAGTGATCCTGGAATGCAACCGATCCCGCATGGAGGTCGCGTCGATCCCGGGCGAGGACTTCGTGGGCCGGCCGCTCTCCGAGCTGCTGCCGCCCGAGGACTCGGCGAAGATCACACCTGCCATCTCGAGGTCCCTGAGGGAGCAGGCAGTCACGTCGCTGGAGTTCACCAGGACCACCGGCGCCACCACCCTCTGCTTCGACATCCGGCTGGTCCCACACCACGGCAACCGGTTGGTGGCCATCTTCCGGAACGTCACCGGCAACAGACGCTCCGAGGACCTCCTGCTCGATGAACGGAAGATGGAGGGGATCGGCCGCCTCGCGGGAGGGATCGCGAGAGACTTCAACAATCTGCTGACCGCGGTCGTGGCGCACAGCGAGTTCGCGCGCACCGAGGTTCCGCCCGATGGCGTTCTTTCGAAGCACCTCGACCAGATCCTGCTGGCCACGGACAGGGCCGCCGAGCTGACCCGCAAGCTACTTTCGTTCTCGAAGAACCGCCCGGGAAGGGTCCAGCCGGTCGATCTTCGGGAGCTGGCCAGGGGGCTCACCGACGTGATTCGACGGTGGCTCGGGGAGAGGATCGATTTGCGGCTCGTCTGCGGCCGGGAGCCGTGCACGGTTCTGGCGGACCCGCATCAACTGGAGATCCTGCTCACCAACCTGGTTCTGAACGCACGGGACGCCATGCCGGAGGGAGGCCGGCTGACGATCGCCACCCGTCCCTTCCAACTGCGGAAGGGATCCTGCCGGGGCGCAAGGAGGAAGCCTGGCGACTACGCGCAGGTCATCGTGCATGACACCGGCACCGGCATGACCGAAGAGGTGCGGAGGAGGATCTTCGAGCCGTTCTTCACCACCAAGAGGCCGGCGGCGGGGGCGGGGCTCGGTCTCGCGACCTGTTATGGCATCGTCAAGCAGCTCGACGGACAGATCTCCGCCCTGACCCGCCCCGGTGGTGGCACGACCTTCGTGATTCACCTGCCGCGGCACGACGGAGTTCTGCCGGGCGCCGCCTGGAGTCCGGAGTGGCCGGGCCCAAAGGAGTCCGGGACCTTGCTGCTGGTGGAGGATGAAACGCTGGTCCGCGAGGTGACCACCAAGGCCCTGACCCGCCTCGGGTACACGGTGCTGACCGCCGAACATGGCCTCGATGGAATCGAGGTGGCCCGGAATCACCAGGGCCGGATCGATGCGCTCGTGACCGACATCGTCATGCCGCATCTGGGGGGCAGGGAGATGGCAACCCGCCTCCGGGTCCAGTTGCCGCACTTGAAGGTGCTCTACATCTCGGGCTACACCCATACTGCCCTGGAAGCACGCGACTTGAGGGTGCCGGGTACGGCGTTCCTTCACAAGCCGTTCACTCCGTCCGAACTGGGCGGCAAGTTGCGGCAACTCCTGGGAAGCGTGTCTGGCTGAATCCTGCGCCCGGGTTTCCGCGGCCGGACTCAAACACTTGCGGTTTCAATGCCTTGAGAATCTACTACTACCGACCGGACCGGAGGGGCAGCGGCCGGCCCGGCTGCCGGAAAGTGCGATGCCGCTCTTTGGATAAGAGCGACTCCGCACGGCCGGACGGTTCGCTGGTCCGCTGAGGAGCCGGAACAAGACATGTCACTCCGCCCCATTCTGATCCTGGGATTCGCGCTCGTGCTCCTCATTGCCATGGGTGTGAGGCTGGCCCTGGACGGCGATCAGCCCGATCCGGATCAGGGCGCCAGGTTGCCCGAGATCACTGAGTCGGCCGCCGAGCTCGACAGTCCTGAACCGGAGGGGCCGGCCCGCGCGGCCCAGGAGTCGAACCTGAAGCCGACGGTCATTCCGAGGCTGCCGGACTTGCCGGTCAACTTCGTCCCGGGTCTCTACACGCTGCACGGCGAGGTGCTCGACGCAACCTCGCTCGAGCCGGTGAAGATGTTCCGGATGGCATGCATGCCGGTGGGAGAGGATATCGAGCAGGTCCTCAAGGATCCGGTCGGGCTGCGCACCTTCTCCAATCCGATCGGCACGTTCACCTGGCACCGCCTCGAGCCGGGCTCCTACAACCTCCTGATCAGGATCGGCGGGTATGAGACGTTGATCGTGCGGGGAGTCTCAGTGCCCACCAGCGAGGAGAAGCTCTCCCTGCGGCTTTCCCGGGGCGCCTACGTCACCGTGCAGGTGAACGACCTCGAGGGGGAAGGCATCAGTGACCTGGAGGTCCGGCTGAACCCGCTCGCCCTGGACGAACCGGAGAAGGGCGCCCCCACGGTCCAATTGCGGTTCACCGACAAGTTCGGCAGGACCCGCTTCACGAACCTGCCGACCGGCACCTACTCGGTCAGCCTGAACAGCGTCGGACTGACCGAGTACGAGAGTGAACGGTTCTACCTGGGCCCGGGCGCGAATTACCCGGCCGTCTTCCAGGTGCCGACGCTCAACACGGTGCATGTGCTGGCGAAGGACGCAAAAGGGAACACGCTCGGCACGGTGCAGGTGCGGATGTGGCGCCAGGAGGGCCGCGGGATCTTTCGGACCGAGACAGCGCCCGACGGCACGGCGGAGATCGACCATGTACCGCAGGGGGAGTACACGGTCAAGCTCTTCAAGCTCGGGTTCCGGCGCAAGAACCAGACGTTGTCGGTGCCCACGGCCACGGGCGATGTGCCGCTGAACATCGTGATGGTGGAAGATCCGCTGGCCCTGGAGCGCGAGCTGCATCCCACGCCGGAGCAACTGGATCGACTCAAGCTGGGAGAGCGGCCGTCCGACGTTTTTACGGATCCCGACGGGAAAGACGGGTAGCGGCGGGCCGGCAGGAGGGGTGCCGGGGTCGGCAGGAGGGGTTCCCGTCCAGGGAGGGGGGGAGGTGCGACACGGCCGGGGCGCCGGGGCTGGGAGGGGCGCAGTCGCTCAGACAGGCGCGGGCAGACCCGCACAACTCGCTTGGTGCATCCCCTCCCACCCCGGCTCCGGCCTGCTGGCGTCTCGTCTGAAGAGGGGAACCCTCACTCTTTGGAGGTGGGTTCGTCTTGAGGAGGCCGATGGCAAGCCGCCGCCGCGATTCGTACTCGTACTCGAATCTCCGACCGCGGAACTGGCTGGAGGGCTCGAAGACGAGTGCAAAACGCACCTTCCGTCGCTGAAGCTCGGTGCCGCACCACTTGCTTCAGTCTTCCGGCAGGCGCCGCACCACGAATCGCGCTTCTATTCGTTCCCGGTGTTCTCGTCTCTCTCGTCGTTCTCGCTCTTCTTCTCCGGGATCGAGAGGTATCCGAGCGTCCTCAGCTTCGCCTCGGCCTCGCTGTCGAGGCCTTGCTCCCGGAGCTTCGGCACTAGTTGGCCGAACTTCTTCTTCTGCTCGGGGTACTTCTCCTGGGCCAGGGCGAGCAAGGCAATGGAGATCTTTGGTTCCGCCCCCGATTCGACCAGCGTTCTCAAGACGGCCAGGGTGTGCTTGTACGCGTCTGCGGCCGCGAGTTCGGGAAAGCTGGTGAACATGCGGTGGAACCGGTCCACTCCCTCCTGCGGCTCATGCAGGGCGATCAGGCATTTGACCGACTCGATCGATGCCTTGAACCGGTCCTCGGGGGGGACCGTCCCCTCTCCCTTCCAGGTGATCAGGCTGTCGTAGAGGTCCAGGGCTTTCTGATAGTCATGGGCGGCCATGGCGTCGTCCGCGGCGGCCATCCGGCTCGCCGGAGTCTCCGCGGTGCCATCCCCACAACCTGACAGAAGCGCTATCAGGACGCCAAGGAGGGAAAGCCGGGGAACGCAGCGGATCACGACTGGCTCGCGTGGGATCACAGGTAGCCGAGCTTCTTCAGCCTCGCCACCAGCTCGCTGTCGAGGTTGCGGTCCATCAGCTTCTTCACCCACTCGCCGAACTTCTCCTTCTGTTCGGGGTGCTTCTCCTTGGCCAGCTCGAGCAGGTCGATCGAGATCGCGGCGTCCGCCCTCGCGTCATCCAGGGTCCTGAGGACGGCCAGGGTGTGCTTGTACGCCCCTTCGGCCTCGAGTTCGGGATAGCTGCCGAACATCTTCTGGAACCGCTCCACACCTTCCTTCGGCTGCTTCAGGGAGAGCAGGCACTTGACCGACTCCATCGACGCCTTGAACCGGGCGGCAGGGGCCACGGTCCCCTCCCCCTTCCAATCGATCAGGCCGTCGTAGAGATCCAGGGCTTTCTGATAGTCATGGGCGGCCATCGCGTTGTCGGCGCTGGCCATCCGGCTCTCCGGAGTTTCCGCGCCGCCGCCCCCACAACCTGACAGAAGCGCTATCAGGACGCCGAGGAGGGAAAGCCGAGGAACAAAGCGAGCCATGACACGATCTCCGATTCTTGGGTGGAAACTGCACCTTCGCAGGGTGGCCGGGAGTGCTACGCGATCCCGGGATCCGCTGCTGAAGCGAATCCGGAGCGTACCGGAGTCAGGCTTGCAGGACAAACCCGTATCTCTTGTGCGCCTCCAATCTTATGGGCTCACTTCTTGCGCCTTTCCGTCACATGCTCACTGTCCAGGACCCGAATTCGAAGGGAACGCTCAGCGACCATCCTTGACGATGCGTAACCCACTCAGGAGTATGAGCCGTTTCGACCCGCATCGATGGTCGGGGTCCTTGCGGCTTCCAGCTTGCCCCGGTCCCCAATCACCTGGATTCCGGCGTCACGAGGAACCGCGCCCGCAATCACTTCGATGGGTCAAGTTTTTGGCTGACAGCGACGAGAACTGACCCGGGGTGGCTGCTCGAAAACCATGAATCACAATAGACTAAAGACGCTGAGGCTCGTTCTC
Source organism: Planctomycetota bacterium (assembly GCA_043802345.1). GTDB lineage: Bacteria > Planctomycetota > B15-G4 > B15-G4 > JADJEK01 > JAZDLC01. The sequence goes on along the minus strand of JAZDLC010000016.1, from coordinate 4,646 downwards.
CTGGTGGCGTGGGTCGGGCTGGCATACGGCGGCACGGCAGAGGCCTACATCGGACCGGGGGCGGGCTTCGCCCTGCTCGGCTCGTTCATGGTGTTGTTTGTCAGCATCCTGCTGGCCTTCGGCACGATCCTCATCTGGCCGGTCCGGGCCCTGATCCGGATCTTCTACCGGCGCAAGGCGCTGACCCGCTCCCACGTCGATCGGGTGGTCGTGCTCGGCCTCGACGGCCTGGACCCGGGCCTGGCGCGCAAGTGGATGAACGAGGGGAAGCTGCCGAACCTCAAGGCCCTCTCGGAGGAAGGCTGCTTCCTGCCCCTGAAGACCACCCTCCCTTCCATGTCCCCGGTCGCCTGGTCGACCTTCCAGACCGGGGTCGACCCGTCGAAGCACAACATCTTCGATTTCCTGGCGAGGGACACGAAGTCGTACCTTTCCGTTCTCTCCTCTACGGACATCCGCCCCCCCACCCGCGTGCTCAAGCTGGGAAAGTGGCGCATTCCGCTGGGCAAGCCGAGCATCAAGCTGCTGCGGCGGGCGGTGCCCTTCTGGAAGATCCTGGGTGACAAGCGGATCTTCAGCTCCATCATCCGGATCCCGATCACGTTCCCGCCCGAGAAGTTCCACGGCGTCTCCCTCTCCGCCATGTGCGTACCCGACCTGAGAGGCACCCAAGGCACCTTCTCGCTCTTCACCACCGAGAAGACGGACGGTGTGACCACAGTGGGTGTGATCATCCCCGTCACCCGCGAGGGAGACCTCGTGAAAGCCGTAATCACCGGCCCGGCGAACTCGCTGATCGAGGGCGAGCCGGACATGACCACCCCGTTCACCGTCCGGATCGACCGGGCGCAGGGGCGCGCCGAGCTTCAGGTCTGCGGCACGAAGCTGACGCTGCGGCTGAAGGAGCTCTCGGACTGGGTCAAGCTGGAGTTCAAGGCCGGACTCGGCATCAAGGTCGGCGGCATCGCCCGCTTCTGCATTCAGGAGTTCGAGCCGGACTTCCGTCTCTACATGACCCCGATCCACATCGACCCGGAAAAGCCGGCGATGCCGATCTCGCACCCCTTCACCTACTCGATCTACCTGGCCAAGAAGTACGGCTCCTACGCCACGCTCGGCCTGGCCGAAGACACCTGGGCGCTCAACGAGAGGGCGATCGACGAGGAGACCTTCCTGAAGCAGGCCTACTCGATCCAGGCCGAACGGGAGCGGATGTTCTTCGACGCCTTGAAGAAGACGAAGAGCGGCTGCGTGGCGGTGGTGTTCGACTCCACCGACCGGATCCAGCACATGTTCATGCGCTACCTCGACCCGGCCCACCCGGCCAACAAGGGCAAGGACACGGTCAAGCACAAGACCGCCATCGAAGACCTCTACATCCACGTGGACAAGGTGGTCGGGCGCACGCGGGAGCAGTGCGGTCCGCGGACGGTCCTGATGGTGATTTCCGATCACGGCTTCAAGCAGTTCCGGCGCGGCGTCAACCTGAACTCCTGGCTCCTCAAACATGGCTACCTGGCGCTGAAGGAGGGGGCGGAGAAGAGCCGGGAGTGGTTCCAGGATGTCGACTGGTCGAAGACCCGGGCCTTCGCCCTCGGCCTGACCGGCATGTATCTGAACCTGAAGAACCGCGAAGCCAAGGGGATCGTGAACCCGGGGAAGGAGGAGGCGGAGCTCAAGGCGGAGATCAAGTCGAAGCTGATGGAGCTCTACGACGAGCAGGACAGAAAGCAGGTCATGAAGGACATCTTCGACTCCAGGGAGGTCATGAAAGGTCCGTTCGTCACCAACTGCCCGGATCTGCTGATCGGCTACACCATCGGCTACCGCGCCTCCTGGGATTGCGCGGTGGGCAAGGTGGACCAGACGATTCTCGAAGACAACACCAAGAGCTGGAGCGGCGACCATTGCATCCATCCCGATTCGGTGCCGGGGGTCTTCTTCTCCAACTGCTCCATCGACACGGACCGCCCGCGGATCATGGACATCGCTCCTTCCATCCTGCACCTGTTCGGCGTGGAGACGCCGCCCCACATGGACGGGGTCAGCCTGTTCGAGGGCAGCCCGTTCGATGGCAAGGCCGTCCCTGAAAGGGCGAAGGAGACCGTCTCCTCATGAAGAAACTGCTCGCTCTGGCCCTGCCCCTCCTGCTGCTCGCGTCCTGCTCGGACCAGAAGAGGCACCGGATCATCATCCTCGGTATCGACGGCATGGACTACGGGGTGACCCGGGAGCTGCTCGACCAGGGGCAGCTGCCGAACCTGGCGGCCCTGGCCAAGGAAGGCGGCTTCTCCGCCCTCGGCACCAGCATCCCCCCGGAAAGCCCGGTGGCCTGGTCGAACTTCATCACCGGAGAGAACCCGGGCGGACACGGCGTGTTCGACTTCCTGCACCCCTCCTGGAAGAAGGTCGGGGAAGGCGAGTATCAGTTCGAGCCGGTCGACTCCATCGCTGGGAGCACCAAGGACTCCTGGGTCCTGCCAATCCTGGGGTACCGGATGCCGCTCTCCCCGGGCGAGCCGATCAACAAGCGCCAGGGGACCGCCTTCTGGGAACTGCTCGAAGACCACGACATTCCGGCCACGATCTTCAAGATCCCGGCCAACTACCCCCCCACACCCACCGATCAGCAGACGCTCAGCGGCATGGGCACGCCCGACGCGCAGGGCGGCTACGGCACCTACTACCTGTACACCGACAATCCGTTCGCTGTTTCCGACCGGATCTCGGCCGGGAAGCTGATCACGGTCTCCATCTACGACAACGTGGTTCGGGATGTCCTGTACGGCCCGGTCAATACGTTGCGCGCGGTGAAGGAAGGAGAGAAGCCCCCCACCACCACCGTGCCGCTCAGGGTCGACCTGGACCCGGAGCAGCCGGTCGTGAGAATCATGATCGGCGACCCGGCCGACAACAATCAGGTGGTGCTCCGCGAAGGGGAGTGGAGCGACTTCCTGGAAGCGAACTTCGACATCATCCCGCACATGACCGGCGTCACCGGCCAGGTCCGCTTCTGCCTCCAGGAGGTGCGGCCGACCTTCAAGCTGTTCGTCGATCCGATCAACGTCAGCCCGCTGACGCCCGCCTTCGACATCAGCACCCCTGCCGACTGGGTCACCGAGCTGGCGAAACGGGACGGCCCGTTCATGACCAAGGGCATGCCGGAGAACACCAAGGCGCTGGAAGAGGGCGTGCTCACCTACGACGAGATGCGCAAGCACTCGCTGATGATCTACGAGCAGCGCAAGAAGATGCTGTTCGACCTGCTTCCCCGACAAGAGAGCGGCCTGCTCTTTCACTACTTCAGCAGCATCGACCTGAACTCCCACATGTTCTGGCGCTGCATGGACAAGAACCACCCGGGCCACGACCCGAATGTCTCCCCCGAGAACGAGCAGTTCATCCAGTACCTCTACGAGGACATCGACAAGGTCGTCGGCCAGGTGCGGCAGCAGATCAGGCCGGACGACACCCTGATCGTGATGTCGGACCACGGGTTCGCACCGTTCTATCGCAAGTTCAACCTGAACACCTGGCTGCTGGAGAACGGCTACATCCATCTGAAGCCGGACGCCGACCGGAAGCAGGACCCGGGCGTGTTTCTGGACGTCGACTGGTCGAAGACCCGGGCCTACAACATCGGCTTCGCCTGCATCTACCTGAACGTCCGTGGCACGGAAGACGATCCGATGGCCAACGGTCATCCGATGGGCATCGTCGACCCGACCGAGGTCGATCCCCTCGTCGACGAGATCTGCATGCGGCTCATGAAGGAGAAGGACCCGAAGAACGGGGAACCGATCTTCCTGACGATGTACAAGACCCGCGACGACTACAGCGGCCGCGCGAAGAAGACCGCGCCGCAAATCGTGGTCGGCTTCCGCAAGAAGTACCGCAACTCCAACGAGTCCGCCATGGGGCACTACCCGCTCCAGATCATCGAGGACAACATGGAGGCGTGGAGCGGCTGCCATCTGATGGCGGCAGAAGAGGTGCCGGGCGTCGTCTTCTCCAACCGCAAGATCGCGTTGGAAGATCCCAAACTGTACGACCTGACCGCTACAATCCTGAGCGAGTACGGCATCAAGAAACCAGAAGAGATGGTGGGCCGGCCCCTGTGGGGCGGCGCGCCCGGGCCCTGAAACCGGAGAAAGGACCCCATCGCATGTTTGGCGACCCCAAGATCAAGATCGACAAGGACCTGCTGGAGAAGATCAAGAAGTACGCCGCCATCGCCGGCTACTCTTCGCCGGAGGAGTTCGTCCATCACGCCCTGGAGAAAGAGATCTCGATCCTCGAAGAGGCTGACTCGGAAGAGGACATCAAGAAGAAGCTGCGGGGCCTGGGCTACATCTCCTAGAGATCAGCCCCTTTCGCTCGAGGACTGCCGGTGGGTGCTTTCAACGCGATCATGAACACGGTGTTCGACCTGGTCTGCCTGCCTTTTCGCGGCATGAGCCCGGTGGTCGGACTGGTGGTGATCTCACTGATCGCGGGTGTGCTGCTGCTGTTGATGTTCAAGTACACCTCGCCGCAGGATGCCATCGCCAACACCAAGCGGCGGCTGTGGGGCAACCTGCACGAGATCCGCCTTTTCCAGGACGATCTGGGAGTGATCACCGGCGCCATTCTTCGGCTGATGAAGG
>JAZDLC010000015.1:0-13054 GCA_043802345.1 Planctomycetota bacterium | reverse complement strand
CTGCCCGACGAGGATCTCCTTGACCACCAGGCGAAGGACCTTCTGTCGCTCGACAACGCTCAACGTGTCAGCCGCCTCCCGTAGGCGACTCGAGAAACCCTCCAGTCCCTCCGTCATTCGGAGGAAGACTTCTTGCTGAGTGGCCACTTCTTCAATGCCTTGTAGCTCAGAGCGGAGGGTCTCTTCCCTCTTGCGCAACTCCGGCACGCGCTTCCGGAGTTCGCCGAGTTCGAGAAGGCCTTCCTGATACGCATCGAGAAGTTTGTCGATTCCCTTCGCGACGCGCGACAGTTCCTTCAGGAGCACGTCCTTCCGCTCCTTCTTCAGGCTGGACTTCTGAACTTCGCTCAGCCGCCGTTCGATCTCAGCTCGAATCAGGTCCGGGTTCTCCAGCATCTGAATGACTTGGTTCCACACCAAGTCGTCCAGATAGTCCTGTCGGACTGGCCGGTTCTTGCAGGGTTGGCTGCTGAGATGACGGTACCTGTCGGAGCCCAGGCAGCGATAGTAGTAGATCTTCCTCTTCGAGGTCCGTGTCGAAGTTCTGTAGAAGGCGTATCCGCATTCCCGACAAACCAGCATCCCCTGCAGAAGTGTGGGTTCCGCGGTGCGCCGGGGAGAGTGTCGCTTGTTCTTCTCCAGCTGTTCTTCGGCCAGAGCGAACGTCTCTTCCGATACCAGGGCCGGTACGCTGATCTCGATCCACTCATCCCGGGAACGCTCTCGGTTGGCACTGCACCGTGGAGAGAATCCACCGCGTTGACGGAGAGGACGCGTCACTCTCTGTCTCTCCTTCTGCTCGGTCTTCCCATAGCACGCTGTTCCTCGGTACGCAGGATTCCTCAACATGCCCCAGACCGTCGAACGTTCCCATCGCGCCTTTCTCTTCTGCGTCGGAATCTTATGATCGTTCAACCATCGAGCAATTGCGTTGATGCTCAGATCTTCCTGTGTGTAGAGATCGAATACCTTTCGGACCACACCTGCCTCTGGTTGCGCGATTTGGTAGTAGGCGGACGTCGTCTGCGTCTTCTTGACATAGCGATAGCCGTAGGGCGCTCCCGAGAGCACGTTGATGCAGCTCTGCTTGGCTCGGTGTCTCTTCCCTCGTCGCGAGCGCTCGGCGATCTGTGCCCGCTCATACTCCGCGATCATCCCCTGGAACTGGACCAGGAGCTGTTCCTCGGGAGTGGTGGCCTTGGGCGATTTGAGAAAGACGACGTCGACCCCATGTCGGGAGAACTCATCGGTCAGCAGGACTTGATAGGCGTACTTGCGGCTCAACCGATCCGGTGAGTGAATGAGCACGGCTTCGATCTGTCCCTCAGAAGCCAGGTCCCGCAACCTCTCCAACCCCGGACGAACCAGCACGGCTCCACTGTAGCCCTCGTCCTCGAAGACCCAGGTTTCCGGCACCGTGTAACCTTCACTCTTCGCATACTCAACCAAGGCCGCCGTCTGGCTCGCGATCGTTCCCTCTTCCTTCTGACGCTCCGATGACACTCGCGCATAGATGGCGGCTGTTCTCATACTCATCGCCTCCATGGCTCAGTTCCGGACCTGGCGCGTTTCCCGTTCCCTCTGGCACGAGAAGCCGATACGCCTTGATGAGCTTCGCAAGAGACAAACGGTCGAACGCATACTCCAGCTCAATCTCTCGATCGGCTCTTCCCCTCTCAGCCACGGCCCTTTCCCCTGCCGAGGAAGGTCTCCACGGCCTGAGTAACCAACTCGCTCAACGTATGGCCGCTGGCTCGCGCTCTGGCACGAAGGACACGAATGAGGTCCTTGGGCAACTTGACCGTGAAAGCGATCTTGGGTCTTGGAATCGCGAGGGCCTTCTCGAGGGACTGCGCCTCCTCCACGTAGCGATAGGCTTGACGCCTCGAGATGCTGAACCGCTGCGTGAGTCTGGCGGCGGCCTGCGCCGCTGAGCGATGCTTCCGGATCAAGGCGAAGGCCGAGTTGACCCGGCGGGCCCGCTCTGCGCCTGAGGATCTTCTCATGTGACATATAACTACAACCTCGAACGACACCTGTCAACGACTTTTCGGCCTCCGTCTGCAAGGAATCTCCCTGAAGAACTCGAAGTTACCTTTTGCGTTCGGGGAGTCATCAGTCCCCTGCTGGCGAACATCTATCTGCACTACGTCTTTGATCTGTGGGCCAACCACTGGCGTCGGACGGGCACGCATGGGGATGTCATCCTCGTGAGATACGCGGACGATTTCATGGTGGGCTTCCAGTACAAAGGCGATGCGACCCGCTTTCTTGCGGACCTGCAAGAGCGGATGCGCAAGTTCGGCCTGGAACTCCACCCGGAAAAGACCCGCCTGATCGAGTTTGGGCGCTTTGCGGCCCAAGCGCGCAAGAAGCGCGGCCAAGGCAAGCCGGAAACCTTCGACTTCCTGGGGTTCACGCATCTTTGCGCCCGCACTCGCAACGGCAGGTTCATCATCCGGCGAGTGACGCAAGCCAAGCGCATGCGTCGCAAGCTCTCGGAGCTCAAGGTCGAGCTGCGCCGGCGGCTCCACCACAGGATTCCTGAGGTGGGGGCCTGGCTGCGCCAGGTGATCCAGGGACACGTGAACTACTATGGCGTGCCCCTGAACAGCCCGGCGCTCCAGCGCTTCCGCTACGAAGTGATCGGCCTCTGGCATCGTACGCTCCGGCGTCGGAGCCAGCGCACCCGCATCACCTGGGAACGCATGCAACGCATTGCCGCACGCCATCTCCCGACACCCCGTATCACTCACCCCTACCCGTGGGAGCGCCTGAGCGTCAGGACCTGAGGCAGGAGCCCAGTGCGGGAATTCCGCTCGCTGAAATCTGTGCGGGGGGCGGCCCGCAAGGGCCGTCCCTACCGCGACAAATCGAATCGAGCAACCGACTCCGATAGCGATAGTGATCCCGATGAGACTCGTGCGTGTATGGGCACGCGAAGGCGAAGCCGGTCGGCCGCGCCTCACCGCGTCCGCGATATCGGCCGCCACCTCGCGCTGAAGTACCTGAGAATCGTCCCCATCCACTGATCCTTGGTTCCGCCGGGACCGTCGGCAATGCCGCCGAACTCGAAACTGACCCCGATGCTGCGGTGGGTCTTGGTGTCGCGGGCCACCCCGTTCCCGTAGACCGGACTCTGATTCCGGAAGATCAGCGTGGCGCCGGGGAGCGCGCTCAGGTGGTCCATCCAGTTGTTGTCTCCGGTGTACGACAGGCTCAGTCCGGCGGCGATGGTGCCGCTCTGGCCGAGGATGGTGCCGGTGTCGGAAGTCCCATCGTCCGTTCCCGAGATGCCGAACGCGCCGGAGTAGATGGCGCGGTTCGAGTCGTAGGCCCAGCAGTCACCCCCCTCCATGTACACGCAGCCGCCGCCCTGCATGAACGCGACCAGGGCATTCGCCTGGGTCGTGTCCAGAACGGTGTTGTCCGAGTAGATGCCGAGGCAGATGAAGAGCGCGCGGTAGTCGGAAAGGTTCGAGGGCCAGGAGAGCGTCGAGTCGTAACTCATGCCGTTGGCGGTCATGGATGCCTCGATGGCCGGAGCGCTGTTGTGGGTCGGGTCGAGGTCGATGATCAGGATCGGGGTCTCGCCGATTTCGAAAGTGAACTGGTCGGTTCCGACGAGATCCGTGCCACGGTAGATGTCCACGTTGACAACCACGTTGGTGACCGGGGCGCCGATCGCGAGCGCCGCGGTGAGCGGCGTGTTGTTCGATCCTGAAGCACCTGGGAGGAGGCTGCTGTAGCTCGAACTCCCGGCGGTGATGTTGCAGTACGGGCTGGAGGTATGGAGCTGGACGCTGACGTTCTCCGCCACGTGGTGCCCGTCGTTCCTTAGCGTCACACCGAAGCACACGGTCTCCCCTGGATCGAGGATTCCGTCGTGATTGCCGGTGAGCTCCGTGACCTGATGCGACTCGAAGACCGTCTTCGGGGCGTTGACGGTCAGGTAGAGAGTATTGCTCCAGCTACCGGTCCCGCTGTCCGTGAAGGTGACGGTGAAGGGCACCAGCCGGCCGTCCTCGCAGGACGGAGAGACCGTGAAGTCGAAGTCGTCGGGACTGAAGGCCGTGGCTCCGGACGCGATGTCACCCAGGATCTCGGTGTTGTCCGTGATCACGATCATCGGATCGAGCGTGGTGAGAGTGGCCGTGACGCCGAGTGCCGGGCTGAGACCGATGTTCGTGGCGGAGATCGGCAGTTCGATCGTCTCGCCGATGTCGATGTTGCCGTCGCCGTTGCCGCCGACCGTGTCATTCACCGTATAGCCATCCAGGATGACGTACGGCCCGCTGGGGACGAACACGGAGACGCTGGCTTCGTAGACGACCAGGTTCTGGCCGGTCACCACGAGGTCCAGACTCCCGGGCGTAATCGTGTTGACCGGGAGCGAGATGCTGCCGGTCGTGTCGGTCATCGCGGAGACGAAGACCTCCGATCCCTTGGCGGCGTGAACGAGCGCGCCCTCGACCGGGCTGCCGCCCGCGAGGACGGTGACCGACAGCACCGCCGAGCCGACCGGAAGCGCGGCGTCGTGCGTCACCACCGGAATCACCGGCTGCTCGGTGCGCAGCAGCATGGACGGCTCGCCGAGGACGTTGTACTCCTGGAAGTAATACTTTGAGAGGCCGCTGCCGCCGTAGTGGCTGAACAGGGTGAGAAGCCCCTCGTTGGTCATCCCCGTGATGAAGGGGATTCCGTCCGCGTAGCACGCCTCGAACATCCCCTTCTCGAGAATGTCGTCCTCGTCCCAGTAGGAGTAAGTGGATGCGCCCCAGAACATCACGCCCCCCTTGCCGGCGGCGCGCTGCCAGGTCTCGCCGAAGCACTCGGCGTACTCGTAGTCTCCGGTCAGGCAGGCGTGGCTGCAGATGATGGGATACTCGTTGGAGTTGGTCAGTGCGTTGATGTTGCTCTGGCCGAAGGGGGGGCCGTCCGCCCAGCTCGTCTCACTACCGTGGCCCGAGTAGACGGCCAGGGAGCGGCCGGCGTTCAGCGAGTTGCTCACGTCCGCCGTCGTGGCGCCGTAGCTCACGGTGTAGAGCTTGTCGCTCGTGTATCCGGCGGGATTCAGGTAGTTGTTGATCACGAAGTTGTGGGTTCCCTCGCTGATCTGGTAGTTGTCCGTGGAGGCCATGAACGCGGCGTCCTTGATCCACGGCTGGCTGACCGAGGCGAGCTGCTCGTAGTAGAGGACCTTGTTGAGAACGTTCTGGAGCTGAGTCGTGTTGGTCGCCGAGAGACGCCCAATGAACAGGTCGGGGAAGTAGTCCCCCACGTTCATGAGGGTGTAGTCGAGGTCGGTGATGGAGTAGGTCTCGCTCCCCTGGAAGCCGGGGATGAGCCCGGAATCGCCCACGAGGAGGACGAACTGCGGCGGCACGGGCCATGTGTTGTAGGCGGTCTCGATGTACGACTTGATCTGAGCGGCGGTGGTTCCCGCCGTGCTCGTGGGGGCGACGGTGACGTCGTACCCGACGTGGGTCTTCCAGTCCGCGAGGGGCTGGATGGCGCTCGTCAGTGAGTCGTGGACGACGATCAGATAACCGATCGGGGTCGAGAGCGTCCGGCTCTTCAGACCCGAGCCCGGCCGCTTCAGCGGCTGGCTCGCGGCGCCGTGGTTGGCGACGCGATTCGCCAGGATCCGGTCGAGGAAGGGGGACGCGTACCGCTCCTGAAGTTGCCCCGTGGCCTTCTTGTCACCGCCGCGGTGAGTGACGTTCAAGACCATCTGGGAGAGGATGCGCACCCTGTGGGCGACAGGGTTGTACTGCAGCGGGTGGACGGCCACCCTGATCAATCGATGTTCACGCATGATACCGGCTTCCTCGACCAGCACCGTGTCTTCCGGCGTGAAGGCATCCCGCGTGTAGGCCGCCCGGTCGAAATGCGTGCGCGCGTTCGCCGACGCTCCAGGGAGTTTCACCAGCGGCGGCTGGCACGGCATCAGGTAGTCTGCGTCACAGAATTCGGAGAGGTCGTGCTCCGTCCACTCCTCGCTCAGAATCGTCACCTGGAAGTCGTGGGCGCCAAAGGGAACCTCAAGCAGGGCGCTGATGACAGGCAGGGCGGGACTGCCGATCTGAGTCGTCGTCCCCGTGGGACGATCAAGCTCGAGAAACCGGCCTTGCCGCAGTTTGACGACCCGGCCCTCCAGACCTCCGCCGCTCATCGTGAGCGTCGTGCCATCCACGGTGGCGCGTGTGACGAGCAGCGGACCGGGGGTGCGCTCGGGTCCGAATGAGACGGGGTAGGTTCGGGTCTGTCCCGAGACAGCCGACATCATGGAGAAGATGGCGACTGTCAGTCCCGCGGAAAGGGCGGTCTTGTTCATGGCGAGTCTCCTGTGCGCAGTCCTTCCAAGAGCCGTGGTGGCGGCGAGCGGCGTCTTGGCGGCACACTGCGAAAGTGAAGAGGAACCCTGATTGCAAGTCGCTTCCATCGTATCGCACCGCCCGACATGGGCAAAGGACCTTGGGAATGGTGCCGCGACGAGGACCGGCGAATGGCACACCGAATGGGTCTGTGGAATGCGCGCGATCCAAAATCGGAGTCGGAGGTCCACTGTGTCGGGAGTGATGCCGGGAAGAAGCCGTTGCTACAATCACCGCTGTTTCAGCAGTCAGCGGGTGAAGGACCGCAACCATGCTCAGACAGATACCCCGCCTTTCGACCTGTTTCGTTTCGACCGTGATCGCGCTCATCTGGATGGTCTTCTGGGGGCCACTTCTCACCCTGAATGAGGCCGAGGCCATGCCGAAACGCCCTGGAGAGGAAGCCGGGAATCTCCTGCCGAACGCGTCCTTCGAGGAGTCGGAAGGCGGCATGCCGGTGTACTGGAAGACGGCGAACTGGGGCGGCAAGGCGAGCCTCTCCCTCGCCGGCACCGGACGGACGGGCGGCCACAGCCTGGAGATCCGCTCGGAGGAAGGCGCCGACGCGGCCTGGCAGATCGCCGTGCCGGTCGAGCTGCGCTCCACCTATCGTCTCTCGGCCTGGATCAAGACCGAGCACGTGGAGCCGAAGAGCGGCCGGGGTGCCCTGCTGAACATCCACAACATGCAGCCGCATGCCAGCGCGGTCATCACCGGGACCCGCGACTGGACCAGGGTGGAGATCGTCTTCGAGAACGACGTGACCGATGTCCTGGTGATCAACTGCCTGTTCGGCGGCTGGGGACTCGCGTCCGGGACCGCCTGGTATGACGACCTGCGGCTGGAGCAGCTCTCCCACCGCGAATGGAAGCCGGCCGTCGCCATCGATGCGAGCAAGACGGGGGAGCTGATCTCGAAATACATCTACGGCCAGTTCATCGAGCACCTCGGGCGGTGCATCTATGGCGGCATCTGGGCCGAGATGCTCGAAGACCGCAAGTTCTACTACGCGGTGGGGGCCGAGGAGTCTCCTTGGGAGGTGGTGGGGCCTCGCGACATCGTCACGATGGATGAGGAGGACTCGTTTGTCGGCGAACAGACTCCGCGCGTCACCTTGCCCGGCGAGGTTCAAGGTGCCGGGATCATCCAGAAGGGGCTCGGCCTGGTCGCGGGCAGGGGGTATGTGGGGCGGATCTGGCTGGCCGGGGACCCGGCGGCGGCCCCGGTGGAGATCTCGCTCGTGTGGGGAGATGGTCCCGACGCCCGGCAGACAGTCAAGGTGGAGGGGCTGACTCCTGCCTTCTGCAAGACGCCGCTCTGGTTCACGGCGGGAGCTGGCACCGAGGATGGGCGGTTGGAGATTATCTCCCGCGGGACCGAGGGTCGCACGTTGCGGATCGGCACCGTCTCCCTGATGCCGGCCGACAACCTGTGCGGCATGCGCGCGGACACGTTGCTGCTCCTGAAAGAGCTCGACTCGCCGGTCTACCGCTGGCCGGGCGGCAACTTCGTGAGCGGGTACGACTGGAAGGACGGGATCGGGGAAACCGACCGCCGGCCCCCGCGCAAGAATCCGGCCTGGACCGGCGTGGAGCACAATGACTTCGGCGTCAACGAGTTCATGACCTTCTGCCGGGTCCTCGGCACAGAACCGTACATCGCGGTCAACAGCGGGCTCGGCGGCGTGGAGAGCGCCGTCGAGGAACTCCAGTACGTCAACGGCGGCCCCGACACCGAGATGGGAAAGCTCCGGGCGAAGCACGGCCATGCCGAGCCGTACGGCGTCAGGTTCTTCGGCATCGGCAACGAGATGTACGGCGGGTGGCAGCTCGGCCATGTGCCGCTCGCGGAGTACATCAAGCGGCACCAGCAGTTCTACCACGCCCTCCATGCCGCCGACCCCTCGATCACCCTGGTCGCCGTCGGTGCGGTCGGTCCCTGGAGCGAGGGGATGATGGCCCACTGCGCCGATCAGATGGAACTGGTGAGCGAGCACTTCTACAAGGGAATGCAGCCGGGTCTCGCCGGCCACGTGCTGCAGATCCCTGATGCCGTGCGTCAGATCGCCGAAGCCCACCGGAAGTACCGCAAGGAGATCCCGGCGCTCGCCGGCAAGGACATCCGCGTCGCTCTCGACGAGTGGAACTACTGGTACGGGCCGCACGTCTTCGGCGAACTCGGCACGCGCTATCACCTGAAGGACGCCCTCGGCATCGCCGCGGGCCTGAACGAGTACATCCGCAACAGCGACATCTACTTCATGGCGAACTACGCCCAGACCGTGAACGTGATCGGCTGCATCAAGACCAGCAAGACCGCGGCCTCGTTCGCCACGACCGGCCTCGCCCTGAAGCTGTACCGCGCGCACTTCGGCAGCATTCCGGTTGCGGTTGAAACCGAGCGGCCGCTCGATATCGCGGCCGCCTGGACATTCGACCGCAGGACGCTGACCGTCGCCATCGTCAACCCGACCCTGAACCCCCTCGAGATCCCGGCGACCATCCAGGGCGCCCGGTTCACCGGCCACGGCCGCCGCTATGAGATCGCCGGCGGCGACCCGAACGCCTACAACGAGCCCGGCCAGGAACCCCACGTCACGATCGTGGAGACGACCGTGACCGGCTTTGGCGACACCTTTGCCGTCGCGCCCTGCAGCGTGACGCTGTTTGTCCTCGAGGTCGAATAGTGTGAAGGATGCTGATCGGCTAGACAGTCCTGAGGGAAACGAGGGGCCATGCGCGGACGAATCCTTCTCGCTGCTCTTGCGCTGATCGCGGCCGCGGTGCTACTGGTCACGACGGGCGATCAGGGGCCTGTCGCCGTGAACAGCGTCGATCCGACTCCAGTCGAATCCCAGGTCGGCACGGGGGAGCGCCTTCAGGACGCGAGAGAATCCTCGCTTGCCGAGGAGGAGGTCCGGCGTGCGATCGTCGATGCGGAAGAGAAGATCCCATGGCGCACAGGGGACCTGCTTGGATGTGTGGTAGATGAGGACGGTGCGCCGATCCCGGGAGCCAAGATCGAGCTCTCCCGATACGAATACCGGACCATGCCGATCGAGGACAAGTTTGCGGAGGCTCTCGGCGCACTCCTCTCGCCACGGGTGACCGGGGCTGACGGTCGTTTTCGCTTCGAGCGATTGCCGGCGCTCGGGTTCTACTCGCTGAGTGTGGCTGCCGAGCGGTTCGTTGACCGCGTTTACGCGACGTCATTCCAGGTGACCCAGGGCAGGAGCTTCGACTTCGGGGAGATCGTCCTTCTTCCCGAGGCGCAGATCGTGGGCCAGGTGGTGGACGAAAAGGACGCCCCGATTGCCTTTGCTGCTGTCAAGACCTGGGGCGGCGGGGCTCTTCCGACCACGACGGACGAGAACGGACGTTTCCAGCTCCGAGGGATGCGCGCGGGCGACTACTCGCTGGAAGTACAACGAGATGGGTTCGCACCTCTGCTTCCGCCGCTGCCGTTCTTCCACCTCGATGTCGGCCAGACGATCAACGATGTGCGGGTACGTCTGTCCAGTGGGCGCGCGCTCACCGGTCGGGTCGTGGACGAGACGGGTACTGCAATCGCTGGCGTGCAGGTCCAGTCGTACGTCTCCTACTGCGAGTATCTGCCCAATGGCGACGAGATGGGAGGTCGGGCGACCATCTCGGAGTCGTCAACCGATGCGGACGGACGGTTCAGGATCCTGGGACTCACGACGGGTGAGGAGTTCTCTCTCGTCGCGCATGCGAAGGATCTCCCTGTAGCGGCCCGCACCTTGACCGCCCATCCTGGCGATGGCTCCCTGGAGTTGGAGGATATCGTGCTGGTGCGGCCGCCGACGGTTTCGGTGGTGCTGTCGGTCTTCGACAGGGAGACCGCCCGGCCGCTGACTCCCAGCAGGATCTCGGTCTGCCTCTCGTTTGATCAGTACATCGGCGAACGGCACAAGCAGTTCGGGCCCGATACATGGGCGGAGCCTCGGAGTGGTTGGTATGCGGTCTCTTTCCCGCAGTACTCCGCGCAATCTTGGGTTTCCATCTCGGTGAGTGCCGCCGGATACCGCGCGGCAACCGTGGTGCGCGCCAAAGTCGGGCCGGATCCAATCGAAGTGCCGATGACGAGGACGGAGGTTGGTCCTCGAGGCGGCCTCATCGAGGGAGTGGTCCGGAACGATTCAGGGACTCCGATCCCTGACGCCTGGGTGGCGCTGTGGGGAGCGCCCGCGACGGAGACCGGTGCCCAGAGGCCGAATCCTGACCGGAGAATCGACCGGCGGCTCTGGGATCAGGTTGTCTCCAGGCGAACCGGGGCGGACGGAACGTTTCGTTTCGACGAACTCCCCGCGAACCGGTACTCCCTGCGTGTCTCCAGGCCGGAGAGGGGACCGGTCTGGGTGGATGATCTCCGGATCGAGCCTGGCACGAGCATGCGTGGGCTCGGGGTGGTGCTGGCCGACGCGGCCGGATCGATCACGGGCAGTGTGATCGGCCTCGAAGGAGAGCCGGCTCGCGGCATCAAGGTGATCGTCTTTCGCCCTGATGGTGAGTTCGTCACCGGGGAAACGGATGAGAGTGGTGTTTATCGCGTCGCGTCACTGGCGGCTGGCCCTCTTCGTCTGACGTTCTTTGGCCCGGGCGATGGTTGGAGATGGGGCCATCTGTGGGCCGATCATCCGATCTGGGAATGTGAATGGCCCGACCACGTGCGGCTGTACGAGCTCAACGTCGAACCAGGGACTGAGCACAGGCTCGACTTCGACCTGCGGAACAGCCACCTGTGCACTCTGAAAGGTACGGTCCTTGTCGATGGCAAGCCGATCCCCCGTCTTCGTGTCAGGGCCCTGGGGAAGGGCACAATGGAGACACGCACCGATCGGTCCGGTCGCTTCACTCTGGGGCCCGTCACGGCCGGCGAGATGAGAGTCTGTGTGCTTGACGAGTCCGGTACTCTTGCGGTGAAGATCGTCACTCTCGCCGCAGGAGAGATTCACCGTCTCGACTTCGAGATCGAGACCGCACGACTCGAGGCTGTCGTTCTGGACGGTCGTGACGGTCGGCCCGTTTCTCCTTGCAGTGTCCAGGTCATGGTTCGCGATGAGTTCGATTCAGAAGATCCCTGGGGGGTCTGGGATTCCCGTCACACGAGGGATGATGGCACCGTAGTTTTCGAACGCGTTCCAGTGGGGCGGTTGCAAGTGCAGACGTACGCGTACGAGCAGAGGGAACTCAGCGACCCCGTGGTGATGCTCAACTTGCGGGCAGGCGAATCGCGGAAGGTCGTTCTCTACCGAGAACCTCTCGGCGCGCTTCGCGTCCGCGCCGAGGGGGCTCCGGAAGGATGCTACTTCTCCTTGCGCCGCGCGGACGGTTGGGAGTTCGAGACGCAGGAGATGAGCTTCGAGGGCGGCTCGTGCCTGCTCGAACTCGCTCCCGGCGCCCTCCGTCTGGTTCTGCTTGCGGTTGATGGTCGCGAACTGGGCGCCGCAGACGTCACTGTGATTTCCGGGGAGACGCGCGAGGTGACTCTGGAGATCGAGGATCCCTGATCCCTCGCCGGGACCTTCAGGCCGCCTGGATTGTGGAAAATTGCTGTATATATCGGCATATTTCCGGTAAATTTGCCGGTGATGTTTCCACGGCAACTGCGCAGTCCAGACTCGACGTTCTTCCTGTTCGGCCCTCGGGGGACCGGGAAGACGACCTGGATCAAACAGCGATTTCCCGACACTCCAAGATACGACCTGCTGCGGTCGACCGAGAGAATCCGACTGAGCGGCAATCCCGGCGCGTTCGGCGATGAGTGTGACGCCGTGCCTCGCCGGGACTGGGTCGTGCTGGACGAGGTCCAGAAGGTGCCGGCGCTTCTCGACGAGGTGCAGCGCCTCATCGTCGACCGGAGCCAGCGGTTCGTCCTGTGCGGGTCCAGCGCGCGCAAGCTGAGGCGTGGCGGAGCGAACCTCCTGGCCGGGCGCGCCGAGGTGCGTCACCTGTTCCCGTTCGTCTCGATCGAGATCGATGACCAGCGGAATCTGGAAGAGATCCTGCGCCATGGGATGTTGCCGTTGGCGGTCCAGAGTGATCGACCGAGGTCGTTTCTCAAGGCGTACGTGCAGACGTATCTGAATGAGGAGATCCAGGCCGAGGCGCTGGTCCGCCAGATCGGTGGGTTCGCTCGATTCCTCGAAGTCGCTGCGCGCGTCAATGGCCAGTCGGTGAACGTGTCCTCGGTGTCCCGGGATGCCGCGGTCGCCCGCCAGACGGTCCAGGGCTACTTTCAGATTCTGGTCGACACCCTGCTCGGCTACTGGCTGCCGACGTGGAAGCTGAAGCGTTCGGTCAAACAGGTCATGCTTCCGAAGTTCTACCTGTTCGACTCGGGCGTGGCGCGCGAGCTGGCGGGTCTGGGCCACCTGCAGGTTCATCCCGAGGAGAGGGGCTTTCTTCTCGAGACGTATCTGCTGCACGAGGTCCGAGCCTACCTGCACTATCGAGAGCTGGACTATCCGATGTTCTACTGGCGGACCCACGAGGGAACTGAGGTCGACCTCGTGGTCGAGACGCCGCAGGGGATCGTCGCCCTGGAGATCAAGTCCGCCGATCGATGGGAGCGTCGCTTCGGCAACGGGCTGCAGCGCTTTCGGCGCGAACTCGAGGATCGTCCCGTGGAACTGCTCGGCGTCTTCCTGGGAGAAC
>JAZDLC010000014.1:0-25068 GCA_043802345.1 Planctomycetota bacterium | reverse complement strand
ATGAGTCCGAGGAGAGCGGCGGCCAGCAGGATATTGGCGGCAAGGACCGTGCGGTTCATGAATCCCTCCGGCGATGCATCCTGTCCGTCCGCTGAAGCAGCTCCCCCGAAAGAGCATTACGGACTGCATGACAGGGAGTTTGACCGCCGCGAGCGAGTGTCGCAGGTGCACGCGCGTGATTCAAGCGCGATGCACTTGCTGTCATCGGGTTGACACTCGACGTGCACCCGGCGTAGATTCCGGTCGACCGTCTGCAAGGGACTGTCAAGAGAGACTGAAGTGGCGCAAGGCGCCAGGTGATTGGAGAGGCAATGGCGAACGCAGGGTTTCACGAGGAGGTCTCTGATCTCAAGGTCGCAACCCGCGACATGCATCGGGCGATCAAATCGCTGATGGAAGAGCTCGAGGCCGTGGACTGGTACAACCAGAGAGCCGACGCGTGCAAGGACAAGCACCTCAAGGCGATCCTCGTCCACAACCGGGACGAAGAGAAGGAGCATGCTGCGATGCTGCTCGAGTGGATCCGGCGCACAGACGCGACCTTCTCGAAGGAACTCAAGGACTACCTGTTCACGGACAAGCCGATCGCACTGCTGGAGTCGAAGCACAAGGGGTAGCGGCCCGCCGCCTGAGATGGCGGCGGCGAGGAGGCAGATGGAGAAGGTCCCAAAACCCAAGGATCCTCACTTCGCCGCCCTCGAGAGCATGTACCGGGCGGCTCCGATCAACGCCTTCTACCGCCCGACGATCGACGTGTCGGAGTCGGAGACGACGCTCGAGATCGAGGTGTCGGAGAAGCTGTTTCACGCCGCCGGGGCGGTTCACGGCTCGGTCGTCTTCAAGATGCTCGATGACGCGGCGTTCTTCGCCGCGAATTCCCGCGAGAAGAGGGTGTTCGTCCTGACCACTTCCTTCACCACCTATCTGATTCGCCCGATTTCCTCGGGAACCCTGCGCGCGGTCGGGAGGCTCGTCAGCCGGACGAGGACCCAGTTCATCGCCGAGGCGATCGCGTATGATTCGAGGGGGCGTGAGGTCGGGCGCGGAACCGGGATGTTCGTCCGCGGGAGGACTCTGCTGCGGGAGGTTCCGGGGTATTGCGGGTGACGGGCAGCTCTGCAGCGGCCTGCGTCCAGGGTTGGGGTGGGGGTTGTGGGTGGCTCTCGGGCGCGCTTCCTGGGCGGGCCGGGACCTGGCCTTGGACGTGTGCGCTCCGGGCGTGACGAACGGGGAGTGTCCTGCTGGGGGGGAAGGTGGTCGGCCACGGAACAGGCCTTGGGCGCTGTCCAGGGCGTGTGCCGACTCTCGCGGGCATGCCGGACGGCTGCGGTCGATGTGACCCGGCACAAGGGAGCGAGCCGCGCGGAGCGGGCCCTCTTGGAGCCAGGCGGAGCGTGGCGATCCCTTGGCCTGGACGTTGCATCGACCAGTCCGATCTCATGGACCGATGGATGCAATGAGGTGGTCCCTCCTTGGGATGCGAGGAGCAGGTCGCGGTCGCCGGCCTGTGAGGTGCAGTCGACCTCGTGCTCGTACGCGTACTCGATGGTCCCTCCCCGAACCCCGACTACTCCTCCTCCTTCGCGCGCAACACCAGGCCGCGGCCGGTGTGCCCGTCCATCAGGATCTGCAGCGGCCGGTCGAGCCGGACGTGCCGCACGAACTCCATCTGCCGCTCTTCCGGTTGCGCCGCCAGCCAGTCCCAATCGAGCTCCCCGACCTCCTCGGCGCCCCCGACGGTGAAGTACCCGACTCCGGATGAGGTGATGTTCTGGAAGAAGTGGGAGCCCTGAGAAGGCATGGTGTGCATGTCACGGAAGTCGGCCTCGATGATGACCCTCGCGCCGCTGATCTGAGGCCAGATGACCGGGATTCCGAGCCAGGGGTCGGCGGAGCCCCAGCGGCCCACTCCGATCAGCAGATAGGGGGTTTTCTCCTTCAGCATCGTGCCGTTGAAGTTCGCGACCTGCTGGGCCACCTCAACGCTCCGGGAACGGTCGAACCTCGCGCGGTCGACCACGATGATATCCCGGATATCATCGACGGTGCCGTTGCCGAGCACCATCTTGCTGGAACAGATCGCGAGATCCAGGTTTGCCTGACTCAGATCGACCTCTTCCGTGCCCGACCCCAGGGCGAATGGTCTGAGCTGCAGAAACGCGAATTCAAACCTGTTGCCTTCCGGCACCTCGAGGTTGACCGCGAACTCGATCTCGACCGGCATGTTCATGGCCTCGGCACTGATCTGCATCAGCGTCTGCAAAATCGGGGCCAGGGGGAACATCCTGCGCTTCAAGACCGAGGAAAAGCTGACGATCGGCACGCCCGGCCTGGCCACTCCGTCGTAGACCACGCGGTTGTCCGGCGAGTAGGTCGATCCGATCAGGCGCAGCTTGCCATCCTTCTTCGCGATCTCCAGACCGTACTTGGTGAGGTGCGGCTCCAGCGAGGGGTCGGGATGGCTGTCCGGCTCCTCCAGTTCAAGGGCGTAGAACTCGGTCTGGGAGTTCTCGAGAATCTGATCAAGGGTCGTGAACCCGATCGGTTTCTCGGGGTAACGGGGGCTGAAGCTGAGAGCCTTGCCCCCCTCAACGACCGCCTCCCCGAGGCCCAGCGCAACGCGGGCAATCCCGTCGGCGGCCTTCATCGGCGCCACCGGGTAGAAGTTGTAGGAGCGGGCGGTGCCGGAGAAGTCGGGGTAGAAGCGGGATTCGTGGCGGGAACCGACCACCCTCTGGATGATGACGGCCATCTTCTCTTCCTCGAGGCGATAGTGGGAGCCGAGGAAGCAGTCCTTCACGCACCGGTGGAAGGTGGATGCGTAGACTCTCTTGATGGCGTTCACCAGCTCCTTGACGCGAACCTGCCGGTCCGGATGGCTGTTGGCGACCATGTAGGTGCGGTAGACGCCCGTGAGGGAGAAGTTCTGGGAGTCCTCCAGCAGGCTGGAAGACCTCACCGCCAGCGGAAACCTGACGATGTCGATGAACTCCAGAAGGCTCTGGAACACGTCTTCCGGAAGGTGAGCTTCAACGAAGCGCCGTTCGATCGCCTCGTCCTCCCGGTCTCCGAGGGCAAAATCGAGCAACTCGTTCTCTTCCATGAACCGGTCGAAGACGTCCGTGGCCAGGACCAGCGCCGAGGGAACGAAGATGGCGGTGGACGGGAACGGCTTGCGCAGATGGAAGTCGCGCAGCAGCGAGCGCACGAACCCGAGCCCGCGCGCCTTGCCTCCCAGGGAGCCGTTGCCGATCCGGGCGAAGCTCATGATCGGGTTGAATTCAAGCGGGTTGAAGTACGCGATGTAGCCGCCCTGCCGTCCCCGCCGGTGATCCCGGATCGACCCCACCAGATAGGAGCGCACCAGCTCCGTGGAATCGAAGTCGGAGGTGCTGGCCTTCTTGAGGGCCTCCGCCAGTCCGAACTCGGTTCTGGCCTTGAGCCAGGTGGAGAAGTGGTTTCGCTCGGCGTGGTACAGCACCACCTCGTCGGCAGCTTCCAGCAGCAGGCTCTCCAGCCCGCGCAGGTCGGACGCCTCGCCGACCATCTTCCCTTCCCTGGTGCGAAAGACGAAGTTGCCGAAGCCGAAGCGATCGCGCATGAAGTGGCCCACCTCCTCCATCAAGGTGGGCGACCCCTTCAGCAGGACCGAAGCCTCCAGTTCCTCCGCCCTGGCCTTCAGCCCCGGATCGTTTGTCTGGAGCAGTACCGGCAGGTCGGGAATGGTCTCGCGGACCATCCTGGCGAAGTCCAGACCCGCGTTCCTGTCGTTCTCACCGCCGCGCGGGAAATTGATGTCGGAGATGACCCCCAGCAGGCACTTCCGGTACCGCCTCAGGCAGTCCTCGGCCTCCTCGTACGAGATGCAGTGGATGATCTTCGGCCGGGCCCGCAGCCGCATGAGCTTGTGGTGGATGTTCACGCCCTCCGAGATGACTCTCTGGGACTGCCGCGTGAGCGCGGCGTAGATTACCGGAAGGTAGGAGGAGTAGTAATGGACGCTGTCCTCGATGAGGATGATCACGCTGACGCCGGCGCTCTCGGTGTCGGGCGCCACGTTGCGCCGATCCTCGATCGACTCGACGATGCCGAGCAGCAGCCGGAAGTCGCCCTGCCAGAGATACGGTCGCTCGAACCGGCTGATCTCGGGGGACTGCCTCAGTTCGATCAACTCCGGGTCGTCGAACACGATCGGCACGATCGCGAGGTCCGGGTGTTCCTCGAGTAGTTCCAGGCCCATTTCCACGGGGCCGATGTCCCGGATGTGCGGGGTGACCACGACGAGGTCGAACTTCTGCTCCCGGCAGGCGGTGAGCGCCTGCTCCCGGGTGGAGACGGGCGTTATCCAGCTGGTGTTGGTGAGCTGGACGTGCAGCGCCTCGGTCAACGGGAGCTGGCCGTGGTGGCCGTCTTCCCAGAGCAGGAAGAAGTCGTACCGGCTGCCGACCAGCAGGACCCTGCGGATGCGATGCGGCATCAGCTCCCGAAACTGCTGCAGGGGATCCGTGTATTCCGGGACCGGCAGGTCCCGCACGTTCGCCGACATGATTCAATGTTCTCCGGTCAGGGCCGCTTCGTAGGTTTCACAGTATGCCTCGAACATGCTACTGAAACTGAAACGATCGAGAACACGTTGGCGATTCTGCTGTCCGAGTTCGGCGCGCAGGGCCTCGCCCGAGAGGAGCTCTTCCAGGCACCTTGCCAGCGCCGATTCCGCATCCCCCGCCTCCGCCTTGACCAGGAAGCGGTGCTGCGCTTCCGGGAGGATGGGGCGCACATCCCCCACATCGGTGGCGGCCGCCGGCAGGCCCGAACACATCGCCTCCAGCAGGGCCACCGGGTGCTGTTCCGAATCGGAGCTCAGGGCGAAGACATCCATCGCGCGGTACAGGTCGGGCAGCGACTCCTGGTGGCCGGCGAAGACGACCTGTCCGCCGGGGGGGCGCCGGTCCCTCGCGAGCGCTTCCAGCGAGGCCCTCTCGGGGCCGTCTCCGACCAGGAGCAGGTGGACCGGCCGGTTTCCCGCGCGGCCCGGGTCGATGCGGGCGCAGGCTTCAAGGAGCCGGTGGAAGTTCTTGACCGGCCGCAGGTGGCCCACCGTCCCGACCACCAGGCCGTCCTCCGGCAGACCGAGCCGGCGGCGCTCCTCGAGTCCCGGGCCGGGTCCGAAACGATCGGTGTGGATGCCGTTCTCGATTCTCCGGAGGCGGTGATCGGGGATCTTCCAGGACTGGCGGGCGATCTCTTCCAGCCGTCTCGAGCAGACGACGGTCATCCGGGTCCGGGAGAGAGCGAGCCGGCGCAGCAGAATCCGCCGGCGCTTCTGGGCGTGCGCCTCGTCGATGTTGAAGCCGTCCTCGTGATGGACATGCGCGAGCCCGCTCAGCGTGCGGGCCGCGAGAACGGCGTCGAAGCTCCCCCAATTGTAGGTGAGCAGCAGATCGGGCGCGCGCTCCTGGATCCGGCGGCGCATCAGCAGCGGTCGTCTGAGTGGACCGGTCGCCGCCGGCGGATTCTCGATCCGGACGTCCACGTCGGGCGGCAGCAGGCGCGCCGCATCGCTCTGCCCGTCCATCGGCATGATGGTATGGCGGAACCGGTTCCCGAAACGGCGGATCAGTGCGACGGTCCGGATCTGGGGCCCGGCGGCGACGAAGGTGGCGAAGACGTGCAGCAGGTGGGTGGCGGGCGGATCGGCCGGGTCAACCATGGATCCGAACGGCGCGATCCAGGAATACCTCGGGATCCTCGACCGGCTGCCAACCCAGCACCTCGCGGGCAATGTCGCAGGAGTATCCCGGCCGGAGCGACCTGGCCTTCAGGTCCCGGTAGGGCGGGAAGCTGGCTCCCTTGCGCCGGCCTGCCTTCTTCACGAGCCACTTCCCGATTTCCATCGCCTGGCTCAAGGCCAGGGGCCGCGGGTGGAAGACGATCCTGCGGCCGGTGCTCTGCTGAAGCTCCTCGACGATCTTCCTGGCGGAGAGCGGGACGCTCGCGCAGAGGTTCATCGCCTTGCCGGTCAGCTCGGGGCCCCTGTGGAGCGCTGCCCGCACCAGGGCCTCGGCCACGTCGTCGACCAGCACCACTGGCAGGGGATGCTCCCCATCGCCCCAGCCGACGCAGTGATTGTCCCGGGCCCAGAGACCCAGGCCGCTGTGCTGCATCGGCGTTCCGGCCCCCAGCACCACGCCTGGACGGATGATCACCAGGCCGATGTCGTGCGATTCCTGGAACTCGAGCAGCGCCCTTTCCGCGGCCATCTTGCCCCGGGCGTAGACCGGCCGCTGATCCGGGCGGGGGTCGGTCTCGAGCGAATCCTCGATGATGCTGGAGCCGCAATCCGCGCCGGTGTACAGGGCGGCGATCGACGAGACATAGACGAACCGCTTGATGTTCTGTTCCGCGCAGACCTCGGCGACCTTCACCGAGCCGCCCACCATGGCCCGCTCCACCTGTTCCCAGGTGTCGCCGCCGCCGGTCGCCAGATGGATGACGGCCGCGGCGCCCGCGCACGCCTTCTGCAGTTGCTCGGGCTTCTCCAGCGAAGCCTGGACGACCCGCAGCTTTCCGTCCTGCGCCGGCGCCGTGATCTCCGGCGGAAGCGTGTGGAGCCTTCTGACCACCGCCGTGGCGGGGATGCCACGCTCCGTGAGGATGCGGATCACCTGGCGGCCGATGAAACCGGTGGCTCCCAGAACCACGACCTCTCCCTTGCGGGCGAGGGCGAGAGGGGGCAACTTCACCGGGGCCAGCCCCACACCCTTCAGGTCGCCCGCGACCTGGTCGCACCAGGCCGCCACCTGAACCGCATTCTCCGCGCAGCCATGGAAGTGGCTTCCGTCCCTCAGGCTTTCGTGGAAAGCCCGAATCGAATCCCGCATGCCGAGGAAGAAGGTGTCGCTTCTCGGGCGCATTCCGAGCGTGGAGCTGATCCAGCGCAGCAGCGAACGGCGGGCATCCCGCCGCAACTGGCCTCCCCGGTTGTGCCCCGCCAGGAATGAGTTCCAGAAGTCGAGGTAGAGGGTCTTCTCCTCACCGGAGAGGTTGTCGTGAAACAGGTCGGCCTCGAGCGAGCCGTCCGAGCCCAGCACCTGGAGCGTGGAGCGCGTGAACGGGCCGCCAAACGACATGTACAGCTCCGCCGTTCCCCGCTCCGCCCTGGCGGCCACTGACCAGCGGTGGTGGAAGACCTGTCCGGGATTCAGCTCCGTCGATCCGAGGTAGGTGACGCTGACTTCGTGTGCGGGTCCGAGCAGGTGGTGAATCTGGCTCAGTGGGTGGGTCGCCTGCTCGAAAACGATGTTGCGGGGCGCCTGGAACATCCAGTGGGTGAAGTCCTGCGCGTCGAGCTGGCGCAGCGGGACTGCCAGCGTCACCTGCACATGCTCGAGCCGTCCGATCTCTCCGGCCCGGACCTTGCGGGCCAGGCGCCTGAAGGCGGGATGGAAGACGTTGTTGTGGTTGACCGCCAGCGGCAGCCGGCGCGCCTCCGCGAAGTCGGCCAGCTCGTGTGCCTCTCGTTCGGTGAGAGCCAGCGGCTTCTCCACGAACACGCCCAGGCCCATTTCCAGCAGGCGGCGGGTCAGGTCAACATGCGTGTCAGGAGGAGTGCACAGATGAACTACCTGGGCCCCGGTGCCTTGCAGCTGTTCCAGCCGGGTCACGGCCGGGACTCCACCGCACTTCCGGGCCGCTCGTTCCGCCCGCTCGGGGTCGCGGTCGCAAACCGCCACCAGCCTCACATCATCGAGGCCGGCCAGCGCTTCCAGATGGATGTCCGCGATGTAACCCGCCCCCACCAGCGCCACGCGCGTGGGCCCGCTCGGTTGGAACCCGGGATTCTCGGGCAAGGCGACCGGATCGGGCTGGAGGGTGGCGGGTGACTGGACCATGCGGGGCATCCTTCCTTTTGACGGGGATGATTCTATCGGCAAACCGCCCGGCCCGACTGTGGTGAGAAGGAACTACTGACCTCCTCCGGAAAGCAGGTTGCGCATGACGTGGCCGGCCACCTTCGGATTCTCCCGCAATCGCCGCATGGAATAGCCGTACCAGTTCTTGCCGTAGGGGACGTAGACGCGCACCCGGTGCCCCTCGCTGATGAGCTGACGGCGCATCTCGGGGATCACTCCCAGCAGCATCTGAAATTCATACTGTTCCGCCGTGAGCCGCAACTCATCCACGAGGCGGATCCCTTCGTACAGCAGGGACTCGTCATGGGTGGCGATGCCGACCAGCGCTCCGGAGCGAAGCAGCAACTGTAGCAGGCCGATGTACGAGCGCCGGACGACATCGAAGGTCTGGAATGCCGCGTGGGGCGGTTCTCTGTAGATCCCCTTGCACAGTCTGACCTTGAGCGAGCCATCGCCCAAGAGCGAGCGCGCGTCCCCGAGGCTCCTCCGAAGGTACGACTGCAGCACCACACCCACGTTCTCGTGGGTTTTCCGCATGTCCCGATACAGGTCCAGGATCTCGGAGGTCGTGCTGGAGTCCTCCATGTCGATGCGCACGAACATGCCGTGCCCGGCCGCCTTCTCCAGGATCCTGGTCAGGTTGTCCCGGCAGAAGGAGCGGTCGATCATCAGTCCCAGCGCGGTCGGCTTGACGGAGAGATTGCAGTCCAGTCCGTGCTCCACGATCGCCTCGATCGCCTGTTCGCTGCCGGTCACCGTCGCCTTCGCCTGCTCGCGCTCGAGAATGTCCTCCCCCAGGACGTCGACAGTGGCGGATGCGCCCTCGGCGTTCAGTTGGCGCACCACCTGGACCGCGTCGGCGAGATGCTCACCGGCGATGTACCGGCGAGAGACGATGCCGACGACTGGCTTGGGAATGATGGGAAGCGAGACGGCAACGAGACGGTCGAGCAGGTTCATGCTGGTTCCACGACCACGGAGGGATAAACGTCGGATCTTAACCCGGTCGGCTCACCACCGTCGCGCGGAAACCGCGCAAAGACGCGGGCGGAGAGACCGTGCCAGCCGGCGGCTGCGCACCACTCGTTTTCGGAGGGAACTCCCCGGTTCCACGCCTCGTCCGGGCCCCTCCCCCGGGGGTTTCGCGGTCCCCGGGGTCAGCCGGTGGCGACCGGCTCCCCGAAGACGGTTACCCGGTTCCGGCCGGCTTCCTTCGATTTGTAGACCGAGAGGTCCGCGGCCTTCAGGAGTTCGTCCAGGCTGGTGAAGTCCTCCGCGCACTCGGCCACGCCGAAGCTGCAGGTGATGCTCTGGCTGAACGACCCGTGATTGATGATGTGCCCTTCGGCCGCCGTCCGCAGGCGCTCCGCCACCTTCGCCGCGCCCGCCGCGTCGGAGCCGGGGCAGATCACCAGGAATTCCTCCCCGCCGATCCGGCAGATCGTGTCCCCCTTGCGGAGCTTGCTCTGGAATAACTTCGAGATCTCCACCAGGACCGCGTCGCCGGTGTCGTGTCCGTAGACGTCGTTCACGTTCTTGAAGTAGTCGAGATCGAACATTACCAGCGACATCCTGCCGCGCTTCTGTGAATCCCGCCGGTCGAACTCTTCCTTCAGGCAGGCCATCGCGTGGCGCCTGTTGGGAAGCTCGGTGAGCGCGTCCGTCACGGAGGTCTGGGTCAGCTTGCGGTTCAGGACCGCCATCCGCGCCATCTGGCGCTTCATGCGCTCCTTGTCCTGCGCGACCTTGTCCTGGAGCCGCACCAGCCGCTCTCCCGCGTGCACTCTGGAGAGGAGAATCCTCGGGTTGGCCGGTTTGGTGACGAAGTCGTCCACTCCCGCGTCGAACGCCTCCACGACCCTGTCTTCCTCTTCCCGTCCGGTCAGCAGCAGGATGTACATATCCCTGCCGATCTCGGTCTTGCGCAGGCTGCGGGTGAGTTCCACCCCATTCATCTTCGGCATCATCCAGTCGGTGACGACGATGTGCGGGTTCTTCTCCAGGGCCAGGGTGAGCGCGGCCATGCCGTCGGTCGCGGTGAACACGTCGAACTCGCTCTTCTTCAGGTACGCCACCAGGAGCCTCAGCGAGACCGGGTCGTCGTCGACCGCCATCACGGTCAGGCGCCCCAGCTCCTCGTTGTTGCTTGAATCAAGAGAGGCCGCGTCGATGTCCGCGGTGAAGACGCGGCGCGCGGGGTCCTCGCTCTTCTTCTCTTCCGGCGCCTGGTCGGCCAGCTCGAGCAACTCCGCGAACGGGGCGACGTTCTGGGTGGGGACGGAGAGGACCTTGCCCCATTCCTGCCACTCGCTCACGAGCGTGTCTCCCAGCGAGTTGAACGTGGCGGCGTCCATCTTGATCGCATTGCGCGACGGCTCCAGCGCCTTGCGGAGTCGGGGCCGGTCCTCCTCCTCGGCCACGACCATGTCCGCGATCGGCGCGACCACTCGCAGCAGGTCTCTCAGCGCGTTGCCACTCCTGCCAAGATCCGTGTCATCCTCCGGCGGCCCGACGAAGGCGACGACGGCCTTGCCGTGGGCCTGCGGCAAATGCCAGTCCTCGAACATCGCCTCAGCGACTTCCAGGTGGTCGATGCCGAAGACATCCTTCTCCGCCCGGGCCAGGGCGGTCTCGGTGAAGCCGACGCATCGGTCCAGCAGCTCCGAGTAGGGATTCGGGTGCACCGAGGCCAGGGCCAGGCGTCCGATTCCCGAGAGCAGGGCGCAGATGTACGCCTCCGCGGGCTCCGTCGTTCGGGTCGCCCGTGCCAGGGCCTGGGCCGCGATCGCCCGGGCGAGGGAGCCGGCCCAGAACTGGCCGAAGTTGAACGAGGTGCACTTCCCCTTGCGGTAGGATGAGACCAGGGAGAAGCCGAGGGCGATGTTCCGCACGGCGCGGATGCCCAGCCGCACCACGGCTTCCGCGACTCCGGTGATCTGGGTCACACCGCCGGCCGAGACCGAGTTCGACATCTTGACGACCCTCCCGGTCAACGCCGGGTCGGACTGAATCGTCTTTGCCAGATCCTCGGCCCTGAAGTCGTCGTTCCGGGTCAGGCGGAGAATGGCCATCCCCACGCCAGAGGGGGAGGGCAGGTTTCCAGTCAGCTTCAGTTCGTCAAAGGGAGTGCTCATCGGGCGAGTTCCCGTCCATGTTTGCGGGCTTCACGGTTCCACGGGCCCGAGCCGGTCATTCCCGGCTCCTGATTTCTTCGAAAGCGCTCTCTACCAGAGAGAACTCGGCTTTCAGTTCCTGGAGCAGTTCTGCTGCCCCTTGAAGGTCGTTCCCCCGTCCCATGGCTTCAAGCGTCCGGCAGAGTTTCGATACCCTGCTGGCTCCCATGTTGGCGGCGCTGGACTTGAGTCCGTGGGCCGCGGCTGCCAGACCTTCCGCGTCCTGGTTCCGAACGGCGGCGTCGACGCCTTCAACACGCTCCGGGGAGTCTTTCAGGAAGACGTCGATCAGCTCGACCAGCAGGCCGGGGTCATCGGCCCCTCCCAGGTCTCTCAGCGCCTCGATGACCTTC
Organism: Planctomycetota bacterium; assembly: GCA_043802345.1. Taxonomy (GTDB): domain Bacteria; phylum Planctomycetota; class B15-G4; order B15-G4; family JADJEK01; genus JAZDLC01. The sequence goes on along the minus strand of JAZDLC010000014.1, from coordinate 13,629 downwards.
AAGTCCAGACAGGAAGCAGGTGCTCCGGTCCGAATCACATTCGGGTCGCTCATACAACTCGGCTCCCTCGTGGTGCGGCCGCGATTCCGGTACCCTCCCGGCACGTCCCACGCCAGGTACAACCTGGTCGCGGCGCGCCGGTCGCCAGAAAGAATCCTTCGCGGACAAGTTCCATCGCCGGAAGTCATCGGCCTGATCGGATTCAGAAATAAAGCGAGATCCAGGGGGAATCTGGTGAAGCCGGAGGAGCGGGGCGCAAATGGAAAGGGCGCCGCAGGTTCAGGCATGCCGGCGGCGCCCTTCTCGGGGACTCTGGTGGCGTGGGGGCTACTCGTCCAGATTGATGGTGGAGTGCCCCTTCGGCTGGAACTGCCAGACCGGAACCCTCACGATATCACCCTTGATACCGGAGATTCTGAGCGCCAGATCGTAGATCCCCGTCTGGGCCAGCGGCACTCGCACGAGATGGAACGCGGTGAGGCTGTCCGCTGAGAAGCCCGAGGTGTTGAATGTTTCGCCCGATGGGACGGTGAACGCAGTGAGCTGGATCTCGTCCACCTCCAGCGGAAGCTTGGGAATGAAGTTGACGTTCACGAACGCGCCCGGGAGACCCGCGAACTTCACATGGACGACGGTCGGGTCAACCTTGTTCTGCTTCTTGAAGAAAGTGTGCGGCAGGGCGTTGCCGGGCAGGATACGTCCGGTCTTGATCTCGTACGCACCAGTCGTTCCATCCTCGCTCTCCACCCGGAGCAGGAAGAAGCCGTGTTCGTCAAGGACGACCTTCTTGTTGTGGTTCCGGTCGGTCCTGACGACAAACGACCTGACGGGGACGGCACTGGGATCCAACACCGTGATCCGCAGTTTCTCGACCTCGGTCGATTTCCGGATGGTCAGGCGCAGGGACATTCCCTTGAGGCCGTAGAAGCCGGCTGCATCCGCGTCGGCTTCCGGGTCGATCTCACCCACCAGTGTGTCGCCCGGCGTGAAGTTGATCGAGGTGACATTCAGAGTCAGCGGGATGTTGACGAAGTTCGCCGGCACTTCCGCGTTCTGAATGGTCAATGTTCCGGAGTAGAAGCCGGAGGCCATGGCTGACACATTCACGCTGAGCTGCGCGCGCTGGGCGCCACCCGTCGTATGCACATTCAGCGAATACGTCCCGACATGGATCGGGTCCACGTCTTCCATCCCCTGACCCGGATGAATGGTGCCGGAGGAGGGGGTCAGCGATACGTGTGAGGAGATCGTTCCACTGATCGAGCTGGTCCAGTGAAGATCCGCATCCGTATTGCCGTCCCTGAGGATGGTCAACTCCGTATCCGTCGGCGGGAGATCGCCCAGGAGATGGACGACGCCGATGCTGGAAGGGCCGTTGACACAGAGAACCGCGGAGTCGTCCGCAAGGGCTAGATTGCTCAGAATCAGCCCGAATCCAAGGGCAAGTCGTACCGAACGCATGTTCAAGCTCCTTCAGGTCCCAGTCAATTGGGAGGATTCCCTATATTACCCCATCGATTGCCGATCTCCAGGCTTGGGACCGGCGAACTGTATGTCCTTTCTCGTGCAGGAGCAACGGGTGACGCGGGGGTTTTGGTCTAAGTTGTGGAGCGGCAGTGGGTTCGTTGGCAGTTGCGTCTCCTCCCCGGCGGGCCACTATCGGCGGTGCTGTCTCTTTTTTTCCGGCCGCGAGAGGGCGACCAGGTCCGGCACCTCATAGGCAAAGGTCATCAGGGCGACGCGGGCTACAGATTGGACGCGGCCGCCTCCGCTCCAGGGCGACCGGACCTCCTCCGGATCGAGGGTCTCGATGTCGTAGTCGCGGGCCGGGGCCGCTTTCGGCAGCGAGGCCTTGAGCATTTCCACGAACCGGTCGAAGGCGACGTCGCCGGCATTCTGGGCGAAGCGGCCGTGGAAGAAGGCGGAGAGGGGGCGCTGCGGATTCTGGAGCCTGGAGTCCGTGGAGGGCAGCTCCGCCGCGCTCTGTCCCGACAGGGACTGAATTCGTGGATCCGCGACCGGGTCGTTGCCGAGCAGGGTCAACGCGTTTGCCAGGGCGATGAAGTCGGTTGAGCTGCGGGTCGAGAACTCGGCGACGATCTTCCCGGTTTCCGGCTCGATCGCCTCATTCAAGAGACGCTCCAGGTGGTCCCGCGCCTCCCGAGCCCCTTTGAGTCCGCAACGCTCACCCAGCGAGATGCCGATCGCCTCGAACCCTTTCTCGACTCCGTCCCGGAACTCCCGGTCGGTGGAGATTTCCTTCAGAATGGTCGCCATTCCTTCCTGCGCGCGTCCCATGAGGCACGGATGCCGGGTGCGCCAGTACGCCTCGATCATCACCGTCGAGACGATCGTACGCGCCCTCCGCGGGTATCTCCTGCGGGGATCGGGGGGCCAGGAAAGCAGCCAGCGTTCCATCGCGGTCACGGCCTCGCCGGAGGGTGTTCCGTCGCCTGCCCGGACGCCTGCGGCGAGAAAGGCCATGAGCGCCAGGGCCGTGGCCTCGCCCTCCGTGAAGTCATCGTCACCGGGCATGGAGCCGTCGGCGGCCAACTCGAGTCGCATGGCGAGCAGCGCTTCCTCCGCCAACAGCCGGATGGCCCGGTAGGCTGGAGCGCTCCTCCTCGATGGAGGATCCTTCCGCTGAGGAAGTGGCCTGGCCCGGTCGCTTTCACTATCCAGGGAGATGATCAGGCCGGCATCATCTCCCGGTTCCTGGCCCGGTCCCCTCAGCATGAACAGGACCCTTCCGTACCCCTTCTGATGAACCTGCTTCAGGACCTGGAACAGGTCGCTGGCCAGGACGCCGGTCCCCAGGCTGAGGGCCAGCGCAGCCGACGGCCCGGGTTCGCCCGGGAGGTCGGCATCCAGCAGGCCGACCGGGTGGGAAGCGAGCAGCAGCGAATCAGATTCCCGGGAGATCGCGGCGGCGGCCCTCAGGTCCACTCCCAGGAGCGGCGTGAGTCCGCTGACCGCAAAGCTGTCGGGAGGGGCCCCGCCACTGCAGATCAACCCGATGTCCGGTGCGGACGCGGTCCACTCCAGGAGATCGAGCCCACGCGATTCCGCCTGGAGCCAAACCGCCTTTCGCGGCAAGACAACCCGCACGGGTCGGCCCGAGCGGAGGAGGCGGTCCACGACCTGGAGAGCGGCGCGCGCGGGCAGGGTTCCCCCGTCACCCTCCACCAGCAGAATCACGTCCGAGGCCTCGAGTCCCGCCAGGGTTTCGGTAAGCCGGTCGACAAGGACTGTCTCGTCGCCGACCACAACTTCATGCGGCCGGGGAGTGAGCTGGACGACCAGGACCTTCTCCTGGCGCGCGTCCGGGAAGAGCAGCAAGAATGGAAGCAGGAGGAGCAGATTCATGAGCTCCGATCGTAGTAAGTGACTCCCATTAGACTGCCAAATTCTCCGCTCAGTCGCTCAGTGCCGCACCACTTTCTTCACTGAAGAAAGTGGTGCGGCACTGAGTTTCACTGAGTTTCAGATGGGGATTCTTGGGAAGGTCCAGGTGCGAGACGCAGTCTCAATCCTGACTGTTGGCGCAGTTCCGGAAGGTAGGTGGGTACTGCTTCTGTCTATTTCCGGTTGGACCGGTATCATGTTCGGGATCGGCTCGGAGCTCGGTCCGTGGCTCGCAATACCCTGCTTTCAGAAGGGATTGTGATTCCTACAGCGCAGCCACCGGAAGGAGTCGGCTGAATAATCCCCTTCGGGGGAGATCCCTGTTCCAGAAGGGTTGACCCCGCCTCCCCGAGCTCCGAACCGAGTCCGCTCGTCCCCCGGGAACGGATTGCGGAAGGCGCGGAATCGGCAGCGATGATGACGCTCTCCCGCCGCATCCAGAAGGGCACTTCACTCCAGATCGGTGCCCGCCTCTTCTCCGCCGCCACGAATTTCGTCCTGTCCGCGGTGCTCCTCGCCCGCGTGCTGACGGAAGGAGAGTTCGGTCTCTACCAGTTCTATCTGACCTTGTTCTTGCTGACCATGACTCTGGTCGACTTCGGCGTCAACCGGGCCGGCGTGCGAATGGTCGCGGCGAAGGAATGTCCGCTGGGCGACGCGGTGATCGCCGCGATCGCGCTCAAGGCGATCGCGGGCGGGTTCGCGTTTCTCGTGCTGGCCATGATCGCGTTGCTGGCCGAGCCGGAGGGTGTCACCGGCTGGCTCCTGGTGCTGGCGGCTGTCCACGTGTTGAGCCACGCAGCCGGATCGGCTTCCATCGGCTTTGAGGTGAGGCTCGACTTTCGCGTACCCGCCATCGGCATGGTTGCGGGCCACACGCTGTTCCTGCTGCTCGGGCTGCTGCTCTACTTCTGCGGGGTGCGGCATGCGGCTCCCTACCTGGTCGCGTGGGGCGCGGGCATCGTTTCTCAGAACCTGCTGGTGCTGGGGGCGGCGTGGAAACGGGACCAGCTCGGCCGGAGACCGGACAGACAGGTCTTGCTCCAGCTGGCGCGAGAGGCCTTGCCGCTCGGAGTGGCCGCAATCGCGGTGGCGCTCTACTTCCACATGGACACCATCATGCTGCGGCCGCTCAAGGGTCCGGAGGAGGTGGCGGAGTATGCGGTCGCCTACCGGATGATGACGGTCGGCTTGATGGTCCCCGCGCTGTTCATGCAGGTCGTCTTTCCGGTGCTCACCCGCTGCCACGAAGCGTCGGCCGACCTGCTGCGAGCAGTCCTCCGGCAATGCACCTTCTATATGGCGCTGATCGGTGGAGTCGCGGCCGCCATTCTGCTGGCGCTGGCTCCCGAGCTGCTGGCGCTCGCTTTCGGGGAGGCCTATCGGGAGGCTGCTCCCAGCCTGCGGATCCTGGGCCTGGCCATGGCGGCCGTCTTTCTCTGCTACCCTCATTCCATGGTACTCATCGCTGCGGGGCAGGCGGCGCGGTTCACCCGCATCACGCTGCTGGCGGCCCTGCTGAACCTGGCGCTCAATCTGCTGCTCATTCCCCGGTTCGGGGCGGAAGGCGCGGCCGGCACGACGCTGACCACGGAGATGCTGGTCCTGCTGGCGTCAGCACTTGCCGTGCGCCGCCACGTGGGCGTGACCGGTGTCAGCGCGCGGCTCATCGGCGTGGCGCTGCTGGCCGGAACGGTGCTTCTGGCCAACCAGCTGCTCGGAAGCCGTCATCCGTTCCTGGTCAACCTGCCCGTGTTCCTTCTCATCGCGCTTCTCGGAGCCGCGCTGCTGAAGGCATGGCCGCTCAGAATCGGCGTTGAGGAGGAGGAGATCGCATGAAGGTGGGGATCGATGCGCGGCCCATGCTCTTCAGCCGGACCGGAATCGGGCGGTACGTGGCGGAACTGGTCCGGGCCCTGGGAAGGATCGGGGCCGGCGACACCCTGCGGCTCTACGGAGACGCATGGAGACCGATTCTGGATCGGTCCCGGATCCAGCAGCTCGTCTCCGGGTCGGGGGCTCGCCTGAGCAGCGCCAGGATTCCAGGTCGGGTCACCACGCTGCTCGGTCGGCTCGGCTTCTCTGTGGAGCGGCGCCTCGGAGGGGTCGACCTCTTCCATTTCACGGACCTGGTCTTTCCCCCGGTGCGGCGCGCGCGAACCGTGGTGACGATTCAGGATCTGGTCTTCGAGATCGACCCGTCGTTCCATGGAGATCGGTTCCGGCGAACCGTCTCCAGCCGCCTGCGTGCCGTGGCGGGGCGGGCCGACCGGGTGATCGTCCCCTCCCTCGAGACCTTGCGGCAGGTTTGCGAGAGGTACCATGTTCCAGAAGAGCGGGTGTCCCTGATCCCCCATGCCGTGGATCACATGCTCGAGGCGCAGGGAATGCCATGGGATCGCCTCGAACCGTGGGCAACCGCCCGGGGGATTCGCCGGCCGTACCTGTTGTGCGTGGGAACTCTCGAACCGCGCAAGAACCACTCCCGCCTGCTCACGGCGTTTGAGCGTTTCTCCGTCGGCAGGCCCCACATGCTGGTGCTGGTCGGGGGTTTCGGCTGGCTGGTGGACGAGCTCAGGGAACGTCTCCACAGGCTCGCCCCCCTGGGGAGGGTCGTGCATCTCGCAGACCTGGACGACCGGTTGCTTCCGGCGCTCTACGACCATGCGGAGCTGAACGTCTACCCGTCTCTCTACGAGGGGTTCGGGCTGCCGGTGCTGGAGGGAATGGCCCGGGGAGCGCCAACGGTGACGACCCGCCGGGGAGCCATCCCCGAAGTGGGAGGGGACGCAGTCCGGTACTGCGAGGCGGAAGATGTCGAGTCTCTCGAGCAGGCGCTGGCGGATCTGGCCGATTCAGAGGGCGAGCGGGCGCGCCTGGCACGCGCCGGGCGGAAGAGGGCCCGCACCTTTAGCTGGACCGAATCAGCCCGCGAACATCTGCGCGTCTATGAGGAGGTCTGCCGGGGCCGCGATGGCTCGGCGGAAGTGGGAACCTGTTCCTTGCGCGGGTCCTGAAGGTATGCTCGGCAGCATGAAGATCGCCGTCGACGTCTCGATTCAGGAAACGCCCTACATCACGGGCGTGGAGCGCGTCCAGCGTTCGCTGCTCACGGCCCTCGCGAAACTCGACCGAAGAAACGAGTACCTGCTGATCAGCAAGCGGACAGCGGACCTTCGCCTCGATCTGCCCAGGAACTTCACCCAGGTCGTCGCCGTCAAGGAAGGCTCGCCCTACCTGTGGCGCGAGCGGGTGGTCCCCGGATTGCTGTCCCGGGCCGGGATCGACATCTTTCACTCGCCGGTCTCGGCCACGCCGATTCTCGGCAAGGCGCGGAAGATCGCCACCTTGCACGAACTGCCCTGGATGGAGCGGGACGCCGGCACATCCCAGGGTGACGTGGTGCGGCGCGGCCACAGGGTGTGGCTGTTCCTGAATGTCCGCTACGCCTCACGGATCGTCGCCGTGTCGAACAGGACCCGGGAGAACATCTTGACCCTGTATCCCGAGGCGGAAGACCGGATCCAGGTGATCTACCACGGTGTGGACGATCGCTTTCAGACGCTCAAGGTCCTGCCGGAGCGGGGGCCATTCCTTGCTCGCTTCGGCATCCCCGACCGGCCATTCCTCTTCTTTGTCGGCACTCTGCGCAGGAAGAAGAACCTGCGGACCCTGCTGGACGTTTTCGCCGAACTGCCCGAGCCGGAGCGGAGCACCTACTCCCTGGTGATGGCGGGAATCAGGAACCCCGCCTGGCCGGAGTTCGAGGATTGGGTGCGGGCCGAGAAGCTGCGTGGCAGGGTCTTCCTTCCGGGCTTCGTCTCGGACCCCGACCTGGTGACCTTCTACAACATGGCCACGGCCGTGGTTTATCCCTCGCTGTTCGAGGGGTTCGGGTTACCGCCCCTCGAGGCCATGGCCTGCGGGGCTCCCGTGATCACCTCCTCCGGAGGGGCGATTCCGGAGGTGGTCGGAAAGGCGGCGCTGGTCTTTCCCCCGGACCGCCCCGACATGCTGAAGGACGCGATTCTCCAGGTTCTCAGGAGCCCGGGCCTGGCTGCCCTGCTGCGCAAGAAGGGTCGCCGGCATGCGCGCAAGTTCACCTGGGAGAAGAGCGCCGAGCAGTACCTGCAACTGTACGAGGAGCTGGCCTGAACGACGCGGAGCGGATCGCTGTTGACGGGTCCTCTGTGGGGCCGGGGTACTCCGGCGCGAGAACCCGGCTGCTCCGCCTGCTTGAATCGTATCAGGAACTGGAGCGGCGGCACGATCTCGTCCTGTTCGTGCGAAGAGACGCCGGCCTGGCCGACTGGGCGAGAAGCCACGAGATCGAGTGCGTGCCCGTGGATCCGCCGCCGCGCGCCGAGATTCGCTGGTTGACAGGAACCCGCTGCTGGCGGCGCAGGCTCCGCGCGGTCCGGGCCGGGGCCTTCCAGGCGGAAACCCTGCCACTGCCCCGTTCGCTTCACGTGCCGATGCTCGCCACCATTCATGATCTGCGGGCGTTCGAGCTGCCGACGAACAGGCTCTCGCCGCGATCCCTGTACGCCCGGACCTTGCTTCCCCGTTCACTGCGGCGGGCGCGGCGGATCATCGCGGTGTCCGCGACCACACGGAGCGGCATCGTCTCGGAGCTTCGCTGCCCGAAGGAGCGGGTGGTCGTCGTTCCGAATGGTGTGGACGAGAGCGAATTGCGGATCGCGGACCCGGAACGGGCCGGCTGTTTTCGCGACCGGTTCGGGCTGACCGGGAGATTCGTGTTGGCCCTGGGGCACCTGGAGCCGCGCAAGAACCTCTCTCTCCTGGTGCGGGCGCTCCACCTGCTCCGGGAGGCGCCGGGCTTCCTTGATCTGTCCCTGGTGCTCGCCGGGCGCGACGAGTGCGGCCTGAGTCCCCGTCTGTCTCGCGAGGCTCGCCGGCTTCAAGTCCCTCTTGTCCTGACCGGCCCGATCTCGGACCAGGAAAGGGCCGCGGCGCTCCGTTCCGCTTCCTGCCTCGCAGTTCCCTCCCGGCTGGAAGGTTTCGGCATGGTGCCGCTGGAGGCGATGGCGGTGGGGTGCCCGGTGGTGGGAGCACGGGCGGGGGCTCTGCCCGAGGTGATCGGCGACGCGGGCCTCCTGGTCGATCCGACCAGCGCCGAGGAACTGGCCCGGGAACTGGGCAGGCTGCTCTCGGATGAAGACCTCGTCAGTCGGCTCAAGGAGAGAGGAAGGATCCAGGCCGGCCGCTTTCGCTGGAAGAAATCAGCGGAACTGTTGCGCGATGTTCACGACGCTGTTTTTTCAGCGGAGTCCGATTCGTAGCATCGGTGACCAGGAGAGCGGTTCGACCGGCGGCAGGATGACATCCTTGATCATTACAATCTTGCAGGGATTCTCGGTGTTGGCAGCGGCCATCGCCCTGCAGCCGATCCTGGATTCCCTGATGTGGTCGAGCGCGGGGCGGTTCCCGTTCTTCCTGCTCTTCACCGGCCTGGGGATCGCCTTCGGGCGGCCCACGGAAGAGCGAGCGCCAGGACGATGGCTGGTCTTCCCACGGCTCTTCGCGCTCGGATTCCTGTTCTTCACCTGCGTAACGCTGCTGCTGTCCCCGAAGTTCCAGCACGGTCCGCTCGACGGTCGGCTGGGGCTGATCACGGCCCTGGTGCTGATCGGCCTGAGCGGCATCTGTGCCGGACAGATGCTGCGCCCCCTGATTCTGTTCGTCGGGGGGCGCCGGACCCAGCGCCTGCACCTCTGGAACGGAGCGCTGACAGGGGCAGCCCTGGCTGCCTGCTCCGTGGGTGTCATCGAGATCGGGCGAACCACGAGCATGGTGGTGTTCCTGATGACGATGACTGGTGCGCTGGCGCTGATGTCAAGCCGGACCGCCCGAGCGCTTGACATGCCGGTCCCGGACTGGGAGTCCTGGCGGCGCGGGCTGACGACGACCGTGGGTGTCGTGCTCCTCGGAGTCGGGTTCTCCGCCCTCGGACCGGCCTTCTTTCAGCGGGCGCCCGCGTTGACTGAATTGACGCACCAGTTCAGCGCCGCGCTGCCGCCGCTGGTTCTATTCGCCGCCGCCCCCTGGATCTCGAGTGTTTCTTCACCACGGCTCAAGCGGGCCGGGATCCGCTTCGGCGGGATTTCCCTGCTCGCGGCCGCGGGCGTCTGCAGTGTGGACTTCCTTGGCCGCGCGGAGAGTATCCAGGATCAACTGGGCCGGCTGTTCCCGCCTTCCCTGCCCTTCTGGATGGAGATCGGGCTGCTGTCCCTCGCTCTGTTCGGAGTCCCGGCGCTGCTCCTCGGACTCGGACTTGCGGTGTTGCCCCGCCTGTATGGCGGTCTGCAGTTTGGCGACAAGATCCTGTGGCAGATTCCGGAGGAGGAACGGAAGGCGCCCGTGGGAGGCGCCTTCCGGGTGGGAATGTTCCTCGTCGGCGCGTCCGCCGGCGCGTCCTTGATGGCATCTGAGCTGTTCAGCGGGTCCCCGAATGGGCGGCTCGAGTGGAGCTACGGATGTTTGCTGGTGGGGGGGCTGCTCCTGGTGGTGTTCGACCCCTGCGCGGGGATCGGCCGCAAGCTGATGACGCTGATGACGGCCGGCGGCATCGCGGTGGCCACGGCCTTCCTCTGCTTCTGACGATCAGCCGCCTCCGGTCTCCTCGATTCCCGTGTCGGGTCCGCCGAACCCCTCCTCGGGGACGAGTTTTTCGGTCAGACGCTGGGAGAGGAGGAACAGCCCGGCGGCGATGGCGAGCGCCACGAGGACCAGCAGGGCTCGTCTCAGGAACGACTGTTGGGACATGTCCTGACGCAGCAGTCCCGCGGACCGTTTCTCCTTGGAGGTGCTCCGCGTGAGTGGCTGGGTGTTCGTCCGCGTCAGAACTGTCCGGTTGCCCGGCCGGTGACCTGAGGGCACTGCCGGTCGCGGCGGCGGAGGAGCGGCAGGCGCGACCGGGTCCATCGCGGCCGCCCCTGGATCCTCGAGCTGGAGTTCGTCCTGGCCGGCCGCCGCCTCCCCTGGCTCGAAGCGTAGCTCCACCGAGCCGAGCCGCAGCAGGTCGCCGGCCCGCAGTTCCGAGCGGGTGATCCGCTTCCCGTTGACGAAGGTCCCGTTGGAAGAGTTCAGGTCCGCCACCTGGAAGGTCCCGCCCCGCACGAAGATCCGGGCGTGCTCCCTCGAGACCGTGGGGTCCTCGACCGTGATCCCCCGGCCCGGGTTGCGCCCGAGAACTACGTTCTCGCCTTCCGCCTCCAGAAACCCTTCGCTTCCCTGCCGGTCCGTCCGCACCAATCTCACAGGTGTTCCTCCCGCCGGGCTCCGGCGCGACTGGATCTTCCAAAACGCGCATTATGCCTGCATTCCATCCCGAACGTGAAGCCGGTAGCGCGATCACCCTTCCTTGCGGCGCGAGAAGCGGCCGGCCAGTTCCTCGCGTCTCTTTCCTCTCGCCTTTTCTGGCGCTCCTCGGCAGACTCTGGAAGACTTCCGGAGATTCGATGCGCAAACCACTTCCGCCTCCTTGGGATCAATTCGTCCCCTTCGCCCAGAAGGTTTTCGTCTGGGCGATGGTGTTTGGAGTGCTGTGGTTTCTGCGCTCCTTCTTCTTCCTCGTCTTCCTCGTCTTCGTCTTTGGCTACGTGATGCAGCATGGCGTCACGAAGTTGGAGAGGAGAATCAAGTCCAGAAGGCTGAGGGTCGTGATTGTGTTCCTGCTGCTCTTGACCGGGCTGGTCGGCGTGGGATGGGCGCTCGGACCGGAGATGGCCCGTCAGGCGCAGGAGTTCCCGAGGCTCCTGCGACGCAACCAGGAGTTGCTTGACCAGGAGATCACCAGGCTCAGGGCGGAGAAACCCAGTCTCGCGGAATACCTGCCGGAGAAACTGGAGCTGATGCCGATTCTGGGCGAGGTCTTCGGTCTGGAGGGTCTGGGATTCAGGCAGCCCGCCGCGGAGGAGCCGGATCAGGAGCAGTTGACGAAGGAGGAAGAGACGGGGCGGATGATCGCTCTCGCGGACGAACTGGCGCTGGCGACCGAAAGGCTGGTCAGTCTGAGCGACGCCATGACCGCAGAACAGGAGGGCGACCCGAACGCGGTGCCGGTCGAAGAAGGTGGTCCGGCCAGGGACGAGCTGAAGGCGGCCACCGACAGGTTGGTGGAGGCGACCCACGGGCTGACCGTGGTTGCGGAGAGGCGCGCCGCCGATCAGCAGGACTCGTTGGCCGGGGAGCCAGATGAGCGGTGGAAACCGATCCTGCCAAAGGTGATCTACTTCGCGGGCCGCTCGCTGAGCATCGGGTCCGCGTTCCTGCTCTCGCTGCTGTTCTCCTTCCTGATCGTCCTTGATTTTCCGAACCTGGCCCGGGGTGCGAGGCATCTGCACGATACCCGACTGCAGTTCGTCTACGACGAAATCAGCGACTCCGTGTTCCACTTCGGCGAGGTCCTGGGGCAGGCGCTGGAAGCCCAGTTGATGATCGCCATCCTGAACACTGGCCTGACCGCCATCGGCCTGGCGATCATGGGGATGCCCAGTATCGCTTTCCTCTCCACGGTCGTCTTTGTCTGCAGCTTCATTCCGGTCGCGGGAGTCTTCATCTCCTCGGTGCCGATCTGCCTCACCGCCCTCACGGTCGGCGGGATCGGTCTGTTGCTATGGTCCATCCTGTTCATCACCATCATTCACATGATCGAGGCGTACATCCTCAATCCGCGCATCTACGGGGCGCACCTGCGCATGAACCCCGTCGTGGTGCTGGCGATTCTGGTGATGAGCCATCATCTGTTCGGGGTCTGGGGGCTGATTCTCGGCGTGCCGCTGGTGAACTACGCCGTCAACTTCGTCATTCATGGCAAACCGGATCGGAGGGCTGCCGAGGAGCTGGAATGAGGCGACTTGCGGGAGTGGCGGTTTCCTGCCTGCTCTTCGGGACGGCTCTCCTCGGTGACGACCAGAGGGAATCGGTCGTGGTCGGATTCCTGGTCGAGGACGGGATCCGCGGCAGCGAGCTGAGTGAGCCCCTCGACGTGCTTCATCATGTCCGGTTCCACGCGGAACCCGCCACGCGGGTGCTGACCATCGCCAGGAACTGCGGCGAGATCAGGACCTTCGAGGGGCTCGAGATCGCTCCCGATGCGGATTGCGGCACGGCGCCGGAACTGGACGTGCTCGTGTTGCCGGGCGCGGAGCGGTACGGCCGGGAGCCGTTCGACGATCCGGAGCTGATTCGATTCGTCAGGGAGCGGGCGTCCCGGGCGCGGTTCGTCCTGTCACTTGGCGACGCCGCCTTCGTGCTGGCCCGGGCCGGCCTGCTGGATGATCGATCCTGCACCACCCGCCCGGACGGCATCTCCGCCCTGAGGGATCGGTTCCCTGGCGCGCGGGTGATCGACGGCCTGTCGTTCGCCGTGGATGGGACGGTGATCACCAGCGCGGGGGGGGGACGCTCGCGCGAGGCCGCGCTCTATCTGGTGGAGCGGCTCTACGGCGAGTTGACCGCGATTGATGTGGCTCGCGGGCTGGTCATCGACTGGAGTCTGGAAGCGATTCCCCACTACATCGCGCAGGAGGGGGCGACGCGCTCCTACGACGTGGGAGAGACGATCGATCCGGAGGTCGAGGTCGAGGACGCAGCCGGGGCGCGTCATCGCCTGCTCTCCCTCCCCGGCGAGGAGGATCTGGTCATCGTGCTGTTCCTCTTCGGCGGCGGTGGCGATCGGCGGGAGTTTCACCGTGCGGGGATCTGGTGCGAGGATTCCATGAACGAGCTGCCTCTCATGAGGCACATGCGGGCTCGCTTCCGGGATCGACCGGTGGCGTTTCTTCCCGTTGCCTGCCCGCCGGTTTTCGACGAGGAGCAGTTCGGGTATCCCAGCGGATGTTTCGAGGAATCCTCGGCCGACCATGTAGCCGCCCGCGCCGCGTTCGTGAAGGCCACCCGGGACGCGGTGGACTCCGGGCTGATTCCATTCGATACGGTCTACTACGATCCGGGTTTCAAGCTGATGCGGGGGCCGGACACGGCTGGCGCGCCTTCAGAGGAGGCGCGGGAGGAAGCGCCCTCGTGGGCCGGCCGCTTCCGGGCGCGGGACGAATATCAGCAGTATGGGTTGCCGACCATCTGGATCCTCTCCCGGGAGGGAAAGGTGCTCATGCCGCCGTTTCGCGGCAACAGGTACGAGAAGGACCTGACTCTCATTTACACGGCGAGAGAGCTCCATACCGCCATCAGCAGGGCGCT
>JAZDLC010000013.1:0-3099 GCA_043802345.1 Planctomycetota bacterium | reverse complement strand
CGCCTCGATCGGCGCGGACGGCGGGAACTGGACCTCATAGACCTGCTCCCTCAGCTTCTCGATCCGCTCGGCAATCACCTTCGCGAGCTCGTGATTCTTGTTTCCCTTGGTGTTGTAGATGACCACGTAGTTCTTCTTCGGACTGACAATCACCTTCCACCCCTTCACCAGGCCTTCCTCGATCTCCGCCCGGCGCTTCGGCGAGATGTTCACGCCGTCCAGCACGTCGAGCGACTCGACCTCGAGATCCGCCGCGCTCTTGTCATAAAATGTGAACGACTTGCAGATCTGCTTGAAGTCGCCCACCATGCGCTCTCCCCGGCGCTTCGACGCAGTGAAGAAGAGCCCGTACTCGATGCCGTCCTTCTCGAACTCGCCCAATGCGGCGTAGATGGTGAACTCCGGCGTGCCACTCTCGATGGGCGCCTCGTAGACCCACAGATTCCCATCCACCTTGTCCCGGGACACGATCTTCTTCGGCTTGAGCTTGGACTTTTCCGCCCTTCCGCCCGTGTTCGACGGGACCAGGTTTCCCATGGTCAGCGTCCAGACCGACTTCGGCTTGAGCAGGTGACGGTACTCTTCCGGAATGTCCTTTGGATCGATCTCGGCCGGAACGCCGGTCACGGTTCCGCCCTCACTGCCGTCCGTGCAAACCCGCACCACCGACAGGGACGGCATGAAGACGTCCCCCTTGGTGCCAGGCTCGTAGAACTTTACGACCTCGTTCTCGTCGCCGACCTCGGTGGGCACCTGCTCGAAATCACCGAAGACCTTCAGCGAGAACTTGTGCTTCCGGTCGATGTACGTCTTCAGATTGCCCGCCAGGGCATCCGTTTGGGCGGAGAAGCACAGCAGCGCGGCAAGAAGCAGGAGTCGTTGGGATTGCATGGTTTTCCTCGCTTGAACGGGCGCCCCTGGGCCTGGAAGTCACCAGTGGACACCACCCGAGCCCTTCTACGGACCGATCGCAATCCTGATGGTATCAGGTTTGTATCATCTTGAAAGTGGCTCCTTGGAGGACAAAGGCGACTGACCCTTCTCCCGGATCCAAGAAAGCGACCGCAGCAGACCCGTGCCTGATCTTGTAGCATGGGCCCATGCGGCGAATGCACCTGATCGGACTGGGTACGGCGGTTCTCCTGGGAGCCATCCTGCTCTGCTTCTTGTGGTTGGAGAACCAACGCCAGACCCTCTACCTGGACAAGGTCGACTACGGGTCGCAAATGGAGCAGAACCTTCGGTTTGCGGAGGCCGCCCTGGTCTACGAGAGCGCCCTGGATCTGGATCTGAGCGACCGGGAAAGGTCCGAGATCCGGTACCGGCTGGCCCGCTCCAAGATCAGGGGCAACGATCTGGCTGGCGCCCTCGGGGTTCTGCAGGAACTCAGCTCCGAAGACGTGGCCCGTTTCAGCCTGGACGTGGGACCGCTCTATCTGGAGCTGGGGGAGAAGGCGATGCGGGAGGGCATGCTCCCGCTAGCCAGAATCGCCCTGCAGGAGGGGCGGGGGGTCTCGCCAACGCGGCACGACGACTTCTCCAGGAGGCTGGATTCGATGATCAAGCCGGCGGACGGGACGGAGGAATCGGGAGGAGAGTAGGCTCCTCCGCCCTGCTCGATGCGGCGGGACCTGGGCCACGGCGTTTGCCGTTCTTTTCTGCCAAGGATTCCGCTCCGGTTTGCCGATGAGACCAGGCGGAAACGTCAGAAGGCTGGCGCAACACCGATGACCCGCGCCCGTGAGTGGTGGGAACCATGATCGACCTTGACTCTGTCATCCAGTCCGCTGTCAGCCTGGATCCACTTCCGGACACCGTGACCCGGTTGGCGGAGATCATCTCGAGACCCGACGTCGACCTGAGAGAGGTGGTCGAGGTGGTCTCGTACGATCCGGCCTTGACGACTCGAATCATCCACAGCTCGAATTCGGCGCTCCGCGGCGGCCGCGTTGAAGTCTCGACGGTCAAGGATGCCGTTGTGCGGCTCGGGTCAGGCGTGGTGCTTTCGTTCGCCATCGCCTCGTCCGTCAAGGGCCGCATGACCACCAGCATCCCGGAATACGGCCTGGGCGAAGGGGCTCTCTGGAGGCACTCGGTGAGCGCGGCGCTGGCAGCCGAGATCCTGAAGGCGTTCGCCGGAAACAAGAACATTCCGCCGGAGGCGTTCACCTCCGCTCTCCTGCATGACATCGGCAAGCTGGTTCTCGGCCGTTACCTGAGAGGCGACGCTGTGAGGGTGTTGCAGGACGCCATTCGGGACGGCGATCACAGCTTGATGCTCGCCGAGTCAGAGGTCCTTGGTGTCCAGCACGCCGAACTGGGCGCCTTGATCTGCAAGCAGTGGAAGATGCCTGAGAGCATCACCCACGGCATCAAGTTTCATCACTCCCCCATGGAAGCGCACGAGCATATCTTCGAGTACGAGGTCGGCGGAGGCCAGCCCCCGGAGGTCATGGACACGCTGCCCGCCGTGGTGCACCTCGCAGACCATGTGGCAACGCTTGTCGGGGAGGGCTCCACGCTGGAAGCGGAGTCGCGGGAGATCGAGGATGGGGTGCTGGATTTGCTCCAGCTCAAGGCGAGCGATCTGGAGAGCGCCCAGGAGATGACCAGCCGCAAGCTGGAAGACCTGGTGGCGTCGTACTCGTAGAAGGCGGGGGTCCTCTCTTCGGCACCCATCCTGAACCCGGAAACCGGCGAAATCGCGAGGTCCTGAGAGGCCGTGATGTGGTCCACGGCTTGATCAACCTACGCGGGCAGATCGTGACGGCGATCGACATGCGCACACGGCTGAACCTGCCGCCCAGGGAGGGGGACGCCCAGCCAATGAACGTGGTGGTCCAGACTCCGGACGGCGCGGTCAGCCTTCTGGTGGTGGACGAGATCGGCGATGTGTTCGAAGGTGGACAGCCGGCAGTTCGAAGAGCCCCCTGGAACGCTCGAAGGAGTCTCCAGGGAGCTCCTGACCGGAGTGTACAAGCTGGAGGGTCGGCTCCTGCTGATCCTGGACATCAACCGCACGCTCGATGACAACCGTGAGGCGAGAAAAGAGACGGTGGAGAGCGCCGCGCGGATTGAGCGGCCAACCAGACAGACCCG
>JAZDLC010000012.1:0-3518 GCA_043802345.1 Planctomycetota bacterium | reverse complement strand
GGTCGCTCGGTCCGTTTCGCCGGATGCATATATTCGCCGTTGTGTCGGCATGAGCATATACCTGGGGTGTCGCAATCAATGAACGGGTCTTGTAGACTCATGCGAGCCTCGCGCTCACCCTTGCTTAAACGAAACCGGCTCTTTGTAGGGTTCCCTCCTCTTAAGCACCCAATAGGTGGATTCGGCCAGGTGGCGGCCTACTGCCACAACTGCTTTGCCGTGCCCCTTGTTGGCTTTGATCCTCTGGTAGAGTTGAACCGCATGGCTGCCCGCCCTCCGGTGCTGATTCAGGACTACCACGTTCGCGGCCTCAACGAAGGCATGTTTGAGGTGGCGATTCACATCCGGGCGAACTCTGCCGAAGCGAGTTCTGCCACCGCTGGAGTTCACCCGGGGCACCGTCCCCGAGTAGCTTGCCAGATGGGACGCATCGGGAAATCGTGTCACATCCCCCACTTCAAGGGCTATCGTTATCGCCAGTATCGGGCCTACGCCGGGAAGTGTCATCAGGAGCTGCATTTCCGGGGTGACCGCAATCACCTGACGGATCCTCTTTTCGGCCAGGCATATCTGTTCCTCCAGTTGGTCCAGAAGCTTCAGTTCTTGTTCCACCGAATGTCCCGTCTCGGGCGGCAGCTCCTGCAAGCGCTCTTCAATTCCCCTCCGGCCCCTGGAGCCGAAAAGGTCGCTCTCCCCCTCAAAGTTGATCCCGTATTTGGCGAAGGTAGCGTGGATACGGTTCTTCAGGGCGGTGCGCATGTGCACCATCACCAGGCGCATGCGGGGCAACTCCCTCTGGTCCCTGATATCACCCTGGGGAATCCACACCGAAGGCAGGGTGCCATTTCTGAGCAGAGTCGCCAGGCCGGTGGCGTCCAGCTTGTCTGTCTTATTGATCTGTCCCATCATCAACTTACTTTTTGCCGCGTGGGCCAGAGCGGGGGCATGTCCCGCCCGCTCCATCTCATCGATGATCCAGTACCAGTTGCCTGTCGTCTCCACCGCGATTGGCGAACACGGGGGAAGTGTGCTCAGGAAGGAGTGAAACCCTTCCCTATCGTGCTCTACCCTACAGGCCGGGCTGGTTACACCTCCTTCATCGACAGCCGCGAACACCGAGTATTTCTTGTGGACGTCACATCCGATAAAATGGGTCATGCTGCAGTACCTCCTTCTCCTTGTTGTGCTCCCTTGTGTTTACCACAAAGGGGTACTGCAGCGCTTTCATACAATCAATGACAATCTTTGGTCACCTGGTCCCCAGAACCTCCTTCAGCACGTATCCCCTGTCCTGGTTGGGCGATGGCGCCGGGCGCCAGTAACGGGCCGGGGTCCTCGACAAACGAATCGGGCTGGCATCGGACTTGAGTCCGGGCATCACATCGGAACCCGAGTCGAGGAAGAACCCCCTGGAATTCAATTGCGCGTCGGCAGTCAGGTCCGCGGCATCCTGCACCCTTCCGGCAGGTATTTCCGCCCGCTGCAACATAGCCATGACCTCGTCGGCGCTACGCTCTCTGGTCCACGATTCGACCAACCGGTCCAGCTCAGCGTCGTTTGTCAGCCGCGTTGAACCACTGCCGAATCGAGGCTCCCCTGCCCAGGCGGGACTTCCTATGGCGCGTACGAATCTACGCCATTGCCCCTCATCCTCGATCGAAATGGCGCACCAGGCATCTTCGCCCTTGCACCGGTAGCAGCCATGCGGAGCCGCGTACACGGACCGATTGCCCTGAGGGCCCGGGTCAACACCATTTATCAGGCATTCCAGCAACGGCGCGCCGAGAAGAGCGCAGACGGCCTCGGTCTCGGACACGTCGACGTGCTGGCCCTCGCCTGTCCGGTCCCGGTGTTCCAGCGCCGCGAGGGCTGCCAGAGCCCCGACGAGGCCCGCAACATGGTCCGCAGAGGCATGGCCCGGCCCGAGCGGCGCCACTCCCGGAAACGATGTCAGGTACGTCAGGCCGGAAAGGGCGTGCACGGTCGGCCCGAATCCGGTGAAATCCTTCTGAGGGCCGGCCTGCCCCATTGCCGACAGGCTGACCATGACAATCCCAGGGTTCACCAGTCGAACGCCCTCATAGTCCAGTCCCCAATTCGCCATCACCCGGGGGCTGAAGTTCTCCACCAGCACGTCGCTCCTGGCTATCAGGCGATAGACAACTTCTATCCCTTCGGGCCGGGATAGGTCGAGCGTAATGCTCAGCTTGTTCCTATTCCACGTTTCGTGGTACGCGCGGCCGACCGTATCCTGCTCCTCCGCGCCAGGAATCTGCACCTTCATTACCTCGGCGCCGAAATCGGCGAGGATGCGGGTAGCGTAGGGGCCGGCAAGCACCCTGGTGAAGTCCACCACCCGGATGCCCTGGAGAGGCAGTGCCTGGCCCTTGATGTCGGGATTCGCCGGCCGCTCTTGTCTCTCGAAAGGGTGGGCACAGCCCAGTAGCTCCGCGTTGTGTTCGCCGCGAAGGGGCGCCCTTCCACGCACATTCCACGGTGTGCGGCTCAGCCGGCAGGGTGCGCCAGGGAACTTGAAACGCTTGCCCAGCTTCTCGTGTTCGATGCGAACGAAGAACTGGCGCGACCTCGACTGCCGGCTTGCGGCGACATCTTTGAGAGAGGCTACCCTGGCCCAGGGAAAGCCCATCAACTGGCCGCGCTCCTCGAGTTCCACCGCGCTGTGTTTCCGCGCCCAGGCGCCGAGGACATCACCGATGTGACTGACGTTCGCTCGGCGGTGACCGGGGTCACGCCAGACGGCGCCTGTCAGGTCCGCAGCCATCCCATCACTGTCCAGCCACTCCACCAGCGTATCCCACTGGAGGAACAACGACATCACGATATGTCCGTCCCGGCACGGGAACACGCGGAAGGCGCCGTTCCACTGAAGGCTGCTCTGCCTTCGCGCCACCTCGCCCTGGCTGAAATACCTGGGAAGCACGTGGTCGAGGGCGGCGGCGACGCATTCCTGGAGGGAGATGTCAATATGTTGTCCCCGGCCGGTAGAACGCCTCCAGCGAAGCGCCAGCAGGATGCCTGTTCCAGCAAACAAGGAGGCGAGCCGGTAGGCCTGATCGCCCGGCAGACGCAACGGGGGCGTATCCCGGCCTCCACTTTCGAACATCTGGCCGCCCATTGCCTCCGCCACGATGTCCGAGCTGAGAAGGTCGCTGTAGGGGCCGTCCTGGCCAAATCCGGTGATGGAGGCCATTATCAAGCCCGGGTTCGTTTTCTCCAGCTCTAGGTAGCCGATGCCGAGGCGGTCCAGGTAGCCGGGCCGAAATGACTCCACCAGGATGTCAGCTTTGGCTGCCAGGTTATGGAATGACGCTCGCCCTTCCTCTGTTTCGAGGTCCAGGGTGACTCCGCGCTTGCCGGCGTTCAGCCACCAGAAGGTCAGGCTTCTTTCGAGGCCAGGAATATCGTCGAGATAGGGGCCATGGCCGCGCGTCCGGTCGCCACCCGGCGGCTCCACTTTCACCACGTCCATGCCCATGTCCGCCAGGAGGCGGGAGCAG
>JAZDLC010000011.1:0-4220 GCA_043802345.1 Planctomycetota bacterium | reverse complement strand
TGCTCTCTTCGGCGGATGCTTCCTGGACGAACTCGGGAGAGGAGTGCGGGGATGGGGCCACTTCCCAGAGAGTGGGGCGCGTACACAGCCGGGCGTCCTGCCAGCCGGTGATCATCCAGGGCCCAGGGGCACGAGCCGCTGGGTCAAACGTCCAGCTTGTTGGCTCGGTGTGCGCCAGGTCCTCTGCAGCGGCCGTCGGACGCCACAGTCTGGTCGCCTCGAACCGAAGGTCAGCGATCTTCTCCATGGCGTCTGCCGAAGCCTCGGTCTCGGCGATGCGGAAAGTCCCGTCATCCTTGTTGAGCTTGAGCGATAGGTCGAATCGCTTGACGAACAGGACGCGCCGGGGAATGGGATCTCCGCGGGTGGCTTCGACGCGGAGTTGAATCATCGCTTCCAGGTCCAGGCTGAGGGCGAAGACGCTCTCGAGGTGAGGCTGGATCCGGCGCAGGTCGAGCTCATGGACGCCGGCGTCGACCTGTTGAAGCATCTCCTCGAGGTGGAGGACGCGCGTCAGGGCTGGCACGGTGTCGTGGGCCACGAACTTGGCCACCACGCGAAACCTCTCGGAATCACTGATGGACGTGGCCATGACCCGTACGCCCGGCAGCTCGTCAAGCGAAAGGAACGCCTCGCTTTGGAGCGTATTTCCTCGCCGATTGATGAAGCGAGCGCCGCGGGACGGGAAGGGTAGCGAGAGGGGTAGCTCTGCGCCGTCCTCCCAGCGTACGAAGAGCGGAACGTCTGGGAGGGTGTCGCCGTCGCATCGACAGCGGACGATCTGGCTGGTGCTGTCCGGCCGGGTCTCGACCACTGTCTCGAGCCCTTCCCTAGCCTCGATGCCGACGGCGTCTCCACAGAACTGCTCGAGGTGGATCCGGCCTTGATCGAGCGTCTTGCCCGGCTCCAGGCGCACCTGCGCTTCGGGCGGCGCCACCATGGCACGGGCTTGATAGAAGACGGTGTTGCCACTCCGATAGCGCACCAGAACTGATCCCCTGCACCCTGTGGGCGTGCCGCGCCAGCGTGAGCCGGCGGCGGCCCGTCGCCACTCGAGCTGCATGGGGGAGATGGTCTTGTGGGGGACCGTCCGCTCTTCTGTGCGGCGGTAGACGCGCAGTTTCGGCAGTCCCAGGAAGATCGGCTTGCGCCGTCCCCAAGGGGGCTTCCTTCCCAGGAGCCGGTACTCGTACGCCTCGTCGGCCTCCTGTGAAGTGTGTACCCGGAAGCAGCCGCCATCTTCATCGATGAACCGGGCGGCGCCGGAGAGCTCGAAGATCCGCCGCTCGATTTCCGGGATGTCCCCAACCTGGTCCAGACGGCTTCCCTCGTCCAGCGTGGATGTGCAGGCGTGGCCGACCAGAACCAGTGCGACATCCGCTTTCGTGCGGACGGTGCCCTCGCCGGCGAGCTGGAAGCGATCGGGCTGTTCCTTGATCTGGACGAACACCCACGGGAGTTCCGAGGGTTCGTTGCCCCCGGGAACCGCGACCGGTTCGCTGGAAGCTGTGTCCGCGTGGAGCTGTACTTCGTACGGATGGAGCGCGATCAGTCCACTGCGACCACGCTGGACGCGGGCGGGAACCTCGACCTGGAAGGTCCGCGCATCGTCATCGGGATTCGGCAGCTCGCTCAAGAGGGCGAGCGGGCTGCTCGCACCATTGGAGTCGACCGCGCTGAGGTTCATCCGACCTGAGAGCTGGTCGTCGGTCAGTTCGAACAGTCCCGCGAGATGTTCGGAATCCACGGTCTTGGGGCAGAGGAGTTCGGAGGAGAGCAGCCAGCCCGCGGCCGTTCTCTCGAGTCGGCGGATCAGCCGGAACCCACCGGGCCGCCCGCGGGCCGCCCTCTGGACATCTTTGACCAGTCCATTGAGGAGGGCGCGGGCCGCGTCGTCTTCCACGACCAGGGGGAGCGAGTCCCGCCAGTGGGGATCCATCCGGTCGAGGTCGAGAATGGGAGTGCGGCTCTCTCCCACCTGTCCCTGGAGCTCGAAGATGCGCGCCATCAACTGTCCGCAAAGGTGATACACCTCTTCCTGTCTGAGGCTGACCGGGAGTGCCTCGCCCGCCCTGCGAGCGAGCTCTTCTGGCGAGGTTCCGCCGGGTCGATAGCGGGCGAAGTCGACCGCGAGCTTCTTGAAGTAGCGCTTGAGGCTGCTCGCCTCCCCCTGGATCAGTTTCAGAGGGAGGCCGCCTTCACAGGCGAGAGTGACGAGGTACCCGGTCCCGTGCGGAAGATCCAGGAGATGCCGGCGCCAGTACTTGATGCCGTCTCGCACAATCGGGCGGATGGCGGAGGCGTTGACATCGCCCCAGCCAAGCTCTTCGAAGATCCCGTGCCACTTCCAACTGCCGCCTGAGTGATGGTGCCGCCACCACTCCGCGCCGAGCAGGCAGAACATCGCCTCGGCGCCCAGCTCGAGGTGACCGGGCCGCAAGCCCTGACGTACCGCCAGCCGGAACGCGGTCAGCAGTTCGTTGAACTCGCGATCGAGACATTTGTAGGCGTAGAGCGGACGACCATCCGGCTTCTCGAGGTTCCGCCTCCCGAGAAAGGCTCCCAACCGGTTCCAGATCGACATCGCTCCTCCACCAATTCGGCGCTACGGCTACCCCACCGACCTCTGCTCCAGGTCGATCTGCAAGGCCTCCCATCAAACCGTGTGCCAGCCCCCCTGGCCGGCCCTCATGGCAGGCACGGGTCTCCTCAGCCGCAAGCGTGTTTGTACACCTACAACTCAAGTTGTGATGAACTCCTTCTTCGCACTCCGGAGAAAGGCTGGCAAGCCAGAGTGAGACCTTATCATCTCACGCGGCCCTCGACCACGGTTCCGGGGATGAACGGTATGCCCGCAAGCGGAGAACTGGACACAAGGCTTCGGGCTGAGGCCTTCAAGTACCTGGCCCGGCTGACGCGGTCAGATCCGGACACGCCGGTCTATTGGAAGGATCTCGTCGCCTTCACGTTCGAAGGACACAAGTGTCCGTTGATTGGCGCTCGGGGAATCTGGAAGCCTGGCCCTCTCGACTTGCCGATCTCTCTGACCACGGCGCCAGTGCGGCGGGGGCAGGAGTCACCGTACGAGGATGAGATCCGAGAGGACGACACCATCGTCTATCGGTATCAGGGGACCGATCTGAGCTCCTTCGACAACGTTGGCTTGCTGAAGCTGCTTTCGTCGAAGTTGCCGGTCATCTACTTTCACGGCATCGACCGGGGAGTCTATCTCGCGGCGTGGCCGGCATTCGTGGTCTCGGACCTGCCGCACCGTCTGGCCGTGATTCTCGACGTCAGTCCGACATCGAAGGTGGCGGGGCAGGTCTTGGAACCGGGTGGGGACAGGTTCGAGCCGAAGCGATACATCTACGTCCCGACCCGAAAGCGACTTCATCAGCAGAGGTTCCGGGTACGCGTGATGCGAGCTTACCGCAGGCGTTGCGCTATCTGCCGGATCGGCCACGTGTCTCTGCTCGATGCGGCCCACATCATCCCAGACACCGAGGACACGAGCCCGACGACGGTCAACAACGGCCTCTCGCTCTGCAAGATCCACCACGCGGCGTTCGATCAGAACATCGTCGGCATCGATCCGGATCTCATGATCCATGTCCGCGAGGATATCCTCGAGGAGCACGACGGGCCGATGCTCCTCCACGGCATCAAGGAGACGCACCACCAGCATCTCCGCGTCATCCCCCGCTCACCGGCAGAGCGCCCCTCCCCGGATGGCCTTGCCGAGCGGTTTGCGCGGTTCCTGAGCGCGTGATCGCGGGTATGTGCCGTGGTCGTCCCCACAAGCTCGGCGTGAAGAACTACCAGACCCTCGATGCGCGCATGAAGCGGCTGAAGGTCTGATCCGTACGGTGGTGGCACAGCGCCGTGGCAGGAGAGAAAAAGTCCAGAAAGTCGGTTATACGCCGGAGCGAGGATTTGAGTCGTCCAGGAGGTTGACTGCGTTGGTTGTTTCCCTCTAATAGTGAGCACTGGGCATCTCTCGAGATGTTGGCCTCGTGAACGCTCACGAGGCATGAGAAGGAAGGATGAAGAGTGGGCGAGCGCCAGGGGCAGAATCCCGGGAGTCCGGGCGATGACCCAGGTGGCGGTCATGGGGAGGAGATGCCCGATGGAATCCTCACGGTTCTGAAGGCTCTCGGGTCGCTCAAGAAGCAGATTGAAGTGCCGCCCGAGGCCGTCATCGATCCCGACAGGATCGCGGA
>JAZDLC010000010.1:0-8933 GCA_043802345.1 Planctomycetota bacterium | reverse complement strand
GATCTGCAAGTTCCAGGCGGTCCAGAGCCACCTGGCGGAGATGGCGGTCGATCTGGAAGCGGCCCGGCACCTCACCTGGTACGCAGCGTGGCGGTCCGATGAGGGGTTGCCGAACGAACATGAGGCGGCTATGGCCAAGCTGTTCGCTTCGGAGGCGGCGCTCAGGGTGTGCGACCGGGCTGTTCGCATCCATGCCAGCTACGGATTCGCGCGCGAGTATCCGGTGGAGCGCTACCTGCGCGACGTCCGCTTCCCGCTGATCGGAGGCGGCACGTCGGAAATCCTGAAGCTGAACATCGCCCGGGAGCTGACACATTGAATGCCCACCAGAAACGAGGCAACGCCCCGATTCGCGTGCTGATCGCCAAGCCCGGACTCGATGGGCATGACGTCGGCGCCAAGCTGGTCTGCAGGGCGCTGATGGACGCCGGCATGGAGGTGATCTACACCGGCCTCCGGCAGTCGGCGGAGCGGATCGCCGCCCATGCGGTGGAAGAGGACGTGGATGTGATCGGACTCTCCGTTCTTTCGGGCGCCCACGTGCCGCTTTGCGAGGCGGTCGGTCGCGAGCTGGAACGGAGGGGAAAGCGGGACGCGGTCTGGGTCGTGGGCGGGAATATCCCGGCCCGTGACGAGCAACCGCTTCTCGATCTGGGCGTGGATGGCGTGTTTCCCACCGGAACGCCGTTCGAGCGAATCGTGGAGTTCCTTCACGGAAAGGTCGCAAGGTGAGCGAGAAGCAGGACCAGCAAGATGTGCGCTGGGAGTCGGGCCTTCCGGTCCGCGCGGTCTACGGCGAGGAGGAACTGCGGAAAAGCGGCGGGGTGGACCGCGTGGGGCAACCGGGCGAGTACCCGTACACCCGGGGGATCCACCCGCGCATGTATCGGGACAGGCCGTTCACCATGCGCCAGTATTCGGGGTTCGGCACCGCGGCGGAGACCCACGAGCGGTTCCTCTACCTGATCCGGAACGGCCAGACCGGATTGAACGTGGCGTTTGATCTGCCGACTCAGTGCGGCCTGGACTCGGACGATCCGATGGCAACGGGAGAAGTGGGACGAGTCGGCATGGCGGTCGATTCGCTCCTTGACATGGAGGAAGCGTTCTCCGGGATCGACCTGAACCAGATCACCGTCTCGCTCACGATCAATGGCGCGGCGGTTCCGATCATGGCGATGTACTTCGCCATGGCCAGGAAGCGCGGTTTCGAGCTGGCGACCCTCCGGGGCACGGCCCAGAACGACATCCTGAAGGAGTTCGTCGGCCGGGGCCCCTGGATCTTCCCCGTTGACGGGTCGATGCGCCTCGTGGGCGACACCATCGAGTTCTGCGCGAAGAATGTTCCGATGTATTCGCCGGTGAGCGTGTGCGGGTATCACATCAGGGAATCGGGCGCCACGCCGGCCCAGGAGATGGCGTACGGGCTGGCGATCGCCTGCGCCTACATCGACCATGTGATCGAGCGCGGGCTGGACATCGACCAGTTCGCCCGGGGACTGTCGTTCAATTTCGACATCCACGGCAACCTCTGGGAACAAGTGTGCAAGTTCCGGGCCGGCCGCAGGCTCTTCGCCCGGATCCTCAAGGAGAAGTACGGCGCCCGGCATCCCCGCTCGATGCAGCTCAGGATGATCGCCGGCGGTGGCGGCGGCGGACTGACCATCGAGCAGCCGGAGAACAACATCGTGCGGGGAGCGTACTACGCCCTGGCGAGCGCGCTTTCCGGAACGCAGACCATGGCGCTCTGTTCCTACGACGAGGCGTACACCATCCCGAGCGAGAAGGCGGCGCGGATTTCCCTGCGCACGATGCAGATCCTGCTGCATGAGATCGGGCTGACCGACACGGTCGATCCGCTGGCCGGCTCCTACTTCATCGAAAGCATGACCAACGAGATGGAGCGGCTGATCGAGAGCATTCTCGAGGATCTCGATCGGCAGGGCGGCATCGTCCAGGGGATCAGCACGGGGGCGGTGCAGGCGGCGGTCAATCGCCAGGCGTATCAACAGCAGCGGGAGCTGCAGTCAGGCCGGTTCAAGAAGGTGGGGGTGAATTGCTTCTGCCAAGAAGAAGAGGAGCAGCGGGAGGTGGAGTACCATCCGTACCGGGAATCGGAGAGCCGGAAACAGATCGAGCGGCTGGGTGACGTCCGCCGTCAGAGGGACGAGGGGCGGGTCAGGAGTCTGCTGGCCGCCCTGCGCGGCGCGACGGAGGCGGGGGAGAACGTGATGCCCGCCGCCCTGGACGCGGTGGAGGCGTATGCCACCGTGGGAGAGGTCACGGCGGTGCTGAAGGATGTCCTCGGGACCTACCAGGAGCCGATTCGATTCTGATGGAGAGCCAGCCGGGAAAAATCGCTCGAAGAACCGTGCTCAGCGTGGAGCAGGCGCTGAGCATGCCGTACGCGACCTTGCGATTCGTGCACCTCGGGTGGCGTGTGATCCGGGTGGAGGCCACGTCCAGGGATGGCGGGAAACGCCCCGGCGATCCGAACCGGTACATCGGCCGCAAGGTGGCGGGGGAGGACAGATACTCGTACTACGTGGCGCCGAACGCGGGGAAGGAGGCGGTCGCCCTCGACCTGAAGGAGCCGGAGGGGCGGGAACTGCTGCACAGAATCGTCCGGGAGCTGCCGGTCGATCTGGTCTGCACCAACACACTCCCCGCTCATCACGAGAAGTTGGGCATCGACTACGCGAGCCTGAAGAAGGAACGGGAAGACCTGATCTGGTGCGGGATCTCCGCCATGGGCGCGGGCAGTCCGACGGTGCCCGGCTACGATCCGATGATGCAGGCTCTCTGTGGCTACATGGACCTGACCGGCGCGGCCGACGGTCCGCCGATGCTGTGCGGCATCCCGATCATCGATCTGAAAGCGGGCGATGAGGCGTTCACCCAGTCGATCCTGGCCCTGATGGAGCGCCAGGAGACCGGGCGGGGCCGCATGATCGACATCTCCATGGCCCAGGTGGCGGTCTCCTGGATGCACACTTTCCTGCCGATGCTGGAGATGGGGAGCCCGCCGGAGGAGATCCGGCGCAGCGGCAACGAACACCGGCAGTTCATCCCGGTCAACTCGTACGGGACGGCCGACGGCTATCTGTACGTGGCGATCGGCAGCGATGTCCAGTGGCGGCGGTTCGTGGCCCGGGAGATGTTCTCCTCTCTCGATCGCGAGGAGTATTCCTCCAACGAGGGACGCCGGGCGGGCAAGCGGGAATTGCACCGGTCGATCGAGGAGATTACCCGGCGCCATCCGGGCCGGGACGTGGCGAGTGAGCTGAAGGCCGCTGGTGTGCCGCATTCGCCGATCACCCCGGTCGAACAGGTGCTCGATCTTCCGTTCGTGCGGCAAGCGACGCTCTCGACCCGAACGCCGGACGGGAAACAGGTGCGGCTGCCGCCTCCCGCGGTACCCACCGACTTTCTTGCGCGGACGGGTGGCGAACTCTCGTTCGCCCCTGCCTACGGCGAGCAGACCGCGGCGGTGCTGCGGGAAGTCGGCCTGAGCGAGGAGCGGATCGATGCGCTCAGGGAGCGGGGAATCATCTCGGTGTGAGGAGCAGATGCCAAAGTACGAATACCACCGACCGAAAACGCTGGATGACGCGCTGGAGCTGGTGGCGGCGCGGGAGGGGGCGCGATGCATCGCGGGCGGCACCGAGCTCCTGGTCCGGTTCAGGAAGGGGACCGCGGAGCCTCCCCCTGCGCTGGTCTCCCTGCGTTCGGTGGAGGAGCTGCGGCGCATCGATGTCTCCGAGACGATTCGGATCGGTGCCGCGGTGACGGTGGCCGAGGTGGCTGCCCATGAGGAGATCCGCGCCCTGTTGCCGGCCCTGGCGAACGCTGCCCGGTCGCTCGGCTGCGTTCAGATCCGGAATACCGCCACCATCGGCGGCAATCTGGCCAACGCCTCTCCCTGCGCCGACACGGCCCCGCCGCTCCTGGTCTACGACGCCAGCCTGGTCCTGCGCTCGCGGGCAGCGACGCGGGAGGTACCTTTTTCGGAGTTTACTCGCGGTCCGGGAAGCACGTGCCTGGCGAGCGACGAGATCCTGACCGAGATCAAGATCAAGCGGCCGGGGAGCGGGCTGCGCTCTGAGTACTCGCGAAAGGGACGGGTGAAGATGGACCTCGCGATCGCCTCGCTGGCCACTGCCTTCCGCATCGAGGATCAGATCCTGTCCGGCGTCCGCGTCGCGGCCGGGGCGGTCGGAGAGGTTCCGCTGCGGCTCCTCCGCACTGAGGAAATCCTGGAGGGAGAGTCGCTTTGCGCCGGCCTGATCGGTCAGGCCGCGGACCAGGCCGCGATGGAGGTCAGGCCGAT
Organism: Planctomycetota bacterium; assembly: GCA_043802345.1. Lineage (GTDB taxonomy): Bacteria > Planctomycetota > B15-G4 > B15-G4 > JADJEK01 > JAZDLC01. The sequence goes on along the minus strand of JAZDLC010000010.1, from coordinate 4,603 downwards.
CAGCGACATCCGCTCTTCGGCAGGGTACCGGCGCTCCCTGGTGCGGGTCTTCCTGTCCCGTCACCTGCGCTCCTGCCTGGCCGGGGCCGAGAGGGAGGGGTGAAGAGAGCCATGAAGGTGGACCTGGAATTCGAGCTGAATGGCCACACGGTGGAGGCTTCCGTGGACCCGTGGGCCCGGCTGATCGACCTGATCCGCGGCCCCCTGGGGCTCACCGGAACCAAGGAAGGATGCGGCGAAGGGGAGTGCGGAGCATGCACCGTCATCGTGGACGGGCGGACGGTCAACTCGTGTCTCTATCCCGCGCTCGAGGTGACCGGGAAGCGGGTGACCACCATCGAGGGGCTCCAGTCCGCGGACGGCGGACTCTCCCCCGTGCAGAAGGCGTTCGTCGAGGGAGGCGGCATTCAGTGCGGCTTCTGCACGCCGGGGATGATCCTGTCGGCCACCGCACTGCTCGAGCGGAATCCTGATCCTGACGACGAGGAAATCCGCGAGGCCCTGGTCGGGAACCTCTGCCGCTGCACCGGCTACGTTCAGATCTTCGAGGCGATCAAGACGGCCGCGGCCTCGATGCGGCAGGCAGGGAGGGAGACGGCATGACCGGGTTCAGGCACATCGGCAAGCCGGCGCAGCGCCCCGAGGGGAACGACAAGGCCACGGGGAAGGCACTCTACATCCACGATCTCTCCCGTCCCGGCATGCTGTACGGCAAGATCAAGTTCAGCGAGCACGCCCATGCGAGGATCGTGAAGATCGACACGTCCCGGGCGGAGCGCTTGCCGGGCGTCCGCGCGGTGCTGACCGGCGCCAACACGCCGGAAATTCGAGTCGGCTTCCTGCGGGACAACGTGGCGCTGAAGCGTGATCGTGTCCTGCAGTACCGGGACGAGGTAGCGGCGGTTGCGGCCATTGATCCGGAAACGGCGGCGCGGGCGGTGGAACTGATCGATGTGGAGTACGAGCCGCTTCCGGGCGTCTTCTCTCCGGAAGAGGCTCTCGCCGAGGGGGCGCCGATTCTCCATGAGAAGCTGCCGAACGGGCGTCCCCGGCAGAACAACAAGCTCGAGCTTACCTTCGATCATGCGTCGGGCGATCTCGAGGCGGGCAAGCGCGCGGCGAAGTTCGTGGCCGAGGGGGAGTACTCCACTCCCTTGATCCAGCAGAGCTGCATGGGCACCGCCGGTTGCATCGCCGAGTTTGACGGCAACCACAATCTCACGGTGTGGGCCAAGACCCAGATTCCGTTCCTGGCGCAGAGGGACTTCAACGGAGCGCTCGCGGCGATGGGTCTCAAGGGGAAGCGGGTGCGGGTCATCGTCCCCACGTTGGGGGGAGGGTTCGGCACCGGACTCGACACCCATTGCTACGAGTACATCACCATCCTGCTGGCTCAGAAGACCGGCCGGCCGGTGAAGATCGTGTACGACCGGGAGGAAGAGTTCGCCTACCTCTCGCCCCGGCAGTCGGCCCGGACGATGGTGCGCCAGGGGTGCGACGAAAAGGGACGACTGACCTTCCGTGAGGTCGAGGCGGTGCTGGACAACGGCGCCTACACCTCCTGGGGCGCGACCTATCCGAGCATCATGCTGCTTCCGGCCACGTCCCTCTACAAGGTGCCGAACGTCCGCTTCAAGGCGCAGTTGGTCTACACCAACAACACCTACTGCCAGGCGATGCGGGGGTACGGCAATCCGGAAGTCACGTGGCCGATCGAGTCCACGCTGGATGACCTGGCCGAGAAGGCCGGCCTCGATGCCTTGGAGATCCGGCGGATCAACTGCAACGAGCCGGGTGAATTGACACCGATGGGTCTGAAGATCACCACCTGCGGGCTAAGGCAGTGCCTGGAGACGGCGGCCGAGAAGATCGGCTGGTCGGCGAAGCGGAGACAGGGGCGAAAGGCTGCCCGCGGAGTCGGTCTGGCTTCGCTGGTCCACGTGGGCGGTGGGGGGAAGATCTACCGCTCCGACGGTAGCGGCATCATCCTGAAGATCGACGACTACGGCGCCGTCAACGTGTCGTACGGGGGCGTCGAGATGGGCCAGGGCCTGCATACCGTGCTGCGACAAGCGGTGGCCGAGAGCCTGGGCGTGCTGCCCGAGTCGGTGGTCATCAACCAGACCGACACCGCCACCTGCCCCTGGGACGTCGGCACCCACGCCAGCCGCGGGGCGTACATGGCGTGCAACGCCGCGATTCTCGCTGCGAGCAAGATCCGCGGGAAGCTGTTCACCCTGGCGGCCGAGGTGCTGCCGGAAGAGGTGGAGCGCCGCTTCAAGCGGAAGGAGAGGAAGGATCCAGGATTCCAGCGGCCCGCGGTCGATCCGGCCGCCTTCGGCAATCCGGAAGACCTCGAGCTTGCGGACGGGATGATGTTCCTGAAACAGGACCCCGGCTTCACGATCGAGTTCGGGCGGGTGCTCCGGGCGATTCACTTCCGGGACGCCGGAACCGTCCTCACCGAGGAGGCCTTCTTCGAGCCGAAGACCGACCTGCCCGACTGGAGCAAGGGGTACGGCAACATGTCGGAGAACTACGCCTACGGCACCCAGGCGGTCGAGGTGGAGGTCGATCGGGAGACCGGCGAGGTCAAGATCCTGCGCGTGGTCGCCGTGCATGATGTGGGGCGGGTGCTGAATCCGGTCACTTTGAAAGGGCAGATGTACGGCGCCCTGGCCCAGGGGATCGGGTACGCCCTCTACGAGAAGGTCCTGACCAAGCGGGGGAAGATCCTGAATCCGGGCTTCACCGACTACAAGATTCCCACCGCCGGGGAGTTCGATTTCCCGATCGAGCTCGCTTTCGTGGAAACGAACGACCCGGCCGGCCCGTTCGGCGCCAAGGGTGTGGGAGAGTCGGGCATGGTGCCGACTGCGCCCGCCATCGGCAACGCGATCTTTGACGCGGTGGGAGTCCGCGTGAATGATCTGCCGATCACGCCGGAGAAGCTTCTTCTGGCGATCGAGGCGAAGCGCCGGCAGGATGAGGGCGGCGCGTGATCAGCGGCGCGGGATAGGGTGTTTCTTCACCATGAAGAACACGGTGCGGCCGCCGGCCGCAACCAAAGAGCGGTTCCCGACCTGCTCGGCCTGCCACCGAAGGGTCGAAATCGAAATCGCTATCGAAATCGAAATCGATTGGTCTCATGCCACTCGGAAGGCGCATCCAATCGATCCCGATTTCGATTTCGATTTCGATCCTGATTCCCTCGCGCGGGTCACTTCCCCCTCGCGCCCAGCCTCCCCCGGACCGCGCGCCAGACGTCGCGGTCTTCCTCACCCAATCCTGCCAGGAGGAACAGGAGGACGCAACTCGCGAGGAAGAGACCCATCGGCAGGAGCCAGCCCCACCTGCCCGGGAGGCCTTCCCGGAAGGGGTAGGTCGCGCCTGCGAGGAGGGAGATGCCGAGGACCGGGATCAGGCATCTCCTGCTCCAGGGGAGGATTCGGAAGAGGAGCCACAGTTCCGCGACCTGGAGCGACCGGACGGTCGCAAGGCAGATGCTGGTGGCGGCGGCCGCTCCCAGGGCTCCGTGGGTGGGAATCCAGAGCAGATTGAGGACGACGTTCCCTCCCACCAGCAGGAGCATGTTGATCAGGTTGATCCGGGCCTTGCCGGTCACCGCGAAGACCCGGCCACTCAGTCCCATGGAGGTCGCCACCGCCTTGCCACCGGCCAGCACGATCAGCACCGTTGCCCCGGTGCTGAACTCGGGGCCGAAGAGGGAGAGCAGCTCGGTGCTCCAGAACGCCAGCAGGAAGGACAGTGCCAGTCCGGGCCACATGGCCCAGCGGGCCGTGAAGCGGTAGAGATGGCGAATGCCGGCCCAGTCGCCTCCCGTGTACAGGTCGCTCAGGCGCGCGATGAAGATCGGTCCCAGGCTCTCATGGACCAGCATGATGAGCGGCGCCAGCCGGGCGCACGCGCCGTAGATTCCGACCTCATCCGATTCCCTGAAGACCCCCATGAGCAGGACGTCGGTCCAGAGCAGCAGGAAGGCCAGCATGCTGGTGCCCATCATGGGCCAGGACTCGCCGAGCATCCGGCGCACGCGCCACGCCCCGGCCGCGGCGGAAGGCCGCAAGATCCCGGGAACCTCCCTTGCCAACAATGCCGCCGCCAGGACCAGACAGGAGAGGCCTCCCAAGAGGGTCGAGACGACGACCCCCTGGACTCCCCACCCGGCGTACCAGGTCAGCGCCATGCCCACGCAGGTGACTCCCATGGCCACCACCCGTTCGATCCAGGCCCGCTCCTTGACCAGCAGGAATCCCTGGAGCAGCATCAGCACGATGCCCGAGAGACCGCCGACGATCACCAGCAATCCGAGCGGCAGCAGGAACCGGTCGAGCTCAGGCTTGTGGAAGAGGTTCTCGCCGAGCCACGAGGCCGACCCGTAGAGAAGGGCCATGAGGATCAGCGAAACGCAGGTCACCGGGAGCAGGGAGGAGCGGACGACGGCCCGGATCTCGGTCATGCTCCCGAGCTGCCTGGCCTTGGAGAGAAACGGCAGGACTCCCGGGGCGAGGCCGAGCAAGGCCGGGATGGTCAGGACGCCCGTGACGGCCAGGGCCAGGGTGTAGTCGCCGTACAGTTCGCC
>JAZDLC010000009.1:0-5167 GCA_043802345.1 Planctomycetota bacterium | reverse complement strand
GTCCCCTTTTCTCGCCTTGCGCGTCTGATATTGTGCCCGCGACTCGTGGGGGACCGATGAACGATCGAGAACGCTTCCGACGCCTGTTTCGGGGCGAGCCGGTGGACCGGCCGCCGCTGATGGAAGAGGGCGTGCGCGACGAGGTTCTCGAGGCCTGGCACCGGCAGGGACTGCCTGAGGGGAAGACGCATGCCGATCTGTTCGGTCTGACTCCCCACGAAAACCTCGGACCGGATCTCCAGTTCGTCCCCAGCTTCTTCGGTCGCGTCCTCGACCTGACCCCGCGCGAATACCGCAGCGCGTTCGACGTCTCGCGGCGCCGCTTCCCGGATGACTGGGATCAGATTGTCGCGAACCTCAGGGACCGGGAGCACATCGTCTGCATCTGGGCGACGCGCGGGTTCTTCCAGGCCCTGGGGGTCGGAGACTGGCCGACCCTCGAGCGGGCGTTGCTCGCCACGATCAGGGCGCCCGAGCGAATCAGGGAACGGCTGGAACTGTACGGCGACTTCTGCGCACGCATGCTGGAAATGACGATGCGGGACGTCGACCCGGAGTTCATCTACTTGAGCGAGCCGATCTCCGACAGCGATAGGCCTCTGATTTCGCCGGACATGTTCGAGGAGTTCATGGCTCCGGTGTACGAGCGAGTCATTGCCGCCGCCAGGAGCCTCGGGTGCGACAACATCCTGCTCAGTACCTATGGCAACACTACGCTGCTCCTCCCCACCTTGATCAAGGCCGGGATCAACATGCTCTGGTTGTCGGAGGCAGCCGAGATTCCGGATCTCGACTACCGGAGCCTGCGAGCCAGGTTCGGCAAGGAGCTCGGCCTGATCGGCGGCATCCCGCTCAGCATCCTCCGCTCCGGATCGCCCGAGGGAATCCGCGCCCGGCTCGAGGAGCTCGTTCCTGCCCTTCTCGCGGAGGGCCGGTACGTTCCGCTCGCCGGCGGCCGCGTCCGGGACGAGATCCCCTGGTCCGTCTACAAGTGCTACCGCGAGGTGCTGGCCGAGCTGATCGGGTAAGGGTCCGCCGCGGTCTCACCCGGCGGCGACCACTATCGCGCTGATCCTTCCCGCGATCGGCCCATCGCCGAAGCGAGTCCTCAGGGCTTGGGCGGCGACCTCCGTCGCACGTCCGATTCCGCCCGGCTCGCGCGCCTCGATCTCCCTCCGCAGCGGTGTTCCCTGGCAGTAAGCGATCGCCGGCAGGCCGGGATTCGCGGCGCGGCTGATGTCGTCACGTCGGGTGAGGGTCCACTTCCTGAATCCGGCGGCATCCACGTCCGCCTCGATTTCGGCACGCGACCCGTGGCCGTACGCGGTGCGGGCCAGGAAATCGGGAGGATTCTCGGGGTAGAGGTCGCCCATGGCCTCGGTCACGACCCGGGCGAACTCGTTCTCCTCGATCTCCCTCCAGAGGCTGAACAGGAACGTGCCACCAGGGCGCAGCACCCTCCTGACCTCCCGATAGGCGTCCGGCCGGTCCTGGAACAACATGGCGGCGAGCTGGCACACGACGACGTCGAAGGAGCCGGCGGCGTACGGAAGCGCATTCACGTCGGCCTGGCCCCACGTCACCGGCCGCTCCGTGCCCAGCGACTCGCCGTAGGCGACCATCACCCCGCTCAGGTCGGTCGCGATGATCGCACACTCCGCGGGAAGCGCGGCGGCGAGGGCGCGCGTGACCACGCCCGTGCCGCAAGCGACCTCCAGCACCGAACGCGGCTCGAGAGCCTTCGCCCGGGCCGCGAGATCGGCCGCGTACGGCTCGAAGATGAGCGGCACGAGGGTCGACTCGTAGAACTTCGCCACATCGTGGGAGAAGGAGTTGTCGGATGCCGGCCTGGTCATGGTGAATCAGTAGCATGATCAGGTACGGATCTCACAATATTCCCTAGTGCTTTCGCTGTAAACGGATCGTCCGGGTCGGTTCGGACGGGCCTTGTCCCACCTGGAAGTTCTCCAGGGTGTGTGGCGGGTAGCCGAGCGCGGGGGCCTTGACCGTGAGGGTGATCGAGCCGATCGGCAGTGCAATCGCACCATCGGTACCGTCGCGCCTCGGCGCCCACTCTTCCGATCCGTGAACCGGTACCCCCGGCATCCCGGAATTCATCTCCCAACGGATGGTGGCTCGTGGAAGGGGCTGCCCGTTGTCTGCATCGATGATCTGGAGTCGGACCCATTCCGACGCCGGGAACACCAGCAGAAGATCCCGGTCACCGACCTTCGCGTCGGGCGAATCCGCGCTGAGACCTGAACCAGAAACCAGGTGGACCCGGCACGAGGTGCCTTTCCTGGCGGGCACCCAGATCTCGAACCGGCCCTGCGCGTCGGTCTTCGGGCAACTCAAGCAGCGGGCCGAGAGCATCACACTGACTTGGACATCAGCGGCAGGGCTTCCGTCGGGCCGGACCACGGTTCCTGCAACGCTGCGATCCAGGCCATCCGCGGGAAGGTTGATGTCGTACCAATAGACAGGAGCAGCCCCGACCCGGACGACGTCCGTCACCAGGCTCTCGTCCTCATCCGACGGCACTCGATCCTGAGGACCCTCCCCGAACACGTCGAGTCGGACCTCCCCGGCCGCGACTCCTTCGAGCCGGTAACGACCATCGACACCCGCCCCGCCCATTCCCCGCATCGTGGCGCCGGTCCACACGATCCGCCAGGCAGGGCCGGCCGGCCGGACCGTTCCCTCGATGACGGACCCCTTCCCGTAGCGGAGCACGACCTGGCGGCACTCTCCGGATTTGCTGAATCGCAGCCACCCGGTGCTCACGGTCCTCGGGCCTCCCGGGTGTTCCACGTGCAGGCGGACCGGGTGCGACGAGACCTTGAGCCCGGGATACCGGAACTTCCCGTCGTTGTCGGTGTGAAGGTCCAGGCGCGGATAGTGCACGAACACCAGCAACTTGTCCCACTCGAACTGCGGATACCGTCCGGCCAGTGGATCGGGAGTGGTTAGGAGGCCCAGCCACTCCGGCGAGACTCGCGCACCTGCCACTGGTGTTCCGTCTGCGTCGACAACGACTCCTTCCACCGAGCAGGCCCGGAACATCGGGAACACGACTTCCCCGGACTCATCGAACTCTTCCAGGCTCGTGATCAGGCAGGTCCTGCAGTAGCCGGTCTTGTCCAGGGTCGCGAATGACTGGTCCATCCAGAGTCCATTGACCTGGAAGCGACCGGAAGCATCGCTGACGGCGATCGGGTGATGTGTTCCGATCCGCACTCCCGGGACCGCCTCCCCTGTGTCGGCGTCCACCGCCCGTCCCATCAGCGTCTTGCCCCGTGGAACGAGGATTTCGATCCAGTTTCCCTCCGCGTGGACCTCCTCGACGACATGCTGCCAGAACATGTGGCCCGGACGGATCACGGTGAGTACCAGGGAGTCTTCGAGTGGAACGCTCTCGAGGCGGAAGCTCCCATCCTCCGCTGTCACGGTCTCGGAAGGGCTGCCCGGCCCCAGGTTGAATTCTTCGCCGAAGAGCAGCCGCGCGCCGCTGACCGGAGCGTGGGTTTCGAACTCCAGGACTCGACCTTCAATCCTCACGGAACGGCGCAGCTCGATGACCCGATCCCCCTTCCCGCGAGACCAGACAGACTCCATGCTCGGCGCGTAACCCTGCTTCTGAGCAAGGATGGCAAAGTCTCCGTTGCTGGTCAGGAAGTTCTCGAGCCGCTCTCCCGGGTCGAGCCGGAAGACGGTGCATCCCGTGTCGTCTGTGGTTTCTTTCACATCGGAGAGGTAGAGATGCTCCGTGTCATCGAACGCGAGCAGCGTGACCGTGGCCTCCGCGAGCGGCTCCCACTCTTCGTCGACCACGGCGACCTTGAACGTCTCCGACGGCCCCTCCGGCTCCCGAATCGAATCGTCCGCCACCGCCCGCGACAGGTTCTGGACCGGGAGCTCGGCAGACTCTGGTCCGGGCGTCTGCCTCTCTTCACCCGGCTCCAGACGGCCCCATGACGTCACATCCGGCCCCGGCCCGCTCGACACCGAGAGCAGCCAGATCACGACCGCGACCAGCACCAGGACGGCGGATGGTATCGCCAGCTTCCGCATCGCACCCCCGTGGGGTTTGGACAGGACCCTTCTCGGAGACGTTCGGCGGGGTCACTCTATCAGAGCGCTGGTCCGGCGTCACGGCAGCAGGGCGGCTCTCCAGCGCTGGATCAGCGCTTCCTGCTCCTCCAGGTAGGTGGGCCAGGTGGGGCTGCTTCCGGTGGTTTCCGGGATTCCGGTCAGCCGGTAGAGTTCTGCCGTCGCGGTCCTCGCGGGACCGGAGGGCCATAGGGTGAGCGCGCCGAGGATCTGCTCGAACGCCCGGAGCTGGACCAGGGCCCGCACGGCGGCGTCCGACTCGTAGAGCTGGACGACGCGGACCAGTCGATCGGTCGCGCCCTGCGTTGCGAGGGAATCGACCGCCATCTGGAGGGCCTCTTCGGTGGATTCGGAAAGCCGTCGCGGCCAGGCGTCCTCCGGTGCGATGAGGTCCGCAACCACGTCGGCGAGGTGGAGAGCAACGGCGTGCTTCAAGATCACCTCGGGAGAGATCCGACCCTGCCGTGAAAGGTCCTTCAGCGCGCGGAATCGATTCGCCTCCAGAGCCGCGTCGATCAACGTTGCCGGGAACGGCGTCAGGGCCAACAGCTCCATCAAGCGGTCTGCCCGATCCATGGCGACCAAGCCGTGGCCGCCCACGCGCATCAGGTCCGGATTGCTGCTCTGTACCAAGGAGACCAGCTCCTCCTCTGCATGCAGCGCCGCCAACCGTTCTCCCCACATCGACCCGGAAAACGCGAGAAGCTTGACACCTCTCTGGTCCACCTCGCGTTCGTCTCGCGCAATCTTCTGGACAGTATCTTCGATGGCATGGATACGAAACGATTCCTCGAGCCCCGCCCGGCGAGCCTCCAGCATCCTCCTCAACGTCGCCAAGTCGGTTTCGTCCTCCTGCACGGATCGCACCGCTTCCTGAAGATCCTCCGGGAGCGGCAGACGCCCCAGAATCTCCAGAGCTCGTGAGCTCAAGGCCGTAGGGTGAATCTGAACACGAGCGAGCGCGTCCAGAACCACACCGATGTCTATCTGCGCAAGGAAACCAAGGCATTGGACGATAAGCTCCGACTCGATCGGCAAGCGGTCAAAGCAGCTCCGC
>JAZDLC010000008.1:0-2502 GCA_043802345.1 Planctomycetota bacterium | reverse complement strand
TCCTCTGCGGCGGCGCCCAGATGGCGCTCCACCTCGAGCTCCAATCGCTTGCGGGCGTCCTCACCCCGGCCGCGAATGAGATCAGCCCGCGTCCGGCGCTGTTCCGCCTCGCTGATGGACTCCACTCCGGATTCGCGGCAGAGGGCCAGGTACTTGTCGTTTGCCGACGTCTCGGCGGCCTTCAGCTTGGTGACCGATGCTCCGGCCCCGACCCGGATGTCCACCAACTCGGGAATGGACAGCACCGCCTCGGCGCCGAAGCGTTGCTCTACGGTCTCTCCGGCCTGGAGCTCAAGGTCCTGGTCGTCCAACGTCAGCTTCAACTCAGCGTGCGCCTCGATGCGCAGCTCACCGCCGGCTCCCTGGAGCCGGGCCGTGGCGTTTCGCAGGCTCTCGCGCGCCGCCCGGATCGCTGCCAGGCACTCGTCGCTCACATCGGCCGCGGCCGCCTCGGACTCCGCCTCCGCCCACGTCTGCTTGTCTTTGCGGAAGGTCTCGAGGTGCAGCCTGGCCTTGCCCTGCTGGAATTTCCCCTCGAGAACCTCCAGTTCGATCTTCGCCCGGTCCGTTTCCTTCTGCAGTGCCTCGACCCGCTTCCTCCCGGTCTCCTCCTCGACCTTGCGCTCACGGATCTGGAGATCGAGGTCGCGGACCTCCCCTTCCAGCCGCTCGGCAGCCTTCTCGGCCTTGGTGACCATCTTGGACGAGGCGTCGATCTGCTGCCGCAGGTCCTCGCGCGCTCTCACCTGGCCGAGAGCCTGGTCCTTGACGAGTTGCGCCGCCTCCACACGCTCCTGCTGGAGCTCCACCCGTCCCTCCAGCTCGCGGACCGCGCGCTCCGCCGCCTCCTCCCGCTCGAAGTCCTCACGCAGCTTCGGCGCCCGGGCATGTTCAGCAGCCAGGCTCTTGCGGCGGTCCTCGAGTCTCTCGATCGTCGTCTCCAGCTCCAGGATCCTGGCTTCGAGCCCTTCCTCCTCCCTCTGGCACGATTCGTGTTCCGCCTGCAGTTCCTTGCACGCGACCCCGACCTGCCCGGTACGTGTCCAGAACTCGAGAAACGCCGCCTCGACCCGTTCGCACAGCGCCGGTGCGTCGTCGGCCGCGCCGTCGGTGGTGCGCCGCCCCTCCAGCGCCGCCCCCAGCGAGGTCGAGCCGGTCTGCGCCTGCGTCATCCCGGCGCCTTGCTGTACCGAAAGCGCGAGCCACAGCCCGAGATCGCAATGATTTTCGAGCAGTTCCTCCATCCGCTCGTGTGCCTCATCGCCGCTCATCTGTTCCGGCACCGGCTCGAGCACGCGCAGGACAGTTTCGGGCCGCGTGATCCAGCGCTTGCGGTAGATGACCCGCCATTCGCCAAAGCTGAACTCGAGCTCGACTTCCGGCCCGGCCTCGCTGCCGGCTGACTGCGTCGACTTGATGTCGTGGTGCTTGCTCTTCGCCTTGAACTGGAAGAGATGCCGGACCGCCTCGAACAGGCTGGTCTTGCCCGCCTCGTTCCTGCCGACGATCACGTTGATCGCATCCTCGAGCTGCACTTCGCGCTCTTCGACTCCGCGCCAGTTCGTCACCTTGATACGATGAAACCTCATGCCGCTTCCTCCACCAACTGCGCCAACAGGCGCAGCGCCTCTTCCGCCGCGGCCGCGTCGTCGCCTCCGCCGGCCGCCAGATCACGCAACTCGTTTGCCGCCTGGAGGGCGATCCCATCCAGTTCCAGCGCGTCCACATCCTCGGTCGTGAGCATCGTGCGCAGATCCGAAGCATCCACATCAAGCGCTGCAAACGCCGCCCGCCGCTGATCGAGCTGGTGCTCGAGGCCGGCGCGGACCACCAGTGGCAGTTCGCCGGAGAGGTGCATGCGCAGGACGATGCGGTCGACCGCGCCGAGGTCCGCCATCCATGTCTGGAGCTGTTCGATATCCTCCGGCCCGTGGAGTTCAGTTTGGTGCTGCAGGAACCGCCAGCGCCCCACCTGGTGGTCCTGTACCGCCACCTCTCCATTTTCGATCTCGACGACCATCGCGTGCCCGGGGTCCTTCTCGACGAAGCGTGTCGACTCGGGAGTTCCCGGGTACCAGATCCTGCCGGTCCCGCCGACCTCGGTCAGCGAGTGCCGGTCGCCGAGCGCCACGAACTGGTACCGGCCATCTTGAAGCCCCTGCTCCAGGGCCGCCACCGGAGTCGGCGGCCGCTCCTCGCTTCCGGAATCGAAGCAGGAGTCGACCGCACCATGCGCCACCAGCACGCGGATCACGCCCGGCGGCACCGCCTCGAGACCTGAGATCGCCTCGAGCGTCGGATCGAGCGCCGGGTTCTTCGTGCGCCAGGGGGCCCCTACCACTTCACCACCGGGGATGACCGTGACCGGTGTTGCGTCCCGCAGCACATGGATCTGTTCCGGCAGGCGCCCGCCGAGCCGCTTCTCGCCGTAGATCGACGCAGGATCCAGGGGGTCGTGGTTGCCCGGCAGCAGATAGACCGGAACCTGGAACTCCCGCAGCC
>JAZDLC010000007.1:0-6123 GCA_043802345.1 Planctomycetota bacterium | reverse complement strand
GAGGTGGAGGATGAAGGTCCCGCCGAAGGGGAACTCGAAGTAGCCACCCGCGAGGTAGGCCTGGCTGATGGCCGTGGTGTTCTCGATCTCGATCGAGAAGGCGAGGGTCTGTCCCTCGTGGATCACCGCCGGCGGCGTACTGAGCACGGCCCGCACCTTGTGATGGCGCAGCCAGATGTAGTTCCCCTCCGAGGTATCCCAGTTGGTCACGCCGAGATCGAGCGCGTCCGACCACTGATAGTCGATGGAAAGTGAAGTCACGGGGGCCGTCCCGAGGCTCAGCCATCCCTCTTCCAGGTCGAAGCAGTACCCCGTGTCCGGCAGCACGACGCCATCCGCGCGCACCGCCAGGACGCTTGCGGCGGGAGCGTGGCCGAGGCGGAACACCTTGCGCACGCCGTTGACCGGGTGCGACTCACCGGTCGCGGTGTGCAAGCCGTCCCGATTCAGATCGGCCAGGAACATCGCCTCCTGCACGCTCGAGCCGGTCATCTGCCAGGCGGCCGTGGTGGACGGCGTGCCGGTGGTATTGGAGTAGATGCGAGCCTTGCCGAACCAGATCCCCCCGATCACGTCGGCGTACCCATCCAACAGCAGGTCGGTTGCGGTAATGGAAGAGGTGTTGCCCCCATGAGCGCTCCAGTACGGCGTGGTGGCGAAGCTGCTCCCGGAGCCGGCATAGATCTTGAAGACCCCCTGTCCGCCGCTGAGCTGGTTGTTGTCGGTCACCATCAGGTCGAGCCGTCCGTCTCCGTTCACGTCGCCGACGGTGAGCGAGTTGCCGTTCTGGTTGTTGTTGTCGGTCGAGGCCCAACCGGACGTGGTGGCGACGAGGCCGCCGCTCGAGAAGTAGATCCGGTTCGGGGCGCGAGCGCCGCAGGTGACCAGGTCGAGATCGCCGTCTTCGTCCACGTCGGCGAAGGTGCAATCGAGGTTGTGCTCGATCTCGGTCGACTGCCAGCCGGGTGAGGTCGCAAGCGCGCCGCCGGAGTTCAGGTAGATCCGGTCCTTTGTGGGTGACCCGTAGTACGGCTCGCCGGTCGCCGCCGCCAGGTCGAGGTCGCCGTCGCCGTCGGCGTCGCCCAGGCGCACCGAGAAGCAGTAGTAGGCATCGGCCGACTGCCAGGAAGGGTTGCTCGAGAGGGTCCCGGCGCCGTTGTTCAGATACAGCTTGGCGCCGCCGAACGAACCGAAGCCGCCGGGGCCCAGGAACACCGCGACCGCCACATCCGGCCAGCCGTCGTCGTTGACGTCGCCGACCGAGAGATGGCCGTGGTAGTCGACGTCGTTCGAGGTCCAGTCGGGCGCCGTATTGAACTCGCCGCCCCCCTGGTTGTAGTAGACCTCCACCCGCTGCCGCTGGATGTCGTTGCCGTTCGCGACGACCAGGTCGGGCCAACCGTCACGGTCGATGTCGGCGAAAGCCCCGCCGGTGGCGATGCCGCTGGTCACCGATTCCCAGTTTGGGGTGGTGTCGTACGGGATCGACTGGGCGAGGGCGGATGCGGTCAGGGACAGGGTGAGGAGCAACGCGGTCGGGAGGATGCGCATGGTGCTGTCCTGAAGTGGTTCGGCTTGCAGCGGCGGGCGCGGACATTGTAACCGCCCGCCCCCCGGGGAGGCGCGGCTCAAAGCGGCCTCTCAGGCCGATCACGCAAGGGTAGCGGACCAGGAAGTCCGCTGAACCCGGGCTACTTCGCCGGCTCCAGCCGGAGCCTTGCGCTCTTCCAGATCGGCGGCTTGTCCAGGGTGGCGGGCTCGAATCCGAGCGTTGTTCCCGGTTCCACATCTTCCGGCAGCGCCGGGAGAAAGCGCCGCACGAGGGCGGCCGCGGACGGCGGCCAGACACCCTCTGCCAGATGGTAGCGGAGCGTGGCCACCTGGGCCGCGGTGGCGTCACGGCCGGCGATGGCCAGGCGGAGAGTCGAAGTGACGTTCTCCACGAGAGCCCCTGGATCGAACAACATCACGAGGGAATGGCGGTACTCCCCGAGTTCATCGCGCATGCGCTCGAGGTCCGCGTCCCGAGTCGGATCGTCGCCTGCGGCAAGCGACCTCTCGCGCAGAGCATGAATGCGTTCGAGGGTTTCCCGCTTCCCGGCATGCAGCAGGAGCGAGGCCTTCTCCAGACACACCTGCCAGAAACCGCTTTGCCTCCTCGAGTACAGCAAGTCGTGGAGTTCGTTGACCAGCGCAACTCCGTCGGCACTGAAACTCCTTTCGATCGTGGCACGTTGTCTGCGCCACTCACTCTCGAGAACGGTTTCGACTTCCGGAAACTCCTGCCGGCAGAGTGTCGATTCGGCCAGCCGCTCGAGTTCCGCGGCCGTCAAGCAACCCGCTTTCCTTTGAATCACCTGACGGGCTTGCTCCCCGGCAATCGAGTAGAGTGCCACACCGATCAGCGCCTCGACTGCGTAGCCTCTCTTCATCAATTGACGCCCCATGTTGGACGTCGTGATGAGGTGCGATACGGCCTGGTCGAGATCACCTGCTGCCGCCGCCTCGCGAGCCGCGGCACAGACGAGTTCGGCCAGGTAGCGGGAGTCGACAAGATACGCGCACGTGAAGTCCTAGATTCCGTGCGTCTTCTCACTCTCCTCCTGGAACCGCTGTACGGCCGCTGCCAACTCGGTCGAGTTCTGCTCCCGCCGATGGAACTCCACCCAACTCTCTGCAACCCGTACCGGGTCGTCGGGACGGCCGTAATGCTCACGACCCGCCGCCTCGGTCAGCACCGGCAAGAGCGCGCGATTCTCGTCGAGCCACTCCTGGGTCTGATCCCATCCCAGCTCGCCCGGCCAGACGTGATAGCACTTCGGTGAAGGTGCGGCGACCAACTCGAACAGCGCCTTCTGGTACAGCGGCCAGGCATTGTCCGCCGGATTTGCACCGCGATCGGGCTCGGTGAAGCCGGCGAGCAGGTCGTATCCGGGCGGTGCCTCGCCAGAATGCCGCGCGACGACGCCTGCCAGCATCATGCTGACGAGAACGAGTGCGATGATGACCAGGCCAGCGGCTCCGGGCGCGCGCTTCTTTCCCATCGGTGAACTCCTTGGCTCGAGGCGATCCCACTCTCCTCGGCCAACCACCGCCCGACCTTGAGCGCCAGGAGCCACGCCCCTCGAAAGTCGCGGTGAATCTCCCTAAGGGTCCGCGCAGGAATAACTCCCGGTTTTGGCCGGCCCTCGCCGCCCCTGGCTGTGTTGCTCCTCCTCGGAGTATCTCGAATACACGGTCGTCGTCGCGCCGTGCCAGGAACGACGATTGCTCGCCCAAAACACGAAGTTATTTCTGCGCGGACCCTAACGTGGCGGTCAGATCAGTTTTCCGGGAATCGTGGCGCACCCGAGCGGTAGTGAGCGGACGCCACACAGGAACCGGAAGGTCGGAAAGGACGGATTCGCTTGCCACCAGAGCTCCTGATCATCGTCGGCATCGCGCTGGCCGTGCTGTTCGCCATCTTCAACCACCTGGCCGCGAAGAAGCGCCGGGAGGAGATGGCGGAGTTGGCCCGGTCTCTTGGTTTCCGGTTCTCCCCCGGCCCGGACGGGCGCCATGACGAGGAGTACGGCCACTTCGAGATCTTCCGCCGGGGCCACTCCCGCGTCGCCCTGAACACGATGACCGGCAAGCTCCCGGTCGACGGGCGGACCTTGCGCGTCGTCGCGGGCGACTACCGCTACCGGGTCACCAGCGGCAGCGGCAAGGGCCGCAACACGCGCACCTACCGGTTCAGCTACGTGATCCTCGAGCTCTCGTTCGACCCGCCCGACCTGCTGATCCGGCCGGAGGGAATGTTCGACAAGCTGGCCGGCGTGTTCGGCTTCGACGACATCGACTTCGAGTCGGCCGAGTTCAGCAAGCGGTTCTACGTGAAGAGCCCCGACAAGAAGTTCGCCTACGACGTGATCCACCCCCGCATGATGGAGTTCCTGCTGAAGGGGTTGCCGGCGGCGATCGACATCGAACGGGGCCGGATCTGCTTCGCCGACGGCAGGAGACGATGGGAGCCGCCCCAGTTCCGGCGGCACTTCGACTACCTCGAGAGGTTCTTGAGGCTCTGGCCCGAACACCTGATGGTCCAGCTCGACGGAGGCGTCTCCCATGCCCGGTAGCCTGATCGCGATCCTGGTGCTTGTCGTCCTGGCGTCGCTCTGGACGATCGCCAACTACAACCGCTTCGTGCGCCTCAAGAACTACATCCGGGAGAGCTGGTCGAACATCGACGTCGAGCTGAAGCGTCGGTACGAGCTGATCCCGAACCTGGTGGCAACCTGCAAGGGGTACGCGGCCCACGAGAAGGAAGTGTTCGAGAAGATCACCGAGCTGCGCAACAAGGCCGCCGCAAACCACGGCGACCCGTCCGGTCAGGCGATCGATGAGTCATCGCTCATGCTCGGTATGAAGCAGCTCTTCGCCGTGGTCGAGAACCATCCCGAACTGAAAGCGGACGCGCACTTCCTGGAGCTCCAGAACGAGCTGGCGCTGACCGAGGACCGCATCGCCGCCGGTCGCCGCTTCTACAACGGCAACGTCCGCGACATGCGCCAGCTCTCCGAGATGTTCCCGACCTCGATCCTGGCGGGCATGTTCGGGTTCAGGGCACCGGGTTTCTTCGAACTCGACTCCGAAGCGGAGCGGGTGGTGCCGCGGGTCAATCTGGGGTAGCGGTCTTCGTGCTACTTACCTCGAACCTCTTCGCACGGCGCGCTGGAGTCGAAATCGAAATCGAAATCGGGATCGACTGGATGTGGGCCTTCCCAACGGCTTAAAACCAATCGATTTCGATTTCCATTTCGATTTCGATTCTTCGGCGACCGCGCTGTGTTCTTCGTGGTGAGTCAATCCCGGCGTCTGACGACCTCGAGCATCGGCGAACACGCGACCACTTCATAGCGCGCCCGGAGGTCGGCCTCGAACAGATACCACGTTCGCGACACCTTGCTCCCCTCGGGCTCCGCTGCGGCCACGAAGACCGGCCTCTGGCCGAGGGATTCGTCTATCGCCTGAAAGTGCCGCTCGACGCCCTCCCAGATGGTGATCACGTCGACGTCGGGACGCGCTCCCTCGACCACGCTGGCGTAGGTCAGCAGCATGCCGGGGGTGAAATCGGCGACGAGGACGGCGTCCGGCGCCGCCTGCTCGAAGCACTCCTCGAGGTACCGCCGCGGACCGTCATCGAGGCACTTGGGAGGCAAGAGGAAGTACCAGGCGTTGCTGCGATGCGGCAGTGATCGGGCCCGCGTCACGTCGATGCCGAGTCGTTCAGTGACAGCCGGGATGCCTGCGTAGAGGAGCGGCGGTACGAGCAAGACCAGTGGCAGCAGACACCGACCCAGTTTCGCTCGCGCTTGGAGCGTCTCGAATCCGAGCGGCAGGAAGAGGGCCAGCATCAGGTGTCCGCCGAGGCAGAACTGGTACGTGTCGACGTGGGGATGGAGCAGGGGGAAGAGATAGAAGCAGCCGAGCGCCACGAGGAGCACTGTGTACCGGGCCGTTCTCGCCGCCACGGCTCGCGCGACCCCGATCGCTCCGGCGAGCAGGGCGACTCCCACGAAGTTGAGCCCGACCAGCAAGATGATCTGCGCTGTCCGCGACCACTGAAACCCGGGCGACCCGGGTCCGGACAGGTTCAGAAAGACTTGAACCGAATGCCACAGATCGGCCGCCCCCGCTCCTTCAGGCAGTTGGTACGCCATGATCGCGACGGCGGGCGACAGGCCGGCCAGGAGGGACAGGACGATGAACGAACAGCGCACCAAGTTCAGGCGAAACCGCCCCTTCACCACGCCCAGAAAAAACGCAATCAGCAACGAGGGCCCGAGCAAGCCGATCATTAGGTGATCGGAAAGGCCGAGTCCGAAGAGGAAGCAGATCAGGCAGCCGCCCGCGGCCGACGGCCGCTCCATCCAGCGAAGCGCCAACAGCAGCAGGATCAGGATGAACAGGAGATCGAAGGTGTAGACCTCGGTGATGACCGACAGCGTCCAGAAAGTGTGCGAGACCCCGAGTGCGACGGTGGCGAGCAGCGCCAGGAACCGGTCGCCGCAAAGACGCCCGCAGACCAGGTAGAAGAGCGCCAGTGCCACGCTACCGGCCACCGCCGACAGCAGATTCAGG
>JAZDLC010000006.1:0-15067 GCA_043802345.1 Planctomycetota bacterium | reverse complement strand
CGGGCGGCGTGCCGGTCGAGTTGGTCCACAAGATCGGCGTGGGGCGGCCCCACGTCCTCGACATCATCCGCAACCGGGAAGTCGGCCTGGTCATCAACACCCCGTCGCCCGATCCGTCGGTTCGCGCGGACGAGGTCAAGATCCGCACGCTGTCGGTGCTGCACGGCATCCCGGTGATCACCACCGTCGCCGGCGCGAACGCGGCCGTCATGGCGCTCTTCGCAGTCAAGCAGAAGCCGCTGGCGGTCCGGTCGCTGCAGGAGTTCCACCGGGATCTCGGCTGAGTCTCTCACCCGAGATCCATGCGGACTATTCCAGGATCTCCCGCGCCCGGCGGCGGGTCTCGGGCTGGTCCAGCAGGGAGATGACCTGCTCGCGTTCCTGGTAGGGAAGATCGTGCAGTTCGTCGCGGAGCAGCTCGAGAGCGGCGATCCGGGTCCCGTCATACGCGAACCCGCCCAACAACTCCCGGGCCGTCTCGAGGTCGATCGTCCCCTCCAGCAGAGGCACGACGGTCCGCAGCAGCTCGAGCCGGCTGGCCTCGCTCGAGCCGAGACGCACCGCCTGAAGCAGCTCGGCGTCCGACACGAAAGCATCCTCGAAATCGACCAGACTCCTCAGCGCGAGAATCCTGCCCGCGTCGTCCAGGAACTGTGCGGAGGCGGCCAGGGCATCGCTGAACAGGACGATCTCGAGCTCCGGAAGCACCGCCTCGAGCACCGCCTTCCTGCTGGAGTCGAGCCGCACCCAGGAGAGGAACTGCACCAGATCCTCTCCGGTCACCAGCTCCATTCGGGGCAGCGCGAGCGCGATCACCTCGGTCCGGCTCCGGTCGAACGAGAGCGGCAGGACGAGTTCCCCGAGCTCCTCCGGTCCAATGAGATCCCGTTCCAGGATCAGCGCGCGGGCCGCCTGAACCAGCTCCCGATCGGACTGGATGGGGGAAGACGCCTCCGGCTCGGGGACGGGCTCCCTCTCGACTTCATCCACGGGCAAGAGACCACAGCCGGCGCAGATGACGAGCGGAGTCACGGCCAGAAGGCGCGCACGCATGAAAGATGCCGCGACGCTACTGCGCGTCCGCGGTGGTCGGCAGGCGTTCGGTGACCCAGAGCCGGAGCGACCACAGATCGTCCCGCAGCTCCGCGTCCGTCTCGATCTTGATGTGCGTGACCTTCAGCAGGTTGGTGCGATCCTCCAGCTTCCAGATGAACTTGGCGATCTGGTCCCGCTTGAACCGGAGCTTCTGCCGCCCCACCTTTCCCCAGGAAAGTTCCCGCGACGTATCCTGGTAGCCTTCCGCCTTGGGCGGAGTGTCGTCCCGGTTCTCGCCGACCACCGGATCCTGTCCCATGCCGGCGAACTTGGCCATCTCCGAGAAGAACGAGAGCTGCCGGCCATCGGTCTTCCCCGCCAGATAGGCATCCGAGTCGGTCTCGTCCTCCAGCACCCGGATGTCTTTGCGGGCCTCGCTGATGCTGGAGAGAAAGAACAGCGCCTGCATCTGGTCCTTCTCCGCCTGCCCGATGCGGCTCTTCAGGTAGTAGTGTCCGCCCACCCCGACCAGGGTCAGGATCAGGCAGATCCAGATCGTCAGCTTGGCGAAATCCAGATTCTTCATCAGAACTCCTCCCGCTGCGGAAAGACCACCTTGACGCCCGAGAACCGGATCAGGTCACCCGTCGGAACGCCCTTTCCCTCTTCCACCGTCGCAATCCCGGGAATCGCCCGCAACGCCTCCAGCAGGTCGTCCAAGCCCGCGTAGTCCGGCACGGCCCCCTCCAGCTCGATGTACGGCTCCCGGGTCCCCCGGATCGCGAAGGTGGCGTTGTCGAGAAACAGCTTGCCGATGTCACCCATCTTCAGCTGGATCTGGTCGAAGCAGTCCCGCCACATCGGCACCGCGGACTTCAGCTCCGGAATGGCGCCGCCGCGACCCAGGTTCGCCTTCAGGGAACTGATCCGCTGCTCCATCTTCGTGATCATGTATTTCATGGAGACCACGCCGGGATCCTCGAACTGCGACGGCAGGGTTGCGGCGCTCGAGCCAAGCGCCGCCCGGTACAGATCAAACGCCTGCTTGTGGATCTTGCTGATGTTGGCGTCCCCCTCCTTCACGAAGAACGGCGCCTTGGTCCAGAGGATCTTCGCGTCCAGGAGATCCTGGAGCAGCACCATGAACATCAGGAAGAAGCAGAAGTAGATCAGCGGCTCCTTCAGCTGGTCGAACCGCCGGGCGTAGCGGCACTCCTCCTGGCGGAAGTCCACGCCGGTGGCGTCGTGCCCCGCCAGCTTGAACGTCAGCCCGAGGGCGGTGCAGATCTCCGCCTCGACTTTCCTGGCCTCCTCCCTGTCGAGCTTGTGCTCCACCC
This sequence comes from Planctomycetota bacterium, assembly GCA_043802345.1. Taxonomy (GTDB): domain Bacteria; phylum Planctomycetota; class B15-G4; order B15-G4; family JADJEK01; genus JAZDLC01. The sequence continues at coordinate 12,695 of JAZDLC010000006.1, read as the reverse complement.
GCTCCAGCAGCTTCAGCGGCTCCAGCGGCGCCTCCAGCCCGAGCTTGTCCGCGAGCCCCTCGGCGAACCCCGGCGACAGGCTGCCTGGACCGGTCACGTAGACCACCTCGAGCGGCTCCTGAAGGAGGGCGGTCGCCAGCGTGCGGCGCACCTCCCGGGAAACCCTGGAGTGGAAGTCAGCGGCCTGCTGCACCGCCAGGTCATGGGCCAGCTCGCTCGAGGCCTTGGCCGTCTCTTCCTTCTCTCTCTTGTCCAGCACCGACGCCGGAACCACCAGGTCGTCCGCATGCCTGGCGGCCGGATCCTTCAGCAGTTCCTGGCTCTGCTCCGAGATCTCTGCCGGATCTGCGTCCAGGTCCTTCGCCAGCCTCACCGTCATCGAGTCGGAACCGATGCGGATCGCCCGGCCGGACTTCAGCCGTCCATTGACGATGAGCATCAGATTGGTGGCGGTCCGGCCGCAGTCGAGCACCATGAACGACTTGTGTTCCTTGGTGTACCCGAGCGCATCGAGCGCGTTGAACGCGGACATCACGTCCAGGTCGACCATCAGCGGGTCCAAGCCGGCCCGCCCAAGAATGTCGAACCGGTTGAGAAGCTGGTCCTTCCTGGCCGCCATCACCATCAGATGGCTCTTCTCCCGTTCCTCCGCAAGCGCGTAGTGGCTGACGACGACGTCATCGATGTCGCAGTTCAGGAGGTGCGACTCCGCCTCGTACTTGATGACCTTGTTGATCTGGTCCCGCCCCTTGAACGGCAGATCCAGCTCCCGAAAGATCGTGTGGCCCGAATCCCACGACAGGGCCAGCGGCTCGCGAGAGATCTTCTGCTTCGCGAACATCGCGTCGATCAGGGAACCGGCTTCCTTCTCCAGCATGGCCGCCTGCGGCCCCTCCGCGGCAGCCCCCAGATCCGCCTTCGCGAAGTGGATGAGTTTCATCTTCTTCGCGGAGCCCTCGACCTCCAGGACCCGCGCCTCCCGGGTACCGAGATCAAGTCCGACGTAGTTCGCCATCTACCTATTCTCTCTTCAGTTCCTAGTTTCCGGCCTCACGCTCCCGATCGAACCGCTCCTGCTGCGCGCCGTCGAGCCGCTCGTGGATCTTCCGGACCGTCTCTTCGCGGGCGCCAAGGATCTGCTCCCGGACACTCGCCTCGACGCCCGCCAGGATCTGGTCGATCGTGGCGCGCTCCGTCTCGAGGTAGCCGCCGATGTCCTCGACCTGTTCCGGACTCAAATCGTACTGAGTGGCCAGCCGATCCAGGTAGGTCGATTCGGACGAGTTTTGCTCCTGGGTCAGAAACCTCCCGAACGCGAAACCGGCGCCGAACATGAGAATCCAGCCGGCGAGCACGATCAGCCGCAACTTGTTCATGATTCACTCCGCAGGAACCGCCAGCGCAGATACCCGCGCAAGGTCCCGTCGCCGGCGTCGTGATCGCGGATCTCGTCCTCGACCGAAGGCGTCTCCGCCGCCCCGGGAGATCCGGCCTTGACACCAGGGTCGGTGAAGTTGGAAACCCCTCCCGAGAGGGTGAACAGGCTGACGCACAGCAGGATCGCCGCGGCCAGTACCAGGCGCCGGCAAAACGGCAGGATCCGCGCTTCTTCACCAATCCGGGCCCGCACCAGTGCGACCCTCGACTCGATGCCCGCCCTGAGCCCCGCCGGAACCTCCGGTTCAGGCACCGCCAGCAGAGCGGCTCGCGCCCCCAGCATGGCCGCCTTCAACTCCCTTGCCTGCGCCGACTCGGACAGCGCCCGCGCCAGTTCGCTCGCCTGTTCGCCGGTGAGCCGCCTGTCCATCTCCAGGCCGATCAACCGTTCCAGCCGGTCCGTCTGTTGCTCATTCATCTCATTACCTCTGGCGGTCACCCAAGGACCACCTCACCAAGGAGCGATCGCAGGCGCTTGCGCGCCCTGTGGATCCCGGACTCCACCGTGCCCAGGGAGCACCCCAGAATCCTCGCGATCTCCTCGTATTGCAGATCCTCATACTCTCGCAGCACGAGCAGGGTTCGATCCCGGACACTCAGCTTGTCCATGGCCAGGGTCACCTGCTGCACGGCCTCGTTCTCCGAACTCGCGCGGACCGGATCTTCCGATCCTTCCGCCACGTACTGATCCAGCCCGCTCTCCGACTGCTGGAAGCGACTGCGACGCTGCAGGCCTCTCAGCGTGTCGAACGCGGCGTTGCGGGTGATGGAGACCAGCCAGGTGTAGAAGGATGCCCGGAAGTCGAAGCGGTCCAGGGCCGCTACCGCCCGGGCAAACACCTCTTGTGTCACCTCTTCTGCGTCCTCCGGATTCCGGACGATGCGGCTGGCGACCCGGTAGATCCGCCCGTGATACCGGTCAATCAGACAGGTAAACGCCTCTTCGGAGCCGTTCTTTGCCTGTTCGACCAGTTCACGATCGTCTCTTGGTTCATCCATCGAGCCGTTCACGCACTCCCTTGGTCGAGCACGGCCCGCCTTATCTTCCCCGAAATCTCGCTCAATCGACTTTCGCGTCCAGGCCTCCCCCCCGGCGCAGCTTGTCGAAAACATGCCCGAGCTTTTCCTCCTTGGTCTTCAAGTACTTTGCATTCCTTGGGTTAGGAGTAACCATGATCGGCACGCGAGATTCGATGACGAGGCCGTGCCCTTTGAGAGCGTGGTACTTGCGAGGATTGTTGGTGAGCAGGTCGATGCGGCGAACCCCCAGGTCCCTGAGAATCTGGGCGCCGATGCCGTAGTCCCGGATGTCCGCCGGGAAGCCGAGCGCGTTGTTCGCCTCCACCGTGTCCAACCCCTGGGTCTGCTGCAGGTGGTACGCCTTGAGCTTGTTCTCCAGGCCGATCCCCCGCCCTTCCTGCCGCATGTAGAGCAGGATCCCCTGGCCCTTGTCGATGATCGCCTGGAGCGCCATCCGCAACTGGGTACCGCAATCGCAGAGCATCGATCCCAGGGCATCTCCGGTCAGGCACTCCGAATGGACCCGGACCAGCACCGGGTCTGCCAGCGGTGGCGCGCCAGCCGCTCCCACCGGCGCCGGGATCCCCAGCGTCATCGCCAGGTGGGCCTGGTCATCGATCTTGGTGTGATACACGTGCAGGTCGAACTCGACACCGAGAGAGGAGGGCAGCTTGATGCTGACCGACCGGTCCACCAGCTTCTCGTGCCGGCGGCGGTATTCGATCAGGTCGGCCACGGCGCACATCTTGATGCCGCGCTTCTCCACGAATAGCTCCAGCTGCGGAACCCGGGCCATGGTGCCATCTTCGTTCATGATCTCACAGATCACCCCCGCGGGAGTCAGGCCGGCCAGGGTGGCCAGGTCCACGATCCCCTCGGTCTGACCGGTCCTGACCAGCACACCCCCCTCCTTCGCACGCAGCGGGAACACATGGCCCGGCATGACCACGTCGTCCGGCTTCGAGTCGTTTGCCACCGCGACCTGAATCGTGTGGGACCGGTCGGCGGCCGAGATGCCGGTGGTCACGCCGTGCCTGGCCTCGATGGACACCGTGAACGCCGTGCCGAAGCGGGAGGCGTTCTTCTCGATCTGCATCGGCAGCTTGAGCCGGTCGACGATCGAGGGCGCCAGGGCCAGGCAGATCAGGCCCCGGGCATCCCGGGCCATGGTATTGATGACCTCCGGGGTGGCGAACTGCGCGGCGCAGCAAAGGTCGCCCTCGTTCTCCCGATCCTCGTCGTCCACCAAAACGATCATCCGACCGGCCTGGAGCTCCCGAAGGATCTCCGGAATGGGGCTGAAGCAAGTTGTCGAGGTCATGATTCCGGTCCGTTCTCTTCGTCGTTGCCCTCATCCTCATCGGGATCGTCCAGCATCGCGCGGGGCGCCTCGCCCTCGGTGTCTTCCTTGACGACGGGCGTCACCGCCACCAGCCGGTCGCCCGGCCGCACGGAGATCAGCTTCACACCCTGCGTACTGCGGCCAACCATGGAGACCCCTTCCGCGGCGATGCGCACCACCATGCCGTTCTCGGTCATGATCATCAGGTCATCCCCCTCCCGCACCGCCTTCAGCGCCACCACGTCGCCGGTCTTCTTGCCGACCTTCATGCTGATGATGCCGAGGCCGCCCCGGTTGGTGACCCGGTACTCGTCGAAGGGGGTTCGCTTGCCGAGGCCGTTGCCCCCCACCGACAGCACCGCCGCCGTGTTGTCCACCACCACGAGACCGACCACCTCGTCGCCGTTCTTCGGCCGGATGCCGACCACGCCCCGGGCGGTGCGCCCCATGGGGCGCACCGCCGTCACCTTGAAGCGGATCGCCTGCCCCTTCGCCGTGCCGAGCATCACTTCGTCTTCCTGACTGACCACGGCCACCCCCACCAGGGAATCGTCCTCGCTCAGTCCGATGCCGATGATGCCGGTCTTCTTGGGCCGGCTGAAGGCGGAGAGGGCGGTCCTCTTGACCACGCCGTTCTTGGTCGCCATGAACAGGAAGCCCCGGCTGAAATCGCGCACGGGGATCATGGACGTGATCTTCTCGCCCGGCTGGAGCGCCAGCAGATTCATCGCGGAGCGCCCCTTCGACTGCCGCGAGAGCTGCGGAATGCGGTGCACCTTGAGCCAGTGGAGCTGCCCCCGGTCGGTGAAGCAGAGGATGAAGTCGTGGTTCTGGGCCACGAACAGGTGCTCGAGGTAGTCCTCCTCCTGGGAGCCGCCGCCGGTGACGCCCACGCCGCCGCGACCCTGCCGGCGGTACGTGTCGAGAGTCAGGCGCTTGACATATCCGCCGTGGCTCACCGTCACCGCCATGGTGTCGTCCGGGATCAGGTCCTCGTCTTCCAGCGAGTCGACCGGCTCGGTGATCTCGGTCTTGCGGGCGTCGCCATACCTCGTCCTGAGGTCGAGCGTGTCCTCGCGGACCAGGCCGTCCACCAGCATCGGGTCGGCCAGGATGGCCCGCAGGTGCGCGATCTCCGCGATCAGCTTCTGCCGCTCCTCTTCCAGCTTCTGCCGCTCCAACCCGGTGAGCCGCTGGAGCTGCATCTGCAAGATGGCGACTGCCTGGATTTCCGACAGTTTGAAGCGGCTCATGAGACCGGTGCGGGCGGTCTCCACGTCCTTCGCCTCCCGGATCAGCCGCACCACTTCGTCGATGTTGTCGACGGCGATCGTCAGCCCTTCGACGATGTGCAGCCTCTTCTCCGCCTTGTCCAGCAGGAAGCGGGTGCGCCGCCGGATCACAACCCGGCGGTGGTCGACGTAGGCGGACAGCATCTGCTTCAGGTTGAGGGTCCGCGGTCGCCCCCCCACCAGCGCGATGTTGTTGATGGCGAAGGTGTCCTCGAGCTTGGTGAACTTGTAGAGCTGGTTGAGGGTGACGTCGGAGTCCTCCCCCTTCTTCAGCTCGATGACGATCCGCATCCCCTCCTTGTCCGACTCGTCCCGCAGATCGGAAACCGCCGGAATCCGCCCATCCTTGACCGCTCCCGCGATCTGCTCGATCAGGTGGGTCTTGTTGAGCTGATACGGGATCGCTCCGATCACGATCGACTTCTTGCCGCGCTTGTCCTCCTCGATCTCGGCCTTGCCCCGCACCGTGAGATGCCCCCGGCCGGTGCGGTACGCCTTCAGGATGCCCACGCGGCCGCAGATCAGGCCGCCGGTCGGGAAGTCCGGCCCGGTGATCACCTCGAACAACTGCTCGATCGTCACCTCCGGCTCGTCCAAGAGGAGCAGGATGCCGTCACAGACTTCGGTCAGATTGTGGGGCGGCATGGAGGTCGCCATGCCGACGGCGATGCCGCTCGAGCCGTTGCAGAGCAGATTCGGGAACTTGGCGGGAAGGATCGTCGGTTCGTCGCGGGTCTCGTCGTAGTTGGCGATCAGGTCGACCGTTTCCTTGTCGAGGTCTCCCATCATCTCGGCGGCCGCAGCGGTCATGCGCGCTTCGGTGTACCGCATGGCGGCGGGGGGATCGCCGTCCACCGACCCGAAGTTCCCCTGCCCCTGGACCAGGCGGTAGCGCATCACGAAGTCCTGCGCCATGCGCACCATCGTGGGATAGATCACCGCCTCGCCGTGGGGGTGGTAGTTGCCCGAGGTGTCGCCGGCGATCTTGGCGCACTTGCGGTACTTGGAGCGGGGACCCAGTCCCAGGTCATTCATCGCCACCAACACCCGGCGCTGCGACGGCTTCAGCCCGTCCCGCACGTCCGGGAGGGCCCGGCTGACGATGACCGACATCGCGTAGGAGAGGTATGAATTCCGCATCTCCTCTTCGATCAGGAGATTCTCCAGGCGGCCGCCTGACTCTGTCATACGCTCACTCTCCGAGGCCGTGAAGGGAACCCCATAGTTTCGTTAATCCGGGCGCGCAAAACCATCAAAATCCGCCCCTGGGTTAGACACAAGCGACGACAGAACATGCTGTATTACAAATCGTTACGTTCGCCTTCCAGATTCCTGAGAAACTCCAGCGCAGCGCTCACATCGGTGCGGCGGAGCCAGCGCGGAGGACGGGAGGTGAACTCCTCCAGACGGGCTGCGTCGCCCTTCGCAAACGACGCGGAGACAGACGCCATCTCGAGCAGATTCTGCTCGAAATCCGGGTCGAAGACCGGCCGCTCACGGGTCTCTTCCTCTGGCTCCGACTGGCGATTCAGGAGGCGGGCTCGCCGCACCAGTTCCAGCGACACGTCGGACTTGCCCCGGGCCACCGCCCGGGCCCAGCCCACCCGCAGCGTCCCCAGAACCGCCTGGCGCAGAAGCGGCCCGAACTCCTGCTCGGAGGCCTGCAGGAGTTCCCAGTTGCTCGTGGCGGAGCCGTTGGCCGGGATGTCGCCGTACAGATCGACCTCTGCCAGAAGAGTCCGCGCCACCGCGTCGGAGGCGCGGACACGGGTCGAGGCTTCCAGCACGGCCCGGGCTTGGCTGTCCTGTCCTCGCTCCAGGAAGATGACGCCGACGCCGCGCAGCGACTCGAGGGCGAGCCAGCCGATCGCCAGAAAAAGCACTACGGATGACGACCAGAGGATCACACGGCGGATGATCCCGATCTGCCTGCGAAACCTCGGCAGCAGGTCCGGTTCCCGTTCGATGAACGCCCGGCGCAGGAAGTCGGTGCGGCCGGCGATGCTGAAATGCCGGGGCGGCCGCCGCCTGCGCTCGATCCGGCCCACCCGGGCGACCTTTTCCAGGGTGGTGATGAAGAGGCTGGGGTCCTGCGTCATCTCCACTCCGAAGATGTCCGCTTCCAGTTCGAACCGCCTGGAGAGGTACCCGAACAGGACCACCCAGTAGAACGCGAAGGCGGGCAGGTAGACGCAGACCGCCGCCGCGACACCGGCATCGATCCTGCCCGCGGTCCACTCCAGGATCCATCCGCCCACCAGGTCGCCCAGCGGGACGAGCGCGGTCAGGAAGGCGACCGAGCAGAACAGGTAGAGGAGGGCGTGGTGCTTCTTGCCGTGCCCCACCTCGTGCGTGAAGACAGCGCCCAGCTCCTCCAGGGTCAGCCGTTTGCACAGCTCGTCGGTGAGGATCACGTACCGGTATCCGGGCAGGATCCCCACGATCGCCGCGTTCAGCACCGGTCTGCGCGTGGGCCAGTAGAGGATGTCCCGGCAGCGGAAACCGAGATGGCCCGCCAGTTCCTCCAGGCGGCGGCGCAGGGGGGCCCCGGCGACCAGGGGGCGCAGCCCCATGCCGACGCGAAACATGGCGGGATAGGCCAGCGCGAGCCCCAGAAGCGCGATAGCGAGGAAACCGGAAGCGAGCAGAGGCAGGTGGTTGAAGTAGATCCTGAGGGAGGTGTCGCGGGCCAGGTCCAGGAGCAGGATCAGGCCAAACAGCGGCACCAGGAGTAGTCCCAGGTGCCGCGCGCTCTCCGCCACGGCCGGCAGGACGGCCCGGACCCCGGCGGGGACCGGGCCCTTGGACGAGAGGCGCATCGGGCGCCTGAGGCGCGCGGACTGGACGAGAGCGCCGGCCAGCAGGAGGAAGTACGGCATCAGCACGGCGACATGGTCGAGCAGCACGCTCCCCTCCAGGCCGAGCGGAACCACGATCTTGGGCCAGCCGAAGGCGAAGATGATCAGCGCATAGAGCGGCAGTGGCAGGGCCGCCACGTAGCGGGCGAACGGCCGGATGTCATACGGCCGGCCCCGCGCAAAGGTGCGCCGCGAGATCAGGAAGAGGATCTCGGCGGCGATGATCGGCGCCAGACAGATCGGCAGCGCCAGCAGGAGGCGGCCGATAGCCTCCTCGGGCATGGCGGTCTCCGCATAGAACTCCTCGAAGGAGAGTCCCGTCAGGAGGGCGATGATCGTGGGGAAGACTGCGGTCATTCCCGTTGGCGCTCACATTCAAGGCGACCTTCCAACACACTGATACGCGACCACGCAGCTGAAGATCGCGAACACGAGGTACACGAGCAGGACTCCCTTGAGCTCCTTCCACAGGGAAGGGCGGTCGTGTTGACCACGTTCCTCACCACCGTCCGCCTGTCCGGTTCCCCGATTCATCAACGCCGCAACCTGTCCAAGCACCATCCTCTCCTGATCATAAGGTCCGAGCGGGGATTCGCGTCTGATTTCGTCGAGTCCTGATAGCGCCGGGACCCGACCCCGGATGGAGTTCTGCCCAGGTTCAGGACCCGCCATCCAGTGCCGGGAGTGGTGCCCGCAGCGGGCCAGGAACTCGGGGGGACGGCCCCTTTTCCTTTGACCACCCTCCCCAGATTCTGGAAACTGCCCGACTGACCTCGCGAGAGGGAATTCCTCCACATCGTTACGGTTCCCGTCAGAGATTGAGGAGATCAGCATGCATCCCACGAAGCGCCTGTCCGGGACGGTTCTTTCCCTGGTCATGCTCGCCGGCACCTTCATGGCCTGCGGAAAGTATGAGGACATGGACGTCGCCCTTTCCGCCTCCAAGATCACCATGACGCAGGCGGTGAAGGCGGCCCGAGCTGAGGTCGAGGGGGGCGTCGCGACGGAAGTGAAACTGGAGATGATCGAGGAGAAGCCCGTGTTCAGCGTGGAGATCGCCTCCGCCGAGAAGGTGACCTCGGTGCGGGTTGACGGGATCAGCGGCGAGGTTCTCGGCAAGGAAGAGGTCACACCCGATCCGGAGGAGCGGCGGATCATCGACGAACTCCTGGCCATCGATGCCGAGCAGCAAATCGGACTGATTGGGGCCCTGAAGAAGGCGGTCGCCGGCACCGACAAGGGCCAGCCGGTGGAGGTTGATCTCGAGGAGATGGACGGGGAATTGCTCTACGATATCCGCGTGGTGGTCGGCAACCTGGTGGAGAAGAAGGCGATCAAGATCAAGCAGGACTGACCTTCCCCCCCCCCCCCCGAAGATCCACGCCCGGTTTGGGGGCTCGGATCTACTCCAGGTCGCGGGGGCGGATCAGGTGCTCGAGAGACCAACTGCCGGCGAGGGCGGATGCCCAGCTCGCGCCTTCCGCGGAGAGCAGGGCGGCGTTGGCGGTCGTCATCTCATGCCGCTCTCTGCTCAGGGCGTGGAGCGCTCCCTCAAAGCCCGGATTGTGCCCCAGGAGCAGCACCGTCCCCACGGACACGTCCCACTCCTTCGCCAGGGAACGGATCTCGCGCAGGCCCGCCCCGTACAGTTCCGGCGAGAAGCAGACCACGATCGCCTGACCGCCGAATGCCGGCGCCAACAGTTCCCAGGTCTCGCGCGTCCTGGCCGCATCACTGCTCACCACGAGTTCCGGCACCCACCCCAGCTCCTCGAGCCTGGCCCCCACCAGCGGCGCGCTGCGGCGGCCACGCCCGTTCAGAGGCCGTGCATGGTCGGTCGTGGCACTGCTCTCCCACGAACTCTTGGCATGGCGCATCAGGATCAGGCGTCTCTTCAACTCGTCTGCTCCTTCGAATTGCGGCGCTTCATCATGTACACCCCCTTGAGCAGCAGCGCCAGTAGCAGCGCCGTGCTCGCCAGGAGGATCGGGTTGCCGACCACCAGGCCGGCCAGAATGGCGGCCGCGCCTCCCAGCAAGATCGCCATGAACGCCCCGGTGTGGAGGTCGCCGGGATAGACGCCGCGATCGGTGACCGAGAAGGCCGGATGCCGGACCCACCGGTAGGACAAGGCGCACAGCAGCAGCGCAAACTCGGTGGCCAGCAGGATGTGCGCCAGCGACTCGAGCAGACCGAACCCGCGGCCGAGCAGAGACAGTCCGACCAACGCCAGGGCGAGCACCAGATAGACCGGGATGACCAGCCCCGCCAGGAAGGCCTTCTCCGCTCCGGTCCTTAGCGCCGCCAGCCTGCGGATCGGCAGGGTCCGGAACAGTTCCGGCCCGCCGACTGATTCAGAGAACGCCTGGAACACCTCCGCCAGCACCAGGTAGACCGCGGCGCCGTAGAGCGCCAGCAGGACCAGCGTCGGTTCTTCCGGCCGCCTGGCCACCAGGACGATGATGGCGAACGGGAAGGCGAAGAGCGGGTAGACCCGGGTGCGGAAGGTGCGGTCCCGCTGCTGGTTGCTCATGGCGAAGTCGAAGCCCGCGCGCTCGACCGGCAACACGCAGCAGCGGCGGACGAGGCGGGACACCAGCGTTCCGGACCGCGCCTGCTCGCGCCCGCCCTGCGCCTCGTCATCTTGATCCGCCAGCCGGAAGGCGAGCAGCGTCATCGCGAGCGAGGCCAGTACGGTTACCAGGCAGCCGGCAAGAGAAAGAGGAGCCGGGTCGACCAGCGCGGCAAAGCAGATCGGGGGAACCGAGAGGAGCAGCGGTATCCGCTCCAATAGAGCAGTGGGATCCGGCGCCAGGAAGAGCAGGGTGAACAGTCCCACTCCGACGACGAGCCGAATCGGACCCTCCCAGTCGCTGACCCGACCGAAACCGAAGGTGCGCTCCAGCAGCACTCGGCAGAACTGCGCCATCGCCAGGCCCGCGAGCGTCGACAGGTAGGCCGCCGCCAGGACCGTCAGACCGAAGGAGAGGCCGTACCGGAAGGTCACCAGCACGAAGGCCGGCAGGGCGATGTTGAAGGTGCTGAAAGCCAGCACCACCCCCACCACCAGCGTGCGCGCCGCGGCCAGAGTCGCCTGCGGAATCGGCAGCGGGTTCAGGATCGCCCGATCGAGGGCGGCCGCGTCCAGATCGTGGGACTCCAGGAAAGTCCGGCACGCGGACCAGACAAAGCTCGCCACCGAAAGCAACAACGCCGCGTCGAACAGCGGACGTTCCGGCACGACGATGGCGAACAGCAACAGGGAGAGCGAGAGCGGCGCGAGGGTCCCCGGGATGATCGAAGCCATCCCTTCCCCGTCTCCCAGGAGCCTCCGCTCGAGCAAACGGCGCGAGAGCAGGCCAAAGCGGTTCACGCGTCCAGCGCCTCCAGCAGGTCGCTCGCCAGAACCGCCGGATCGGTCTCGGTGGCGACCGAGCGAAAGACCTCGTCGAGCGAGGTGTTGGCCGTCCGCTCCCGGAGCTCGGCGATGGTTCCCTCCGCCACGGCCTTGCCCCGGTTCAGGATCATCGCCCGATCGCAGACCCGTTCCACCACATCCAGCACATGGGAGCAATACAGCACGGACGTGCCGCGGGTGGCAAAACCCCGGATCAGGTCTTTCAGGATCAGCGCCGCGGTGGCGTCGAGGCCGGCCAGCGGCTCGTCGAGAATCAGCACCTCCGGACGATGGATGAACGCCAGGGAAAGCGCCACCTTCTGGCGCATCCCCTTGGAGAAGGTGCGGATCGGCTGCCGGGCCCGGTCGGCGAGGCTGAACGCCTCGAACAGCGCGCGCGAGCGCTTCTCGATCACGTCCTCCTCCAGCCCGCGCAACCTTGCCACGAACTGGAGATGTTCTTCCGGAGTCAGCGCCTCATAGAGGCTCAACACCTCCGGCAGGAAGCCGATCTTCTCCCTGGCCCCGATCGGATCGACCGCCAGATCGACTCCGGCCACAAGGACCCGGCCGGCGCTCGGCCTGAGCAGACCGAGCAGGAGCTTGACCGTGGTCGACTTGCCGGCTCCGTTCGGTCCGAGGTACCCGAACACCTCGCCGCGCTCGACCCGGAACGAAACTCCATCCAGGGCCCGCAAGTCCCCGTACTCCTGGACCAGCCCCTCTGCTTCGATGGTCATGCCGGGCCGGCCGTCAGAACTGGACCTTCACCGGCTCCCGCTCCGCCTGCGTCTCGACCTCGAAGAACTCCATCTCTTCGAAGCTGAACATGCCCGCCACGATGTTCGAAGGGATGACCTGGAGCTTGTTGTTATAGGTCAGGGCGGAGTCGTTGTAGTGCTGCCTGGAGAAGGCGATCTTGTTCTCGGTGGTCGTCAGCTCCTCCTGGAGCGCGAGCATGTTCTGATTCGCCTTCAGCTCCGGGTAGTTCTCGACCACCGCCATGAACTTGGTCAGCAGCCCGCCCAGGATCCCCTCGGCCGCGGCTGCCTGCTTCGGCCCGTTGGCGGCCACCGCGTTGGAGCGGGCCACCGCAATCCCTTCCAGCAACTCCCTCTCGTGCTTCATGTATCCCTTGGCGGTCTCCACGAGATTGGGCACCAGATCGTGGCGGCGCTTGAGCTGCACGTCGATCTGTGACCAGGCGTTCTTGCACTGGTTGCGCAGCCGCACCAGGGCGTTGTAGATCCCGATGAACATGAGGATGAGCACGGCGCCGATGACGAGCAGACCGATGAAAACTGGCAGCATGGAGCCCTCCCGAGCGTTTTCTCCCTGACCAGGGAGCC
>JAZDLC010000005.1:0-5771 GCA_043802345.1 Planctomycetota bacterium | reverse complement strand
GTCGGTTCCGGAGAGAGGGTGCTTCGCGTAGTAGGCGAAGAGGCCGACGCCCACCAGCATGACCAGGAGCGTGACGCCCTGGCCGGCGAAGCTGCTGATCACGGCGAGCCGGGCATCCCGCGCGTCCTTGCAGCAGAACATCCGCTGGGCCATCAGTTGATCGGTGCCGTAGACGCCGACCATGCCGATGGTGGCGCCGATGGCGGCGCCCCAGATGGTGTAGGCCCGGGTCGGGTCGGTACTGAAGTCGAAGAAGGTGAGCTTGTCCGCCTGAAGACCCACCTCGAACATCTCGGCGAAGCCGCCATCGAGGTGGGCGGCCACCACCAGCAGCGCCACGATCGCCCCGATCACGAAGACCAGGAACAGGATCACGTCGGTCCAGATCACCGTGGTGATGCCACCCATGAGGGTCCAGAGGATTGCCACCAGGCTGATGGTCCAGATGGCCCAGGCCAGGCTGGAGATCCCGGTCGCCGCCTCCAGCGGCCCGAACACTGAATCGCCCAGGATCAACTCCAGGACGACGGCGGTCAGGAACACCCTGGATGACTGGGCGAGGATGCCGCCCAGCATGAACAGGGCGCTGGTCATCGATCTCACCGGGCCGCCGAGCTGATTCCCCATGTACTCGTACGGCGAATAGATTTCCCGCCGGTAGTAGGCCGGGATCAGCACATACGCGACGATCAGGCGGGCGAACAGCGCGCCGAAGACGCCCAACTGCAAATAGGTGAAATTCCCGCCCGGCTTGAAGACGACAAACGGCACCGCGACGAAGGTCATCGCGCTCAGCTCGGTGGCCACGATGGAGCCGGCCACCGCGTACCAGGGGAGCTTCCGTCCTCCGAGGAAGAAGTCCCGGATGGTGGCCTGCTTCCCCGCGAGCCGCGCGCCGAGCACCGTGGTGAGCACGAAGTAGAGCAACACCACTCCCCAGTCGATCGCCGTGAAGTTCATGCTTGCGAGCGTGGAGAACGTCCCGGTCATGAGCTCTCCTCGCGGGCATCGGGGCGCCCTGCGTCTCCGCCAGAAAGGCGCAGGAAGATTCTCACCAGGGGCAGAGCCAGCACCGCTCCCGCGACTGGCGGGAGGAGGTCGATCACCAACCCCTCGTGGACCAGCAAGACAGCCGTGGCGGCATGCAGCACCAACAGGCCCACGCACAGAAGCAACGCCGGCCAGAGGCGGCGGGAGAGAGCCGCCAGGAGGCCGGCCAGCGACCCGAGCAAGACGGCGATGAACCGCAAGAGGGTCACGCCCGGCCGGGCCAGGGGATCGCCGCGCACGATGTTGTCCAGGGCCGTGGCGAGAATCTCCGACCCGGACATGCCCGGATCGGTGGGGGTACGGTGGAGTGGAGGAGCTTCCCGGGGGACGATACTCACCACCACGATGTCCACCCCCTTCGAGAGGGAATCGAGCCAGTCGCAGGGCTCCTGCGGATGTTTGAACGCGCTGGCCAGGCGGTCGGCGTCGATAGTCCGGAAGCTGCCTCGCGGCCCGCGGTAGTTCAGCAGCAGGTTGGCCTGTCCGTCGAGCGGGAGATCGATTCCGGCGAACCCTTGCAGCATGCGACCATCGTCCACGATATTCAGCGACGACTCATCGAAGGCGGTCATCGCCGCCGCTACCGGAAGAGAGGGAACGAAGTGAGCGCCGACCCTGAATGCAACCGGGACACTCCTTACCGTCTCTCCGTCAGGGTGGAGCGCGGCGATGCCGATCCGATGGGCCGCCAGCATCAGTTGCTCGGGAGGCAGGCGGACGCTTGCTGCTACCGGCAGCAGGTCGGAGCGGCCGTACACCTCCACCCGGTCCTTCTCGGGGAGAGTCGGCGGCGGAGCGGACGCCTCGCTGGAGGATTCGGCGCTCGCTGAAAGGACGACTCTCCGGGCCGCGGCAAGGTGGGCGGCCAGCGCGCCAACATCCGCGTCTCGCAGGAAACCCGGCCCGGCCAACCGGTCGTCCAGCAGCAGGGCCGCCGGCTTCCGTCCGGCCAGGCCCTCCAGCAACTCACCGACGAGAATCGGCTCTTCCTGGTCCACGCTCCGGTCCCCGTCAGTCAGCAGGACGAGCTTGACCCGGGATGACTCCGCCTTGCCTGGTTCGGCGAACACCATCAGGAGGCGGTCGACGACAGCGTGCTCCGCCTCCCGCAGGGCGGGGATCCTCCCCAGCAGGCTGGCGACCACGCCTGCCAGTGCGCCCAGGAACAGGCCGGCGGTGACCGCTGAAGATCGCTGCATGGACAACCAGGAGGTCAGGAGACGGCGCCTTGTACCCCAGGCACGGGGCAAAGGTCAATGCACCAATCGCCCGCGGTCCGTGCCCCGAGGGGTGCGCGATGGTCCTGCCTTGGCATTGCGCAGTTCTTCGACGGCCTGCTACCATGGCCGGTCCGCGGCGTACGCACGAGCACGATTGGGTGAGCGATTCGATTGAAGAACTGGACGCTTCTTCTGGGGCTGGGCCTCATCGTCGTGCTGGTCGCGTTGGACCGAACTCGCGCGGAGTTGCTGGCAGGCGCGGTCGGACGGTTTCTCCCGCACGAGGTCACCGGACAGCTTGCGTACCGGTTCGATGAGCCCCGGGGTCTGGCGCGGTATATCGAGGAATTCGGGGAATCCGCCCTGGACCCGGAGCGGTCATCCGTGGAGCGGCTGGGTGCTGCCGAGCTGTACTGGATCTGCGCCTGGCTCGCGGGGGACGGGTTTGAAGGGGAGCGATTCGAGCATCATCTCGAACTGCTGCTCGATGTCTCGATGGATCTGGAAGAGGAACCCGCGGCCACTGCGCTGGTGGTGGACGTGGTGCGGGCGCACCGCTCAGTGCTCGGTCCGCTGGACGGGAGGCAGGAAGCCGAGGAACGGTTGCTGGTACGGGAGGTGCTTCGCCTGGCAAGGAGCCACGATCCGAACAACGGCTTCCTGGACCTGATCGCCGCTGAGGTTGCTCTTTTCGAAGGCCGGATCGAAGAGGCCCGGGACTCGCTGTTGATGGCTGCCCGCGCGCCGTATGTCGATTCCAAACTGCGCCCGCGCAGCGTGGCGGCCTACGCCTTTCTGCGCGGACGCGGGTTGTTGGACCTGGAGGCGCGGGAGTTCCTCCTGGAAGACGCCTACTTTGGCAGGGGCCTCTCTTCGGGCGAGACGCTGGAGAACGTGGCGCATGAGTTGGGCCGGATCGACGCTGTCGAAGTCTCCGGGATTCCGGGCTCCTCGCCCGGATCGGACGGTTGGATGGAGACTTTCCTGGCGATTCACGGCACCGGCATCAAGCTGTTGAATTCCGAGTTGCTGGTCCGGGACGGCCGACAGGCGGTCGAGGCGGAGGAGAGCTATCTGCAGGCGCTGGCCGCCGGCCTTCCTCCCGGAAACAGCTCCATTCCCAGGAGCGCGAATCCCGGTCCTTCAGGCTGGCTGCTGTGGCAGAGACTGGTCGGCGCGGGGTACACCGAAGGCGCCGCCACGCTGGAATCGGACCGGGAATTCGTCCGGGCAGCGCTCGATCCTTCGTACCGCTCCGGACCCGCCCGTCGCCGGGCCTCGCTCGGCAGCGACCAGGTTGTCCGCGCCACCGCGGCGCATGCGATCTTCCTGCCCTGGATCGCCGTCAGCCTGGCTCTCAGCCTGCTGCTCCTTCCGGCGGCGGCGAGGGCTCGCCGGCGCAAGGTGCCGACTCCCTCCTCGCCGGGGATCTTCGTCATTGCCGCGCTGACACCCGCCGGCCTGCTGGTCTACCTCGGGTCACGCGGCCTGTATCCGTTCCATCACATGAGCGGTGTCATGGACCTGGAGCCGGCAGGTGGCGTGGTCTGGGAGGCGAGTGCTGTCGGGGACTGGTTGGCAGTGCTGGCGCAGCCGTCGCCGGTGCTGTTCCTCCTGCCGCTGGTGGCGGCGGTGGTGATTCTCCTGCCGCATCTGGTGAACGCTCGATTCCGGTCGTTTGGATCGGTTTCGCGGCGTCTGTCGGGTTTCTTCCTGGCCTACGCGGTGCTGCTCTTCCTGGCGTTCGCCGCCTGCGCGCCGCTGCTGGGCGACCGGCGCCAGGCGCGCCTCGATTCCCTTTCCAGCCGAGTGGTGGCCCTTCCCGGACAGCCGGAATGGCCATGGCAAAAGAGCGAGAGCTAGCAGCATCATTGAGGCGATCCGACAACTGATCTTCCTGCGCCACGGCGAAACCACGGGGCAGTCCAGCGTCCGCTACTGCGGGCGGACCGACGTGCCGCTCTCCGAATTGGGAAGGTCCCAGGCAAGGGCGGCGGCGCCGCCGCTTTCTGGGTATCCGATCACCGATCTGGTCACCAGCTCGCTCAGTCGCAGCATCGCATGCGGCCGGCTGGCGCTGGGGGGCCGGCAGGTGAAGCATCACGTGTTGGCGGAGCTGGACGAGATCGATTTCGGGGATTGGGAGGGTCTGACTCTCGCAGAGATCGAGGAACGCGATCCGAACCGCTGCCGCGCCTGGCAGGCCACCCGGGGAGACTTCCAGTTTCCAGGCGGTGAGTCGAGGAAGTCGTTCTTCGAACGGATCCGGAGCGCGGAAGCGAGAATCCGGGAGCTTGATCTCGGGGAGTGCGTGCTCTTCGCCCTGCACCGGGGAGTGATCCGAAACCTGGCGCGGCTGCTCTTGGAGGATGGCAGCGACCACGACCTCGTGCTCGGAGCCATGAGCGAACTGCGGCGAGGGGAGTCCGGCTGGGAGGTCGTCTCGATGAACCGCAGGGGAGTACCTGGCGGGTCTCTGAGAGCATCCCGCCGCCTACCCTCGCCTCCCCGACCAGAACAGCGGCAGGAGCACGACGACCACCAGCGAACCGAGCAGCGCCAGGGCCATGGTCTGGACGATGGCGATACAAGCTTCGACGCTCTGCCCCCTGTGCAGGAGTTGGTGCGCCTCGACCACCAGCACAGCGGTCGGGAGCAGGGCCAGCGAGACCCGGCCGAGTGCAATCCCAAAGAAGACCAGGACCTCCGACAGCGCGAAGGTGGCGGCAGCCAGCGAGTAGCGGGTGAAGTCCGCTCGCAAGCCGCCGTACGCATCCGCGTCCAGGAAGAACGAGAGCAGCGCCGCACCGAACTCGTTGACCACCAGCAGTCCGAGTAGCGCGATGATCAGCGCCGCACCGAGGGTCCTGAGCAGCTCCGGGTGGGCCGGCTCCTTGCGCGAGAGACGCCGGATGACCGCTGGCACCAGCAGGATCGACAGGGGAACCGGGAGCAGGATCAGGAAGCGGCTCATCACCGCCACCGCCGCGAAGTGGGCCGACTGGATCGGATCGAGGGTCAGCCGGACGACGGCCAGATCGAGGAACAGCAGCAGTCCGAGGCTGACCAGGGCCGCGAGGGCCGTCGGGCTGGCCAGGGAAAGCGAGTTCCCCCGGCGCTTCTGCGGCAAGGCGCTCCGGTCAGCGGAAGGGAGTCGCGAACGCGCGAACAGGATGGCGGCAACGAGCCCGAGCAGGGTCGCCAGAAGCGGCCCCTGTCCCGATGTCCCCAGGGAGAGCCATCCGAACAGCGCGCCGAGACCGCAGCGCAGCAGAGGGTCGATCAGCAGCAGCAGCGCGAAGCTCCTGTCCCGGCCGCTCCCCAGAAGTGATCCGGCGGCCAGGCCCAGCAGAAGCGAGGCGCCGGCGAGCAACGGCAGGAAAGCGGCCATCCAGCGGGACGGCAGCTGGAGCCACGCCGCCACGGGCAGGAGATGGCACAGGGCGGCGGCCAGCAGGGAGAGCCCGGCGATGCGCGGAAGCAGCCGGTCGAAGCGGGCGG
>JAZDLC010000004.1:0-2221 GCA_043802345.1 Planctomycetota bacterium | reverse complement strand
GATCTGCAGTTGCTGTATGCGGGCGCTGTTGCCCTGGTGTGTCCCTCGCTGACCGAGGGGTTCGGCCTGCCAGTGCTCGAGGCCATGGCTTGCGGCACCCCGGTGGTGTGTGCGCGGGCTGGGGCCCTCCCGGAGGTGGCGGGCGATGCCGCCCTCTACGTAGATCCCACCGATGTGAGGAGCATCGCCGCTGGACTCCAGCGCATCCTGGAAGAGGAGCCATTGCGGCGCGACCTCGCCGCTCGCGGTCTTGCCCGAGCCCGCCTGTTCGACGCCCGCAAAACCACGGCCCGCCTCGTAGACCTGCTCGAAAGCATCGCCGCGGAGCGGGGTGTCTCACGCAGAGACGCGGAGCCGCAGAGAGGAAATAGCTCACTCCAACGCTAATGTCAGGGAAGATCGTGGATGCAGGCGGGAGTCTGGATCGGCCCCGACGCCCCCAGTTGGCATGCGGCGCCTGTCCATCATTGACCTGCCCGGTGGGGGCAATTCTTGACCAATACGACGGACAGGCGGCGCTGGGCGGGTTGGTGCTTCTTGCTCCAGGAGAGATCATGCTCTATCATGATATCGCATATTGTGTCATGGAGGTGCCATCATGGCATTACCGACAGCGGAAAGCAACTGGCTGACCCCAGCGGAGGCAGCGCAGTACCTCCGGGTGGCCCATTCCACAATCTACCGGTGGGCCCGGAAGGGGTTGCTGACCCTCTACCGGTTTGGCGAGGGGACGACCCGACTCAGACGGGCCGAGATTGAGGCGCTTGCCAGACCCTTGGGGATGAAGGAACAACCACCCGTGGACATGTCAAGACGGCGCGCCGCAGTGGCTCGGCTCAAGGCAATTCGGACCACTCTGGCGGGGAGAAACGTCGACTTGGGGAGACGGGTGATCGAGGGACGAGGGGAATTGGAAGACCATGCCTGATCTCGTGATCGACGCCAGTGTTGCGGTGAAGTGGGTGAGCCCCGACGAAGAGGCTGCCGATCGGGCTGTCAGCATGCTGGCCGACTATCAGCGGGGAGGCGTCTCGTTTCTTGCCCCCCTCTTCTGGCAGTATGAGGTGGTCAATGGCGTCAACAAGGCGGTGGCCCGCGGGGAGTTGGCCGAAACAGAGGGACGTGAGGTCGTTGAAGCTCTCATGGCTCTCGACGTGACCATCGAACCGTTCCCCCCACCCCAGGATGCCTATGGTCTCGCCCGAAAGTATGGGCGGAGCGTTTATGACAGCCTGTACCTCGATCTGGCTGAACGCCGGGGGTGCGAGTTCTGGACGGGCGACCGGAAACTCTACAACGCAGCTAAAGGCCGGCTTCCGTTCGTCCGCTGGATTGGAGAGTATTGAGGCTAGCGAAGGTCGGGGAGAAGGCTTACGTGTGCGACATCGCGGGATTTATTGGAACGGCGGCGGCGGAGGTCTTGGCCGGCATGCTGCGCGTGCTCAAGCGTCGCGGGCCGGACAATGAGGGAGTGTGGGTGGGCCTGGGCATCGGCCGGGGGATGCGGTGGATAGAGAGGATCCGGCACGGGCAGTTACAGATTAGACCGATCTCCGGGCCGAGTTTGAGGCCGCTGACTACCGCCAGGCCGCGGAGCGGGGTGTCTCACGCAGAGACGCAGAGAGGAAATCGCTGACTCCAATGCTGATGTCAGGGAAGATCATGCATGCAGGGTCCCGACTGGGTCCGTTGATCAACCCTGGTGCACCGACCGTCCGAGATGGCATCCGTCAGATTGTCAACGGGCCGTAGCTCTGCTCTGCGTCTCTGCGTCTCTGCGTGAGGCGGAGAGGGACGGCCCCTCGGACGATCTCGAAAATCAAGGAGGCATTGTATGCCCGATCGTCGGACCAAGGGAACACAGTTCGCCGCGGGGCAAGGTGATCTTTACGCCGAGTTTGAGGCTGCCCGCCAGCGCCCACTGGCCGTGCGCCTGCGGTACGCCTTCATCCGCACCTACAGGCCAGTTTTGGATGACGCCGAGTACCGTTCTTTCGACTCCATGGCCGACTACCGTGCCTGGTGCGAGAGCCACCTGCCGTCCTGGTTGGGTTATGGTCGCAGCCTTTGACTATCGTCAGGCCGTGGAGGTGCGCGACGCCTTGGCTCGCCATGGTGTGCGGTACCTGTTCATCGGCAAGTCCGGCGCGATATTGCTGGGGTTCCCCGACACCACTCAGGATGCGGATCTGTTCGTAGACAGGAATCCCGAGAACGGTCG
>JAZDLC010000003.1:0-4648 GCA_043802345.1 Planctomycetota bacterium | reverse complement strand
AACTGACCGTGATCGATCTGGGGCACGAGGAACCCACTGTGTTGCTGACCAACAACTTCAAGAATCGAGGCTAGACGCGGTAAGTGTCCGCCCGCCAGTTCTGGACGGCTTTCTTGATGGCGTCTTCGGACAGGTTCTCTTCTGCCGCGCGTTTGGCCAGCGCCAAGAATTCATCATCGCAGGCAAACCGCAGGCCGATCACCTGGCGGATGCCGAGCCGCGGGTCGAGCAGTTTCCCGGTGAGCACGAAGCTGCGCAGGTTCTCCTCCGCCCGGATCGCCCTGTCCTGGGCCTTCAGCGCGAAGATCCGCGCCAGGAAGGACAGGATGAGCAGGGCCACGCTCAGCGCCACGATGAGCGACGCACTGTAGATCCGCTGGTGGTCTCCAACGGACTTGACCAGGTTCACCACCGACCCGATCAGAATCGCCAACTGGAGGATGAACAGCACGATGTGGTACATGGGCACGTACTGCCTGTGGTTCGCATAGTTCTGAGTAGTCATAGCAGGAAGCCCGCTCTGGTCGAATTCTACCTCAACCGCTGCGGCGCTCACGCGCACGGCCGTCGATCACCCTACAACGGCAGTCGCGGGCGCGGGTCCGGGCCGACCCAGAGCGTCTCCGATTCGCCTTCCCGCCGGGGCACGCCGAGAATCGTAGGCTTCAGGATCACCAGCACCTCGTCGGACGCCCGGTCGCGGGTGTTGGACCGCAGCAGGTCCCGAACCAGCGGGATGCGGGAAAAACCCGCCAGGCCGCTCACCACCCGGGCCTGCGACGAATTCAGCAGGCCCGCGATCACAGCCCACTCGCCGCTCCGCAGCCGCACCGTCGATTGCAGCTTGCGGTTCGCGATCACGGGGATCTCGTCCACAACCTGCCCGGTCAGCGCCTTGAACTCCGCGTCGAGATCCAGCGTCACCTCTCCCGAGCCGTGTGTGCGCGGCGTCAACTGGAGCGAGAACCCGAGATCCTCGAAGGTCACCGAAGGGGGGTAGAGAAGCCCGTCTGCCGCGCCGGACGAGAGGATCTTCCCCGTGAGGATCGGGTACTTGTCGCCAACGTGAACCGTGGCCTGCTGCCCGTCGAGAGACCTGATCTCGGTCCGGAACAGGGTGTGCCCGGAGGACTCGTTCATGCGGGCGAACAGCCGCGCGTCTGTGATTCCGAGGCCCAGCAGGCTACGACCGCCCCCGAAAAGCAGGAACTTCGTGACCCCCCCCGGTATGAACGGTGTTGAGTTGAACACCTCCCCGAAGCTCACGATCGGGAACAAGCTCTGGAGCGAGGCGCCGTAGGAGGTCGAGTTGCTCCGGGCCTGTTCCAGGAATTCCAGTTGAATGGACACCATCATGCGATGGCGGACCAGGCTTTGGATGATGCTCTGGGCCGGCCGAACCCGGCTCAGCCTGTCCCGCAGCAGGATCTCCGAGCGCCGGGAATCATAGGCCACCCGTGCCAGCCCCAGGACCTGCTGCGCGGCGCGCATGATGTCCTGCGCTTCCTGGTCCGACATCACCGCCGGGACGGGGACGGAAACGGACACAACCGGTTCCAGTTCGGCACGTTTCTGCGGAGTGTCCCTGGCGACCATGAGGAGGCGCTCCCCAGCCGGCACCACGAACGATCCGGTCGCGGCCTCCAGAGCATGCAGAGCCTCACGGTAGTCGACCCCGCTCGCCCGGAAGGGGATGGCGGCGCCCGCCTGATAGTCCATGTCGAAGACGGCCTCGATCTGGAAGGCGCGCGCGACCTCGGTGAAAAGCGCCCGGGCATCGCCGCGCAGGTCCAGATCCTTGCGCCCGGGCGGGACCTTCAACTCAATCGGCGGCAAGGGCTCGCGGTACTCCGTGGCAGGCGGGTGCGCCTCTGCCGCAGGCTTTACGGACGCTGGTGACGGCTCCGGACTAAGGGCCACCCGAACCCGGAGCAACTCCCGGCGGCGGTGGTATTCCAGGTTGTAAGGATCGTGTGCAACAGCCTGGGAATACAGGAGATACGCGCGAGTGATATCGCCTGACCGCTCGGCCTTCTCCCCGTCCTGGAACAGCCGGCGGGCGTCGGCGGGATCGGTGGCCGCAGCCAGCCGGACCACCAGCAGCATCATGACGAGAATCACCCGCATGCACTAGATTGACGGCCTCCGGCTCCCGCGCGTGGAGGCGATCTGACCCCCCACCGCTCGGCGGTGCTCCAACTGATGTAGATTTACAGTATGAGCGCGGGCAGCTACACCGCGGAGAGGCCTTCATTCTCCCCGCACATTCCTGATTCCCTGGAGAAGCTCGGCATCTCCGACATAGTGGTCCAGGACCTCGTCCTGAGGCGTGTTTTCATCGAAAGGACGAGCACCCTTTCGTCTCTGAGCAAGACCCTGAAGCTCTCACCCTCCGTGGTGGAGACCGTCTTCCGCCAGATGCGGCACCGCCAGTTGGTCGAGGTGCTGGGCATGGTGGGCAACGACTACAGCTTCATGCTGTCCGGCCCTGGCCGCGCGCTCGCCACCGAGCGGTTCCAGATGTCGCAGTACGCCGGCGCGTGCCCCGTGCCTCTGGCGCAATACAGCTCCGGAATCCGGGCCCAGATGGCCACACTCAAGGTCAACCGGGAGCGGCTTCGCCACTCCATGTCCGACCTGGTGGTGACCGACACGCTGCTCGATCAACTCGGCCCGGCCCTCATCTCGCAGGCCGCGCTGTTCCTCTATGGTTCGACCGGCAACGGGAAGAGCTCGCTGGCCGAGCGCCTGGTCCGCCTCTACGACGACGATATCCTGATCCCTCACGCCGTCGAGGTCGACGGACAGATCATCCTGCTCTACGATCCGGTCGTCCACCAGCAGGTCGGCTCCCAGGATGACGAGGTGGATCACGACCCGCGCTGGGTAAGGTGCCGGCGGCCCTGCATCATCGCCGGCGGCGAGCTGGTCCCCAGCATGCTCGAGCTGCGCATGGACGAGGCTTCGGGCACTTATGCCGCGCCGCTCCAGATGAAGGCCAACAACGGCATTCTGGTGATCGACGACTTCGGCCGGCAGCTCATCCCGCCGCGGGACCTGCTCAACCGCTGGATCGTACCCCTGGACCGGCACGTCGACTACCTCATGCTGCGCTACGGCGTGAAGTTCCAGATCCCCTTCGAGTTGATGGTCGTTTTCGCGACGAACCTCGACCCCGCCAGTCTGGCCGACGAGGCATTCCTGCGGCGCATTCAGAACAAGATCCTGGTGGAGGAGGTATCGGCCGGCGTCTTCGACGAGATTCTGCGGCGGTATGCGCTCGCCAAGGGGATTCCCTACGACCAGGACATGGCGGCCTACATGCGCTCCCTCTGCCTCCGGGACGGGCGCGTCGTGCTGCGAGCCTGTTACCCGGCCGATATCTGCCGGATTCTCCTGTCGATCAGCATGTATGAAGCGCGCCAGCCGCGCATGACCCGGACCGACCTGGAGCGCGCCGTGAACCTCTACTTCGCCCGGTCCTCCTAGCGCGCGGCTGCCGGCGGTCAGTGCCCGCTGTGCGGCGGGACGAAATCGGGGGGCAGCGCGGCCCCTTCACCGAAGAAGTACTCTTCCATCTGCTTCAACAGGAATTCCTGATGCTCCCGCCGGCCCAGGTTGAGGCGGTATTCGTTCATGATCATCTTCATCTGGTCGACCCACATCAGCCAGGCCCTCTTGGAGACGTTGTCGTAGATGCGCTGTCCGAGCGGATGGTTATCGAACGGGCACTCTTCCAGGCCCTCCATCTCCTTCTGAAACTTGACGCAGAAGACCTTGCGGGGGCCGTTGCTCACACCCATGCCACACTCCGTTTGGTGATTTTCTTCAACAAGTCTCAGGATAGCGCAGCTCAGGATTTGCGGTTCAGGAACTCGGAGAGCTTCATCGGCGGCGTGATGCCGCGCGTGAGTTGGCGCTGCACGGCCTTCTGGTAGCGCCGCAGGACGCCATCCCGGGAGGAGTCTCTCAGGTTGCAGCTTTCGATGTCCAGGAGCAGTTCCACTTCCCACGGCCGGAAAGTGTTTCGGTTGATCTGCCCCCTCAGCAACTCGCGTAACAGGCGGTTGAACTGGCCTAGAGTTTCTTCAGGATCAGGGAGGCCTTCACTCATAACCGCACGAACAAATCCAGTCAACAGTATAGTGCCATTCCTGCCCGATGCAACTTACCGCGCCAGCAACCCAGCGAGCCGGGAGCCTGGCCGGAGGATGGTCTGGTCGCGCTCCGGTCCCGTTGAGATGCAGCCGATCTCGACGCCCACGCTGGCCTGGAGGAACTCAAGGTACTCCCGCGCCCGCTCCGGCAGGTCCTCGTAGCGGGTGATCCCGACCGTCGGAGAAGCCCAGCCGGGCCGCACTGTGTAGACGGGCTCGATGGCGGCGAGGCCGCGGGTGGTCACGGGCATTTCCAGGGTTTCACGGCCGCCGTACCGGTAGGCGACGCAGACTGGGATCTGCTGCAAGTGATCCAGCACATCCAATTTAGTGATCGCCAGGCTGTCGAAGCCGTTCAGCATCGAAGTGTACTTGAGCAGCGCCACGTCGAACCAGCCGCACCGCCGCGGCCGCCCCGTGACGGCGCCGTATTCGTTGCCGATTCTGCGAAGCTCCTCGCCGGAGGCGTCCAGCGCCTCGGTCGCGAAAGG
>JAZDLC010000002.1:0-5692 GCA_043802345.1 Planctomycetota bacterium | reverse complement strand
TCCTTCCACGACGTCGAGATCGTCCCCCGGCTCCCCAAGACCCGCTCCGGCAAGATCCTCCGAGCGACCATGCGCGCCATCGCCGACGGACGCGAGTACACGGTTCCGTCGACGATCGAGGACGCCTCGGTCCTCGACGCGGTCGCTGCTGCGATCACGGGTCGGTCCGCCCCGGCGAGCTGACCGGGGGCGGGGCGCCGGCGCGTCCGCCGGTACGTCCAGGGACCCGGGTGCTGCAACGAGCCGGTCTCGGCGGAGACGATCGAGGCGAACTCGAAGCTGGCCCTGATCTCCAGCACACGCGGCGGCCCGGACGCCACTGTCGATGTCGCCGCGGCGACACAGCACGGCATCCCGGTAACCTATACCGTCGGCCGCGAGGCGATCCCTGTCGCCGACTTCACGTTTGGGCTGATCATGGGCCCGATGCGCCGCATCTACGAGGCGTCGGGCCTCCTGCAGAGGGCGGCTCGCAGGCTGCCCGATGAGTGGGGCATGGACTGATGAGCAATCAGCCGACTACCCCCTTTCCGCGGTGGCATTGGAGGCCAGGTCATCCAGGTGCGCGAGCGGATCCCCCTTGACGAGCCGAGCGGCGTTCGCGCCCACTCGGCGCAACTGCTCGATGCTGCACGTCTCAGCCGCCAGCTCAAACAGCGGGCGACCACCCGGCAGCTCCCGGAGGCGCACGGCCACCAGCTTCTCGATACCGCTTACGCCGATTCCCACGGCGAGAGGCGACCCCTCGGCGGCCTGCTTCGCCAGGGCTTCCGCGGGACCCTCCGGCCCGTTTCGAAGAACGGCGGGAATCCCTTCCTCCTCCAGCCCACACTGGATGGCCCACACTATGCGCTCGGGCACGGGAGGGCAGGCCAGGATCCAGACAGCCGGCCGTTCCTCTTCGCTTCGCTGGATCACGGCCGGCGTGGAGCAGTCCATTCTTCTCCTCCCTTCTTCTCTTCCGCGTAGGCAAGCACGAGGCCCGTTGCGACTGCGTTTCTGGGTCCCTCTACACTCCGGACATTCGCCCTGCCAGTCACGACCGCATAGTCGATCAGGGCGTCGGTGATCATGCGGGGTATCTCGAAGTCGAGGGCTGAGCCGCCCACCAGGACCACGGAGCTGAGGAGCCGGATGTTCCCGGCAGGGGCCACCCTTTCCAGCGCGCGAAGCGCGTTTCTCACGAAGACCTTCTGCTTCGCCTGCCGCCGAACCGCGGTGATCTTGGCCAGCGGCTCCCGAGTTTCGAGGGGAACGAGACCCTCGTCGGTGACCACGACCACCCGCCCGAACAGGCGGGGATCAAGGGGCTCATGGAAGAACTCGACCGATCCGTCCTCGTGCCGCAGATGGAATAGCGTCTCGACCTTTGCCAGGGGGTAGTGCTTGATCTTCTCGGCGAGGTTCCGATCCCCCAGGCCGAGCTCCGAATCGATCAACAGGGTGACCATGTCCCCCGCTCCCGCCAGGTGGACGCTCCGGATCTCCCCCGCAAGGTTGATGACGGACGCGTCCGTGGATCCTCCCCCGAGATCGAGGACGGCCAACGGCGGCTTGATCCCGGGAGTGGTCAGGGCGCCTCGAATGGCCATCTCGGCCTCGACTCCCTCGATCACCACCGGTATCTTGATCTCTTCCTCCAACCGGCCGGCGAGGCGCAGCATCGGGATCCTGTCGGCCTCGACCATGGCGGCCAACCCCACGGCGTTTCCCAAGGAGAACTCTCCGGCCAGCCCTCCGATGACCCGCTGCGGTTTGAAGGTGTCCACCGCCAGGATGTCCTGGACCCGAATGGCGCTGACGGCCTGCTGCGTGAGGTCGGCCATCACCGTGCGCACGTGCTCGAACATGCCCCCCACGTGGGTTCCCCGTTCCGCCTGGATCTCCAGCAGGGGGGCGACCTTCCCCGCGTGGGCCATGATGGCGTCGGCTCCGTCCTCCACTCGCACGTCGGCTTCCCGCCGGGAACCGATCAGCCTGAGCTTCCCGGCGGGGATCCGGCGCGTTTGAATGTCGCCGTGGGGAGTCCGGATGACCACCGCGCTGCGCGTGCCCGTCAGGGCTCGCGCGATGGGTACCACCTCTCGAGTCTGCTCGTGATCCAGGGCGAACAGGGTGGCGATGTCATAGGGGTTGCAGAGCCTCTCGATGGATCTTCCGGGCGCTGCAACTTCGATCGCGGCCAGCATTCCCACGGGAACTCGGCCGATCTCCTGCACCTCGTCCACGATGGGCATCGGCCGGTCCAGTCGGTTGTGGATCAGGACGGCATCGTCCTTCTGGACGATGGCCCCGGCGATACGCAACTCGGTCGACATTCCCCGGTTCAGGAGACGGGCGGCCTCCTCGAAGTCCGTCTCACCGGGGATGATCACGATGTAGGCCTCGTACGAAGAGGCCGTCTCCAGCTGTTCCAGCCGAATGGTGACGCCGAGAGCCAGGCCCCGACCACCCGGCGTGGCCGGGTTGTGGCCGATCATGGCTGACTCGGTGATCACTGTCTCGGTGATCGTCTCCATGGCCACGTCGCCGATGACCGGAGCCGCCTCGTTGAGAAGCACGGCCCTGAGGTCCGAGAACCTCAGGGCCAGCGGCTTCAGTGCGTATTTGAGTGCGTCAACGATACCGACGACGTTTCCGGCAGTTCCCTTGATGCCGGTCGTTATCGCGATCGAGCTCGAGACGAAGCGAGCCTCGCCATCGGCCGCCAGCTTGGCAACGGCGACTTCGGTCGTGTTGTTGCCGACATCCACTCCGGCGACGTAGGCCGCGGGCTCGGGTTCCCCGCGCAAGATCAGTTCTTCAGCCGTCCTCTCTTCTCATAGGTCGCCGCCGCTTCCCGCACCAGGGCCGCGCACACCGGCGCCTGGTACTGGGACTCCAGCTCCGTTGCCATGTCGAGCATTTCCTGCTTGGTCGACCGGTAGGGCCGGAGCGCGTTGTACATCTCCAGCACCCGCTTGTCTGGAATGCGGGTCATCTCCGCGGCTCGCCGCAGGTTTCCTGCGATGTGAGGCCTTCCGGCGCTCTCCGCGATCTGGGCCTGGAGTTCCAGGGTCTCGGGGCGAGTCTTGAAGTCGGCGAAGCTGATCTCTCCAGCCACCGCCTTGTCCAGTGTGAGATCGGCGAGACCCTTGCCTGTCGCTGACCTGACCAGGTCCGGGTTCTTGGTGCTGAGAGGGTAGTCATCTACACCGAGCTTGCTCTGAGCCATGAGCTCTACCTCCTGGGCTGCGCAGCATCCAGCTTGTGTTGTCGTCTCCTGGATTCCTCAGCACCGATGCCGACGATCACTTGACCGCAAGCTCGGTGCTCGGCGTGTTCGGCTTCACGTACTGGACCTCTTTGTTGTGGAGCAGCGCCGCGAGCCCCTGGTACTTGGGCCGGGCCATGGGATCGTTGCGCACGGGTACCGGGTTCGGGTTCTCCCGCTTGGCGTACTTGGCTGCGTTTCGACCCATGGCGCGGAACGTCTTCAGGTCGACCAGCGGGCTCTGGGAGAAGAGCTCCAGGTTCTGGAGAGGAGCCAGGTCCCTCTGATGGATGACCGACGTGCCCCTGCACAGGATGCCGATGCCGATCCCGGACCCGCTGAGCTTGGCGGCTTCGTGGGAGATGAAGGCCACGTCTGCCGTCTTGTTCACTCGGATCAAGCGCGCCTTGAGGCCCTCCTCCTCGATGCCCGCCATCACTTCCCGGAGGACGTCCTTGTGCGGAATGTCGATGATCGTCTTGGTCATCACGGTGCCAAACGCCGGAGGGACACCGATGACAACCTCGCCTCTGTCGGTACCAAGCTTTGCTTCGCCGATTTCCCTAAACTGAAGGGCCGAAGAGTTCATCGTTTCTTCCTCTTTTGCGGAAGGATGCTCTGACTTCCGTTCCCACAGACGCCCTCACACGTCTTCTGGGCTGATCGCCTGTGGGATGTCCTTCACGATTTCCCATCTCGGGCCTTCGAGTCGATATCCGGTGCCGGGACCCTGGTAGTCGTTGGGGTTGTTGACCGCGCTCAGGACCTCGAAACGGTCATCGATGATCGCCGACGTCTGCAGGTAGTCGCCGGAGACCTTCTGCTTCAGCATGTTCAGAACGCCGCCCGCCACGTCGTCGAATCCGTGCTTTGCCAGGGCACGGACGACGTCCAGCCCGGTCGTCTCGCGCTTCATCATCTCGTCGATGGCGCGCAGGTCCTCCGGGACGTTGCGGTCGGACATGTCCTTGGAGCCGTGGGCATAGGTGGCCGCCTCGACCTCCTTGTCCGTGATCGCGGGCAGGCCCAGTTCCTCGAACACGGCCTGCAGCGCTCGCGCGGCCTTGTTCCGCACGGTGATGACGTCTTCCTCCTTCACCGGCCGCAGGCCGGCATCCACCTGGAGGTCTCTCTGCAGCACGAGCATGTCGTCATAGTCGTCGGAGTCGTGGGTAGAACCCGCAAACATGTTGTCGTAGTTCGGCACGGCGCTGTAGCCGGAGAAGACGAAGTCCGTGCCGGGAAGGAACTGCATGAGCATGCGAGCGGTGTTCCGGATGGGGGAGTGGGTGAACGTCTGGTCGTTGCCCGAGGCCACCTCGAGGTCCATCAGAACGGTGGCGACATTCTCGGCCAACACGGCGCGGATGCCGGACGGCACCGCTCCCGGAACGCCGATGCAGCTGATGGAGCCATTCTGGAGCCCCTGGACACCGCAGCCCTTGGTGATCATGACGCAGCGGATCTCGAGGTACAGCATGGACTTGCCCTCGGCATAACCCATCTGCACCTCGGATCCCGTCCCCGACGTGAACCGCATCTTGAGGCCCCGCGACGCGTAGGCGGACGCGAGGAAGGACTTGGACCACGGCGTGTCGTCACCGTCCACGAACACCTGGTCCGCCCCGTAGACCGACACCGTCTCGGCGTAGTGCGTGAGCCCGCGCATGCCCATGGCGAGCTCGAGGGCCTCCTCGACGGCGCACTGGGAAAGCATCCCCGGGCGGCCAACCTGCCCGCCGACCAGCAGGGAGAGGGCGTTCATGGGAGCGTAGCGCCCGATTCCGACGGTCGTCTCGATCTCGGCGAAGCCCCGATACCCCGCTTCCGCCGCGTCGGCTGCCAGCAGCGCGGGCGTGTCCTTCAGGTTGGTCACGTGAGCCTGGTTGGCAGGCGTGCGGCGCGGCCTCAGCTTCTGCATGGCCATCATGAGCTCGACCACGTTCAGCCTTTTCAGCACGTCCACGATCTTGGCCGGCGTCATTCCGACGGACAGGCGCACGGCCTCGGAGCGGGGGACGTTGATATCCACGAGCATGCGCGCGAACTCCTGCGAGTCCACCGCCATCGCCTCCTCGGCGACGGACGTGTCGATGCAGTGGTTCGCGATCCACGTATCGATCATGTCGAAGGCTTCGCGGCTCTTGCCGTCCAGCTCCACGACCTTGCCGTCCTTGATCTTGATCCCGGGAGTGGGGTCGTTGGGGCTGTCCATCGCGACCAGGCCGACATCGACCCACTCTTTGATGAAGCCGTCCTTGTTCACCGCACGCTGTTCAAGCACCTCGAAGCGCTTCTGTCGCTTGCTCATCGCGTGTCCTCCACTACTCGTGAGGTTGGGTTTCAGGCTTGTTGGCCTTCCCACGAGAAAGCCAGCCTGTGTCACGAGCGATTCTCAAACTCGCTACCTCCTCTTCTCTCGCTGCCTCCTCTTCTCCT
>JAZDLC010000001.1:0-2943 GCA_043802345.1 Planctomycetota bacterium | reverse complement strand
AGCCCCGGCACGGCGAGCAGTTCGTCGAGGCCGAGCGGGAAGCGCACGGGGCCGTCCGGATCGTCGCCGGCGAAGCGGTCCTTGCCGAAGACCGCCATCTTCTGCTGCCGGGTCATCGTCGAGAGGCTGGGCGTCGGGAAGACCCCGCTGCGCCGGCCCCCCAGCCAGTCCTCGATCCCATTGGCGATCTGCTCCGCCTCGCCGAGGCTCAGGTCGTGCGGCGTGTCCTCGCGGAAGATGTCGAGGAGGTGTTTCACCCGGTCCTTCCACAGGTCCTGGAGCCGGGCGTCTTCCGCAATCAGCCAGAGCAGGTTGATCTTGCTGTCCTCGTCAACGATCCGGATCGTGACATCCAGATTCCCCGCGAAGGTCCGGTGGCACGCCTCCGGATCGGCCCAGGCGTCCAGGAAGGAGTCCACCTGGCGCTCGCCGGGGGGCATGTGAGGTCCCACATGCCGCGGGGCCGCTCCCGTTTCGGAGGTGACCTCGGCCTCCGGAGTGTCCTTGAAGTCGCGGACGGCCGCGAACGGGGTCACCTCCGGCGAGACCGTCTGGAGGAGGGGCCTGGCCGCGGTCGTTCCCCGCAGGCCCTCGCGGGCATCCCGCACCAGCAGCGCCTTCGCGACCTCCACCGCGCCGCGGGCCGCGTACTCTATGCGCATCTCGTCGAGCTCGCATCCCGCGACCTGACGCTCGACGGCGGACGTGACGGAGATCTGTCCGACGATGACGACCAGGATCATGATCACGAGGAAGGCCAGGATCAGGGCGACGCCGCGCTCCCGGGCACCCTCTCCGCCGCAAGCCATCCCCTCCTACCCTGTCATGCGACGAGCGCTGACGGCATCGATGCGGCGTGGCGTGGTGCGTTGCGTCAATTCAGTCTTCCCAGGAATCTCATCAACGTTGCGCTCGACCTGCGCGAGAATGGGTTCCGGGTCCCCCCGTCTGAATGCGGCGTGCCGGCAGTTCTAACGGGAAATCACGAAAGAAATCAGGTGGGGGCGGCGAGGCGGAAGAGGAGTGGGAAGGGTGCGGCTCTGTAGCTGCCGGGGGAGCGGTCGAGCGCGCTGGGGTTGGCGGTGTCGGGTAAGGGTGGCGTGGGCGCGACCATCATCCTCGGTCCTTCCTTGCGGGACGTGCTCAAGACCGAACCAGAGGCGGAGGAGGGGTCGCGGGTCCACACACTCGGGACCCGCTGACGAAATCCCCCGACTCAGGGTCAGCTCTGTCTCCGAATACCGATATGCCGCCGACCGCGATTCGGTCTCAAGAAAATCGAGAATCTCTTCTGGTCGAGTCGGTTCTCGTCGGGTGGACCTCGTCTCAACAGCCCGGTCCGAACCAGGATGCACTGATTTGTGTGCCGCCCGCCATCGGTTCACCGCGCCCGTGCCTCGTCTCCAGCGGCGATGCTCGCTCCGAAAGCGACTGCGCCTCCCTCCAAGTGATTCCAGAACCCCACGGACCAGAGTTAGAACCGTCTTCTGCGACGTACTACTGGCAACGGGGCCGCTGATTCCGCTCGGGTCATTCCCGGATTCGTGCCTCCCTCCGGCAGACCTCGACCAACTCCATGAGCACCGACAGCCGCTACGCCGCCGTGATCCGCCGCGCCTTCCTTCGTGCCGCGCGGGGGGTTCTCGGCGGGAGTCGGTGGGCCACTCAGGTCCCGCGCGATGCGACCATGGCGAGCTACTGTCGAGCATACTCGGTGCTACGGCTTGCCACGACTTCCCTTGTCTCGGGGCTCTGGGCCGCGGGACGTGATCCTGGCCCAAGGATTCTCCTCCTTGAACTGCCCCTTCGGCCACTCTCTGTCCTTCTCGTGAGCGCGGAACCACTCGCGCCAGCTCTTGGCGGTGTACAGCTCCTGACCTGTGAGTGTCTGAATGGTGAGGTTGATCGGCATCTTCACCTTGGTCCAGTCCGTTTCTCCGCCCACGCTCCCAACAAAACTCCGCCGGCCTGACCCGAGACCCGGATACTCCTGCATCACTAGGGCGGTGTACCGCTTGATGACTTGCTCGACGACCGGCTTGCGCTTCTGCAGGGGCAGGTCACCGAACTTGTTGATTGCGTTGCAGGAGGCGACGATGGTCTCTAGTGAATCCTGCTGCAGGCACTCAAGGAGTAGCGGCAGAGTCTTGGGGTCCTCGAAACTCCCGATCGCCTCGATGACGGCCGCCTTGGCCTCCAGTCGCGCACGGCACTCATCGGCCAGGAGCTTCGCGTTCATCTCCAGCGATTTGCGCCCCAGAGCCCACCGCAACGCTTTCAGACCGTCGCCACCCGCAACAGAGAGACAGTCTGCCGCCAGCACTTGGACCCGCGCGTCTCCCGGAGGGGGACTCAGATTGAATGCTCCTCTGACGGAGTTGGTGATCTTCAGTCGGTCAGCTCTCTCAGCTTCCGGCAGCAGCTGCTTGAAGCGGCAGCAGATCTCGCCGACAGGTTCCACGGCGGGTCTTGGTCGATGCTTGAGTGCGAGGTCGAACGCCGCACACAGCTCGGCGACTTCGTCGGAGGCGCCGGGCGAGGACAAGACGACTCTCGCGGATACGGGGCCGTGGGACACGCCGATGGCCACCACAGACCCCAACACGACCACACCCCATCGCGGCCAGAACATCAGCATTCTCCCAGGCCAACGGCCAGATCTCTCCATCGTCACGTCCCAGGATACTGGATTGCCCCAACTGCCCGCCATCCGAATACGCGAAGGAATCGCCAGATGGGGGCTCGCTCCCCGGCCCTTTCAAGCACCGAACCAGGTCAGCGGATGCCAGAAAATCGACGTTTGCGAGCGGACAGAGTCGGGCTCGATCTGCTCGACGCCTGGGTGTGGGCCGCGTGCCGCCTTGCCGGCCGCGACGATGCCTGAATGGGCCGATCCGGCCAGGGAAGTCCTCCGGGTGCTACGGCGACGGAAGACAGAAAGAG